>NZ_JBAWKJ010000001.1:1885000-2185000 GCF_037095755.1 Sphingopyxis sp. CCNWLW2
GCAGGCGCACAAACTCCACCATGCCACGCTCGGCAAGGAAGGCGGAGTCAGCTTCGGCTTCGTCCTCGCGCGCGATCCGGCGAAGCTGAAGGCCGAGCTGAAGGCACAGCGCGCGGCGGGGGTCGCGGTGGTGCGCGAGGCGCTTGCCGACTAGGCCGTCCGGTAATCGGCGGTAATCACCCCCGCTGCCATCAATTCCGCCTCGTGACCCTCCTCGCGCCAGCTTTCGGCAAGCGCCTGCCGTTCCCATTCGACCATCGCCGGCTGCGCAAGCACATGGTCGACCCACGCCTGTCCGGCGCCGGCGTCGAGGCCATAGGTGCGGATACGGAAGGCGACAGGGGCGAAGAAAGCATCGACCGCGGTAAAACGGTCGCCCGCGAGGAAGGGGCCGCCGAAGCGCGACAGGCCCTCGGCGAACAATTCGCGGATGCGTGCGACGTCGAGCCGAAGCGCGCCCGACGGCGGTTTCGGCGTTACGCGAACGCCGACATTCATCGTGCAATCGTTGCGCAGCGCCGAAAAGCCGCTGTGCATTTCCGCCGTCGCGCATTGCGCCCAGGCGCGCGCATCGGGGTCGACCGGCCATACACCCTCGTGCCGGTCGGCGAGATAGAGCGTGATGCCCAGCGAATCATAAACCGTCCGTCCTTCGTCGAGCAGTGCGGGCACCTGTCCGGTCGGTGAGAAGCTGCGGAACTCGTCATAGTTGATCGGGTTGGTGAAGGGTTCGATCTGATCCTCGAACGCGATTTCCAGCGCGCGCATCAGCACCCAGGGGCGCAGCGACCAGCTCGAATAATTGCGGTTGGCGGTGATCAGCACATACATGCCTGGCGCTCCTGTGCGATGATGGGGGAAGTATAGTCGGGGTCGTGCGCGAACGGCAGTTCGGCGCCTTCGCGCAGTGCGGCGAGCACGCTGCCGAAATCGGTCGCGGCGCGCCACCCGAAGCGGCGCTCGGCGCGCGACGGATCGTAAACGCGGTCTATGATCTCGGGGAGTACCCAGCCTTTGGCGGCATAGAGCTCGGCAGCGTCGGGATGATGGCGCGCGATCACCGCGCGTGCATCGCGCGCAAGCTCCTCGGCCTCTTCGCGCACGAAGGGCGGCGGCGCCGAGAGGATGAAAGTGTCGCAGCCGATCTCGGGCGCGGCTTCGAGCGCGGCGAGATGCGCCGCGGCGGCATCCTCGACCGTCAGACGGCGGTTGAGCAATTCATTGGCCTTGAGATTCTCGCCGCCGGGGGCTTCGTGCGTGTCGTCATCCTCGGGGAAGAAGCGTCCGGTGCGCAGGATCGCCACCGCGATACCATGTTCGCGGTGCACCAGCCTGCACGCCTGCTCGGCGGCGAGCTTGGTGATTCCGTAAATGTTGCGCGGTTCGATCGGACCGAAATCCTCGTCCATCCACCACGCGCCCGCCTCGCCCGCGCCTTCGCGCACATCGGCGCGTATCATCAGCGAGGTGGTCGAGGTGAAGAGGAAGCGGTCGTTCCCCGCCGCGACCGCCGCCTCGATCAGATTGAGCGTGCCGCTGACATTGACGTCGACAAAGGCTTGGCGCGGATAACGGACGATGTCGGGTTTGTGCAGCGCGCCGCCGTGGATCACCGCCTCGATGCCATGCTCGCCCATCGTTCGGTCGATCAGCGCGCGGTCAGCGACGGTGCCGATGACGTGCGTATGCGTTCCGGGCACAACGTCGAGCCCGGTGACGTCATGGCCGTTTTGGGCGAGGAGCGGAGCCAGATAGCGCCCCAGCCAACCCGATGATCCGGTCAGCAGTACGCGCATCGATGAATCTCCTCTCGGCCTTGTCCGCGCGCCTCATACACAGGCTGCGGACGGGGGGGAAGGCGGTTACCCTTTCGGCTCCGCGGCAACCGGAGCCGCCTTCGCAGCGCTCCCCGCGGGCGCGGGCAATTCGCTAAGGTCGAGCCAGCCCGCATCGTCGCGCTTGTGATAGCTGTCGATTACCGTGAACGGGATGCGGAAGGGAAATCCCCAATCGCTGTTCCACAGCGCGACAACACCCGTCCGCGTCGCGGGTTCGAAAATCAGCGTCGCGCGATAGCCCTCGACTGCCCCCGAATGGCCTTCGAGCCGGCTGCCGCCGTAGGTGAAGCTCCGCCAGCCGAGGCCATAGGCGGCATCGCCCGTGGCAGCCCGCAAGGCGCCACCATAGAGCCGCCCCGTGCCGACGCGCGGGCGATGGGCAAGCTGCAACACCGGCGCCGGCAGCACATCGGGGCGCTTCCCCATCATCGCCTGCATCCATGTGGCGAAATCGACGATGTCGCTTTCGACCCCCGCGGCCGCCGGAACGCGCCAATAGGCTTCCTTGATCGGGCGGACCTGCGCGCCGCGGTGCGGTTTTGCCCAATCCTTGGCGCCCGTCAGCCGATCCATCCCGTACCCTGCGCTGACCATGCCGAGCGGGCGGAAAAACCGGTCCTCGACTGCCTTGCCGAACGGCTCGTTCGCGGCGCGCGCCAATATCTCGCTCGCGGCATCGAAGGCGATATTCTGATAGGTGTGGCAGGTGCCGGGTTCGCATTGCAGCGGTGCGGCGGCGAGGCTCGCGCGCAGCGCCGCCGGGTTCTGCCCTTCCTCCAATTTCTCGTCATAGGCGTTCTTGGTGAGGCCGGTGCGCTGCGACAGCAGCTCGTCCAGCGTGACATGCGTCTCGGCGCCGCCGGGCAAGCGTAGCGATGTGCCGAGGCCGGCGACCGGACGCGCCAGATCGACCGCGCCGTCGGTGGCCAGCGCGGCCGCCAGCACGCCCGTCGCGGTTTTGGAAACCGACGCCCAGCGGAACAGCGTTTGCGGCGTGACCTGCGCCCCGGTCGCCTTGTCGGAAAAGCCATAGGTGCGGACGAAACGCAGTTCGCCGTCTTCGACTACTGCTACCGCCAGCCCCGCCATCTCGGGCCGCTGCGACAGGTCGGCGAGTTGCCGGTCGAGCGCTTGATAGTCGATTCGGCCGCGCCATTCGGCGGGGGTGTCGGGCAGGTTCTCGGGCGCCTTGATCGGGATTGCGACGCTCGCAAGCGGGTGCTTCCCGCCGAGCGCGTGAATGCCAAACCAGCCCACAAGGCCCAAAGCGACGATCGCGATGAGATAGGTGAAAACTGGCTTCCTGGACTTGGATTTAGACTGCGACCTCATAATTGGCGGCCGTCTTAGCGGCGACTTCCGCGGCCGTCACCCCTCAGGGCGCAAGATGGCGCCAGGCCTTGAATGTCCCCACGGCGTAGATCGCGCCATAGACAAAGACGATCAGCGAAGACCAGATCGCGAAACTGTCGGTATGTTGCGGACGCCACAGATGGAGCGGCACAAAAATCAGTCCGCGGAGCAGATAGATGGACGCGATGACGATCAGCCCCGTCCGCAGCAGCGGCAGGCGCGGGAGCGAACCGGCGCCCGAAAAGGCATAGGCGGCCCAGATCAGCAAGACGGCGCCGATCGCGAGCGTGATCAGCGTCGGGTGCAGGTCGCCGCGCGCCGCCGCACGCGCCATGCCTTCGCCCGCGCCGAAAAAACGATACCAGTCGGGACCGCCGAAAATACACGCGATATGGAGCAGCGCGGCCAGAACCGACAGCCACCCGCCGACGATCAGCCAGGCGGAGCCGGGATTGGCCGCGACATTATGCAATATAATGCGCCGTCGTTTTCGCGGCGACGTCCTCCGCCGTCACGCCCGCCGCCAGCTCGATCAGCTTGAACGGGCTGTCATGGTCGTCGCGCTTGAACACCGCGAGGTCGGTGATGATCATGTCGACGACATTCTTGCCGGTCAGCGGCAGCGTGCATTCGGGGATGAACTTGGGACTGCCGTCCTTGGCGTTATGCTCCATCACGACGATGATCTTCTTGACCCCGGCGACGAGGTCCATCGCGCCGCCCATGCCCTTGATCATCTTGCCCGGGATCATCCAGTTGGCGATGTCGCCGTTCTCGGCAATCTCCATCGCGCCCAATACGGTGAGGTCGATATGCCCGCCGCGGATCATCGCGAAACTGTCCGACGAGCTGAAGTAAGCCGACTGCGGCAGCTCGCTGATCGTCTGCTTGCCGGCGTTGATCAGGTCGGGGTCTTCGTCGCCTTCGAACGGAAAGGGCCCGATGCCGAGCATGCCGTTTTCGGACTGGAGCGTGACCGTCATCCCCGCCGGGATATGGTTCGCGACCAGGGTCGGGATGCCGATGCCAAGGTTGACGTAATAGCCGTCCTGCAGTTCCTTCGCGGCGCGCGCCGCCATGTCATCACGCGTCCAGGCCATTATTTCGGCTCCCATTGCTTGTCGGAGGGGAAGGCGTCGTCCCAGCCCAGTTTTTCCCATGGGCCGTAGACGGGGTTGGGGAAAAGGAACCAGCCCTTGTCCCAGAGTGCGTTGGCGCCAGCGCTCGTCGCGAGCGCCATGCGCTGCGCTGCGGGCAGGTCCTTGACGTTGAACTGCTGGCTGAAATCGCCGAGCTGGTCGCCGCCCAAAATGATGACGCAATATTTCGACGCGATCGCCGCGCGGCGTCCGTCCTTGCTCGATCCGTCGGCATAGTCGCCCATCAGGAACAAAGTCTCGCCATGCTTGAACGCGCCGAGCCCGGCGGCGCGCAGCGTATCCTCGCTGCCCCTGGCATTGGCGGCGCTGCGGTTGGTGTTGGCGATGACGGTGATCCCCGCGGCGCGGAGCTTGTTCACCATCTCGACCGAGCCGGGCATCGCGGCTGCTTTGCCCGCACCGGTCTTTTCCCACTGGTCCCAGATTTTCGGATCATAGGCGGATTGCGCGAAATGGCGCATCGGCCCGAGGTTCCAGATCAGCGTCTCGTCGGCGTCGAACACCGCGGCGAAGGGCTTGTCGCCGCATGGCTCGAACGCCGGCGCATCCATCGTCGCACCCGCCGCGAGCACAACGCTGTCCTTCGGCCGCGCCTTGATCCGCCACACGCCATAGTCGGCGATCCGCGCGTTGGTCGCGCGCACGGCGACCGCCGCCTCGGGCGAGCCATAGAGATATTGCAGCTGGACCGGCGGCTTGGTGGCTTCGGCGGGTGAGGGCGGGGCCGGCGCCGTCGCGACCTCGGCCGGCGCGCTGGCGCACCCGGCAAGGAGCAGCGCGGCGCCAATGGCGAAGCCGCGCATCACGCCGTCTCGCGCGGGCGCGTCGTGCGGAATTCGATCTTCTTGTCGTACGGCGCACCAAGGACGAGGCGCTTCACATAAATGCCCGGCAGGTGGATCGCATCGGGGTCGAGGCTGCCGACGGGAACGATTTCCTCGACCTCGGCGACGCAGATCTTCGCCGCGGTTGCCATCGGCTGGTTGAAGTTGCGCGCGGTCTTGCGGAAAATCAGGTTGCCGCTCTCGTCGGCCTTCCACCCCTTGATGATCGCGAGATCGGCGAAGATGCCGCGTTCGAGGATATAATCCTGCCCGTCGAAATTCTTCACTTCCTTGCCCTCAGCAACAAGCGTGCCGACGCCGGTCTTGGTGTAGAAACCGGGAATGCCCGCGCCGCCCGCGCGGCAACGCTCGGCGAGCGTGCCCTGCGGGCAGAATTCGACCTCGAGCTCGCCCGCCAGATATTGCCGCTCGAATTCCTTGTTCTCGCCGACATACGACGAAATCATCTTCTTGACCTGCTTGGTACGGAGCAGCTTGCCGAGCCCTTCGCCGTCGATCCCGGCGTTGTTGCTGGCGATGGTGAGGTTCTTCGTCCCCGCATCGCGGATCGCGTCGATCAGCCGCTCGGGGATGCCACAAAGGCCGAAACCGCCTGCGCAAATCTGCATGCCGTCGAACAGCAATCCTTCGAGGGCGGCGGCGGCGTCGGGATATTGCTTCTTCCCCATGGGACGGCTCTCCTGAATGATTTCGCGCGCGACCTTGGCGCATTTGATCCATCAATTCTAATTGTTCGATTTTTGGATTATACATAGACAATGTCTATCAATCGCGTCTCGCTCTATCACCTCGAAACCCTGCTCTGGATCGACCGGCTCGGCACCTTTTCGGCCGCGGCCGAACGGCTCAACACCACCCAGCCGACGGTGTCGGCGCGGATGCGCGAGCTCGAACAGCGCCTCGGCACCGCGCTGTTCCGCCGCGAGGGGCGCGCGATGTCGCTCACCGCGGCGGGGCGCAAGCTGGTGCGCGACTGCGACCCGCTGCTCCGCGACATGCAGGTCGCGCTGCTCGGCAGCGGCGGCTATGGCGAGGCGAGCGGCGTCGTGCGCATCGGCGCGGGCGAGATTGCGGCGGCGAGCTGCCTTCCCGCCTTCGTCGCGGGATTGAAGGCCGATATGCCGAATGTCGGGCTCGAAATCGAAATCGACCTCACCGCGAACCTGATCCAGCAGCTGCTCACCGGGCGCACTGACATCGCCTTTGCCGCGGGACCGATCGCGCATCCGGCGCTGAAAACGAGCCCGATCGGCGCGGTCGAACTCGTCTGGCTCGCGAGCCCCGCGGTCGCGTCGGCCTTTGCGGCGGGTGAAGCCGCGCTTCCGGTCTGGTCGCTCGCCAGCCATTCGCCGATCCATGGCCGGATGCGCGAGGCGATCGCGGCGTCGCGCATCGCGCAGAAATCGCTCAACCTCTGCAACAACGCGCGCACGATGATCGACATCGCGAAGGCGGGCGGGGGCATCGGCATCTTCCCGCAACCGATGGTGCGCGGCGAAATCGCGAGTGGCGCGCTGGTGGAGATCGACGGCATGCCGACGCTGGCGCCCGTCGAGTTTCACGTCGCGATGCGCGTTGCGGATACCGAGCCTGTCCTCACGCAGATCTTCGAGCGCGCGGCAAAGCTGAACCTTGCGGAGGCGGTGGTCTGAGCCGAACGGCGGCAATCGACCGATTGCGGACGTCGGCGTCTCTAAATTCCTCCCGCATTGCCGACGTAACTGCATCCGTCTATCATTTGCCAGCTGTGGCGGCGCTGAAGGAAGCGCAGTCCCTTCGTCGGGGACAACTTTGCAACGTGGCGCAGGTGGTAGCGCGATCCCTGGAACGACGTGGGATAGGTCGCGGGTTCAAGCCCCGTCGTGAGCAAAGAAGCCGGTGTCGAGTCCAGCCCACAGCATCATTAGATCCTCGAGTGCCACGGACGACATAAACGCCAGTGGCTACACACTGGTTCTAAAGGCGCAAAGCCGCCAGACCGCTAACCACCCCAAAGCTGCCATCCGTAGCCGATCGATCGTCAGGACAGCTCGATCCCCAGCGCCGCCGACAGGTCGGCAAGCGCCTGTTCGCCGCTCGTCACCTTGATCGCGTGCATGCCAAGCTGGC
Organism: Sphingopyxis sp. CCNWLW2; assembly: GCF_037095755.1. Lineage (NCBI taxonomy): Bacteria > Pseudomonadati > Pseudomonadota > Alphaproteobacteria > Sphingomonadales > Sphingopyxidaceae > Sphingopyxis > Sphingopyxis sp. CCNWLW2. The sequence goes on from NZ_JBAWKJ010000001.1 coordinate 1,892,306, forward strand.
TCGCGGGTTTGCAGTTGATCCCGAGGTCGTCGAGATAGATGCATTCGCCAGGCTCGACGCCCAACTTCTCGCACATCATCTCATAAATCCGCGGGTCGGGTTTGCGTACCCCCGCCTTGCTCGATTCGATCACATGCGCAAAGCGCGCCATGATGTCGGCGACTTCGATCGCGGCTTCCGCGCTGCGCGTCATCCCTGCGCCGAGAACGCCCATCTTGCCGCCCGGCACATTGTTCGTGATGCACGCGATGGTGAAGCCGCGATCCTTCAGCGTATCGAGCGCCGCAACCATCGCCGGACGCACCGCGCCCGCGATGACCGCCAGCACGGCTTCGCCTTCCAGCTCATGCCCCAGCGAGCGCGCCTCCTCGGCGAACAGCGCGTCGAACGCCGCGGCATCGATCTCGGCACGCTCGAACTTCGCCCAGGCATTGCCGTCGGGGTTGGCCGCGTTGACGCGGCGGACGAAATCGCGTGGCAGCCCGCGTTCTTCCTCCAGCCGGTTGAACGCCTCAAAGGGCGAGGCGGTGATGACGCCGCCGAAATCGAAGATCACGGTCGTGAAGCGACCCATGGATGGTTCCTGTCGTTGGGAGAGTTGGAAGGATCAGCGCAGCATGATGCTGGCGCGCGGATTGTCGGTGCCGAAGCTCTGTTCGGCGACCTTCACGCCCGCCGCTTCGAGCGCGGCGCGGCGCCCATCGGCGCGCGTCGCGAGGATCGCGGGTTCGAAGGCGAGGGTGCGCGCATAGCAGGGGAGCGCGGCGATGCGATCGAGCCATGCCACGGTTTTCGGCCAGCGCGCTGCGTCGGGCGTCCAGCCGGCAATCGCGGCGTTGCGCAGCGGACAGGCGACGGCGAGGTCGGCGATGCCGACCGCGTCGCCGAACAGGAAGCCGTCGACCGGCGCGCGTTCGTCGATCCAGTCGATCGCTTCGGGCAGGTCGGTGTCGGTGATCTTCGCGATTGCCGCCTCGTCGGGCGGACGCTTGAAGACGTGCGGCGCAACAATCTTCGGAAAGAAGAGGCTCCAGATGCAGAGGTCGCCGAGCCGGCTGTCGGCATATTCCTCGATCCAGCGTGCCTGTGCCCGTTCGCGCGGGCTCTTGGGCAGCACCGGGACAGCAGGGTAGGCTTCGTCGAGATATTCGGCGATCACGGTCGAATCGTTGATGACAAGGTCGCCGTCGACCAGCACCGGGATGCGGCGCAGCGGGCTCAGCTTCGAAAATTCGTCGTTGCCGTAAAAGGGCGTGATCGGATCGAGTTCGTAATCGAGCCCCTTCAGATGCAGGATCGCGAGGATCTTGCGCACATAGGGCGACACGGGGCTTCCGACGATCAACATCGCTTTTCCTTATTTCTTCGCGGGCGGCGTCGCGACGCGCTGGCCCGACCAGCTCGCATCATCGATAGTGAGGTCGAGCCGGTCGGGCGAGCGTATGGTATCGAGCAGAAAGACATAGGGTCCGCTCGCGGCGAGGATTGCGTCCATTGCCTTTTCCAGCGGGATGGTGACGGTCGGGATGCGCGCATAGCTCGACTTGATTTCGACCTTGTTCGGCCCCGTGCGTGTCACGGTGATCGTGACGCCATTTTTCGAGGATCCGCGGGCATCGGAAATGACGTCGCCCTTATAGGTGCCCGCTACGCGGTCGGCGAGATCGGGTTTGTGCGCGGGTGCGGCCTTGGGCGTTTCGGCAAGCGCGGCGCCCGCCGGAAGCAGGAGCGCGAGCGAGGTGGCGAAAACAAGCATGCGAAGCATGGCCGATCCTTTCTTGCGGTGAGAAAAGGGGCTGGTCGCCCCAGCCCTCATGGAACGATGACGATCCCTTTTTTGGGGTCGGCCTGTCCCGAGAGCATCTCCCGATAGGCGGCGAGCGCCGCGTCGCCGCCGCTGCGTTTATCGACCGAAGTCAGCCGCGGTGCAACGTCCATGAAGGCGAGCCAGGCTTCGGCGATCTTCTGCCCGAACGCTGCCCCGCCCCAATCGGCGATCCGCTTCTGGCTGCGGCCCGGCGCGAAAAAGCCCTGCCGTTCGGGGCCGGGCAGTCCTTCGCCGTCGACCTGCGCATCCCAGTGCGACTTGCCGACGATGATCGAGGCTTTGAGGTTGTTCCCGTAATGGCTGTGCACCACACGTGTCACCGCGCCATTGCCCGCCATGTCGACGAGCGCTGCGGGGGTCGATGCATTCAGCGTCATGATCTGGTCATAGCTGATCACGCGGTCGTAGATGCCTTGCGCCGCGAGCGCCTCGACATTGGCGGCGCTCGTCAGGCCGATCGTTTCGGGGCGGTCGGTACGCAGCTTGAGTGCGAAGCCGAGGCCGATCGCGGTTTTGCTCGACGCGCTCGCGATCAAAATCTGCTGGACGCCATAATCGCCCTCATCCTCGAACTGGTCGGCGATCAGCCAGCCGGTGAGGAACAACGGGCGGAACACCGGCCAATAATCATGGTCGGCGGCGCGATAATCGGGCAGCGCCTCGATCCGCTGATAATTGTTATAGATGGGGGGCAGGGTGGTGCGGCGCGGCGTGACATCGGTGAAGCCGCCCGGTCCCGCCTTGCCGACGGTCAGCACCGCATCACTCGCCATCGGATAATAGCCATAGAAAAGGTCGCCGACCGCGACGCCCTCGGCCGTGCTTTCGGTCACCGTCGCAAAGCCCCAGACGGGCAGGCGGCCCGGTGTGTCGCGCTCGGCGAAGAAATCCCAATAGCCCTGATCATTGCCGAACAGCCCCGCGGGCTTGCCGAACACCGCGTAAGTGATGTTGTTCGCGGTCATCGCATAGCTGCCCAGATGCACGCGCACCTGACCCGGCGCGAGCGGCGCATTGGCGTCCTCGACCAAATCAGCTTGCGTAATATCGTCGCGATCGATGTCGATCGCCCAGCTCTTTGCGCTCATATTCGGACCCCTCCGATTGTCTTGCCCGCGAATGCGGGATGACCGATAGTCATACAGATGGCACCGTCCCTGACAATCGCGGTCAAACGCATCCACGAACCGGCCGGTCCCGGCGACGGGACTCGCTTCCTCGTCGACCGGCTGTGGCCGCGCGGCGTGTCGAAGGAGAAAGCGGCGCTGGCGGTATGGCTCAAGCCGCTGTCGCCGAGCGACGGGCTGCGCAAGCGTTTCCATGGTGAGACCGCCGATTCGGACGAAGCGTGGGATGCGTTCCGGCTCGACTATTTCGCCGAACTCGACGCGGGCGGCGAGGACGTCAAGACGGCGCTCTTCACCCTCGACGCCGCGGCACAGGCGGGGCCAGTGACCTTGCTCTATGCCGCGAAGAGCGAGCAGCGAAACAACGCCGTTGCGCTCCGCGAATGGCTGGAGCGGCGATAGGCAAAAACTATCGTGTCCCCGCGAAGGAGCATCGGGTCGGATCGTCCCCCGGACGATCCTTGAACATGCGGGGCATGTTCAACCCGATACTGACCATCTCCTGCCGGTTCAAATAGCGCCCACCGGAGATGGGCCCCTGCCTTCGCAGGGGCACATGATATTTCTCAGCCCACCGTCGTTCCGAGCAGCGACCCGATCGCGATCGTCACCGCCATGGCCATCGCACCCCAGAAGGTGACCCGGATAACCGGGCGCAGCATCGGTGCATTGCCCGCCCACGCGCCGAGCGCGCCGAGGATGGCAAGGAAGACGAGCGATGCCGCCGAGACCGTAAACGGCAACGAATCGCCGCGGTCGAGCATCACGGTCGCGAGCGGTAGCGCGGCACCGACCGCGAAGCTTGCGGCCGAGGCGCCGGCCGCCTGCACCGGCCGCGCCGCCATTTCGCGGGTGAGTCCCAGTTCGTCGCGCAAGTGGCTCTTGAGCGCATCATGTGCGGTGAGCTGTGCCGCGACCTCCTCAGCGAGCGGGCGGTCGAGTCCGCGCTGTTCGTAAATTTGCGTGAGTTCCTCGAGCTCATACTCGGGGTCCGCCGCGAGATGCCGTTTCTCCAGCTCGACATCGGCCCTTTCGGCGTCGCCCTGCGAACTCACCGACACATATTCGCCCGCCGCCATCGACATCGCGCCTGCAACGAGGCCCGCCGTGCCGGTGACGAGGATCGACGAGGGCGCAACGCCCGCCGCCGCGACGCCCGCGATCAGGCTGGCGGTCGACACGATCCCGTCGTTGGCGCCGAGGATCGCGGCGCGCAGCCAGCCGATCCGCGTGACGGCGTGGGTTTCGCGGTGCATTGGCGGCCTCCCTGTTGCGGGCGACGCGCCGTGACAGTCAGCGAGCGCGCTCCGACTTCAGCCCTGCTGCCGCGATCCCGGCGGCGGCGCAAGCGGCATCGTCCGCAGGTGCCTCGCCCGATGCGCCGATCCCGCCGAGCCGGGTGCGGCCGTCGGCGGAGAAGACGGGGATGCCGCCGGGGACGGGGACGACGTGAGGCGCATCGGCAAAACCCGGCGTGCCTTTGACCGCTTCCTCCATCCCACTCGTGGGAAAGCCCCACGCCGCGACGGCACGCGCCTTTTCAATCGAGAATTCCATGCTGCCAAACCCGTTGCCATCCATCCGCCACGCGGCGACGAGTTGCCCGCCCGTATCGACGACCGCGATTGCATGGCTCTGGCTTTTGGCGCGCGCATGCGCGGCGCAGCCCTTGACGATGGCATCGGCCTGTTCGGCGTTCAGCCCCTGCGCACTTGCGGGCGCCGCGATCAGCAGCGCCGCCATCGATAAAATCCGCATTCCCACCTCCCCAACGGGCGCGGGGTCAGTACTGCAGTTGCAGCCCCGGTCTGGCCCAACGCGTCTTCACCAGGCGGCCGGTGCCCGACAGGGTGATGTACGCATCCTGCCGGTCGGGTCCGCCGAAGGCGATGTTGGTCGTGAAAATATCGTCGGTCGCGACAAATTCGACGAGCGCCCCGTCGGGTCCGACGACCGAAATCCCGCACTCGCCGATCGTCGCGACGCAGATATTGCCGTTCGCCTCCATCGCGAGGCTGTCGAAGAATTTATAGCCCGCGGGGCGATAGAGCGGGATTCCGGGTCCGCCGGGTCCCGCACTGTCATCGACCTTGCCCGGCGCGATGATGTTGAACTGGGTCAGGCGGCAGGTGTAGGTTTCGGCGGCGTAAAGCTTGCTGCCGTCGGGCGAGATGCCGATGCCATTGGGGTTATAGCTCGGGAAGATCACTTCCTCGATGAAGCTGCCGTCGGCCTTGGCGTAAAAGATACCCACGATATCGTGGCAGCGCGCGGCATAATCGACCTTGCCATGATCGGTGAACCAGAAGCCGCCGTGGGCATCGAACATGATGTCGTTCGGGCCGCGTAAGGTGACACCATGGTCGCCCGATTTGTACAACACCTCGACCGCGCCCGTTTCGATATCGATGCGCTCGATCCGCCCGCCCGAATAATCCTCGGCGATGCCATGCGGCGTGAGATAGCCATTCGCCTCGACATAGTTGAACCCGCCGTTGTTGCAGCAATAGAGCTTGCCGTCGGGGCCGATCGCGAGGCCGTTGGGGCCGCCGCCGGGGGTCGCGATGACCTCCTTCCTGCCGCCGGGCCAGCAACGCGTGATGCGCTTCGCCTCGATCTCGACGACGATGACGCTGCCATCGTCCATCACGACCGGCGCCTCGGGAAAGCGCAATCCGTCGGCGATCAGTTCGAACTCGGCCATCCTCGTCTCCCTTGCTCTTGCACATTGGCTGTGCTTTGCGCGCATCATGCCCGTTCGCACGCTCTTCGCCACCAATTTTTACGAAGCCGATATCGGCACGCCCGACCTGCTCGAAGAGCTGGAGGAAAGCAGCCGCCTGTTCGCCGAAGAGGATGGCGCGGGCCGGCGCTGGAGCCGCGACCACGGCTATAAGGGTTACACCAGCTACGCGAGCCTCGGCGACCTGCCCGAGCGCGATCCCGCGTTCCACGACCTGAAACGCCTGCTCGACAAGGAAGTGAAAGCCTTCGCCAAGGCGTGCCACTTCGACCTCGCAAAGCCGCTGAAGCTCGACAGTATGTGGGTCAACATATTGAAACCCGGCGGTACGCACAGCGGCCACATCCACCCGCACAGCATCGTGTCGGGCACCTTCTATGTCGCCGTCCCGCCGGGATCGGGGGCGCTCAAGCTCGAGGATCCGCGCCTCGCGATGCTGATGGCCGCGCCGGGGCGCACCGACGATGCGCCCGAGCATCTGCACCCCTTCATCTATGCCGAACCCGCCGCCGGCCGCGCCTTCCTGTGGGAAAGCTGGCTGCGCCACGAAGTGATGCCGCACTCGGGCAAGGGCGAACGGATCAGCATCAGCTTTAACTATCGCTGAGACGGCCTATATCGGCGCCGTCCCCCCCATTTCCTTGAGCAAGGATCTTATATGACCGCGACCTACGACGCCGACCTTCAGCTCTTCATCAACGGTGCCTGGCGGAGCGGCGAGGGGCGCGACGAACGGCCGGTCTATAACCCCGCTACCGCGGGAACGATCGCTGAGCTGCCGGTTGCCACCGCCGCCGACCTCGACGAAGCGCTCGCCGCCGCCGAACGCGGCTGGCCGGTATGGCGCGCGAAGACCCCCGACGAGCGCGCCGCGCTGATGCACAAGGCCGCGGGCATTATCCGCGAGCGCGTCGACCATATCGCGACCTTGCTGACGCTCGAACAGGGCAAGCCGATCGCCGAGGCGCGCGGCGAGGTGCTGTCGGCCGCCGGGCTGTTCGACTATTTCGCCGAACAGGGCAAGCGCATCGAGGGCCGCGTGCTCCAGCGTCCGGCGGGCCAGCGCGCGATGGTCACCAAACATCCGGTCGGCCCGGTCGCGGGCTTCAGTCCGTGGAACTTCCCGGTCAATCTGATGGTCAAGAAGATCGCGCCGGCACTCGCCGCCGGATGCGTCGTGATCGCGAAGGCGCCCGAGGAAACTCCGGGCTGCACCAGCGCAATCATGCGCTGCATCGCCGACGCCGGCATCCCGGGCGACGTCGTCCAGCTCATCTATGGCGACCCCGACCAGATCAGCCGGCATCTGCTGGCGAGCCCGGTGATCCGCAAGGTCAGCTTCACCGGCTCGACCGCGGTCGGCAAGCATCTGATGAAGCTCGCCGCCGACGGGGTGAAGCGGATCACAATGGAACTCGGCGGCCACGCCCCGGTGCTGGTGTTCGACGATTGCGACCTCGAAGCCACGCTCGACAAGGTCGTATGGCAGAAGTTCCGCAACGCCGGACAGGTCTGCATTTCGCCGACGCGCTTCTATGTCCAGCAGGGGATCTACGACGCCTTCGTGAAGGGCTTTGCCGAGCGGACGGCAAAGGTGAAGATCGGTAGCGGCCTCGACGCCGACACGCAGATGGGCCCGCTCGCCAACGCGCGCCGCATCCCCGCATTGGAAGCGCTCGTCGCCGACGCCAAAGCGAAAGGCGCGCGCGTGATCGCGGGCGGCGAAGCGACGGGCGACGGCTATTTCTTCCAGCCGACCGCGATCGCCGATGTGCCGATCGAGGCCGATGCGATGAACCACGAACCCTTCGGCCCGATGGCGCTGATCCGTCCCTTCGGCACCGAGGACGAGGCGCTCGAACAGGCAAACCGGCTGCCCTACGGCCTCGCGTCGTTCGCCTTCACCGAGAATGGCCGCCGCATCAACCGCATCGTGGACACGATCGAAAGCGGGATGGTCGGGGTCAACAGCTTCGTCATCTCGGCGCTCGACACGCCGTTCGGCGGGATCAAGGAATCGGGCTTCGGCAGCGAGAGCGGGCCCGAGGGGCTGGACGGCTATCTCGTCACCAAGGCGGTGCATATCTACTAATGATCGTCGCCCCAGCGAAAGCTGGGGCCGCTCTCGTTCTGACAGGACGATGGAGATCCCAGCTTTCGCTGGGATGACGCTATTGATCCCGCTCCAACGCTACGAAATCGCGCGCCATCGGCGCCAGATGCGCGCCGCCGTCGACGAAGATCGTCTGCCCGGTGACGGCCTCAGCGCGCGCGAGGTAGACCACCGCGTCGGCGATCTGCGCCGGCGTCGGCAGCGCGCCGAGCGGCATAAGCTTCGCCAGCCGCTCGACCTGCGCCGCCGAATAATCCTCGGTCGCCATCGTCAGCCCCGGTGCCACGGCATTGACCCGCGCCCGGTTCCCGAACGCGACCGCCAGCGTCGCGGTCGCCTGCCACAGCGCCGATTTCGACAGGCTGTAGGCGATCTGGTCGGGCACCGGATGCGCGACGCGCTGATCGACGATATTGACGATCGCGGGGCGTTTGCCTTCGCTCGCCGCGACGAGCGCCTTCGCCAGCATTACCGGTGCATGATGATTGACCTGCATCATCTCGGTCAGCGTCGCGGCGGACAGGTCTGCCCACTCGCCCTCTGCAAACAGCGCCGCATTGTTGACGAGCAGGTCAGGCGCGTGGCCAAACTTCTCGATCACCGCCGGCAACAGCGCATCCACCGCCGCGGGATCGGCCAGATCGGCGGCGAAGCGGTGGCTCAGCGCCCCGGTCTCGGCCAGCGCCTCCGCCAGCACCGGATCGGCCTCGCCCGGACTGCGCTTGTGGATCGCCAGCGCATAGCCTTCGCGCGCGAGCCGCGCCGAAATCGCGGCGCCGACGCGGTGGAGCCCGCCCGTGACGAGAGCGAGCTTTTGCGTCATTTCCGGACCCGCCGCATCGTGATGCCGATCTCTTCGCCTTCCTCGGCGATCGCGAGCTTGACGATCTTCACCTCGACCTCTTCGACCTTGTCGTCCTGCAGGAACAAAGTGTCGATGATATGGTCGGCGACGCTTTCGATCAGCACGAAATGCACATCCTTGGGGATGCCCTCGGTCGCCGCGAATTTCAGGTGCATATAGTTTTTCGAAGCGCTGAGCGGCGTCACCGGATCATAATGATCGGCCATCGCCAGCTTCGCGCGCACCGAGATGCGCAGCGGCTGCGGCAGATGGGTTTCTTCGGAATAAATGCCGGTCAGCACCTGGACGGTCAGCCCGTCCACTTCCAGCCACAAACTATCGGTCACGCGATCATCCTGCAGGCGGGCGCGACATTCGGCTTTGCAATACCGACGCCGGACCCTAAAGCGCCGCCGCATTAGCGAAAGGGTACGCGTTGGTCGAGTTACTTCCATTGTCGAATATCGAGCCGCAGGCCGTCGAGGATCTCCTCGACGCCGCTTTCGGAACGGATCGCTTTGGACGAACCGCCTATCGCATCCGCGAAGGCGTGGATGCGGTGCCCGCGCTCAGCTTTGCGCTGGTCGAGGATGGCGCACTCGTCGGCACGATCCAGTGCTGGCCCGTCGCGCTGCGTGCGCCCGATGGCCGCGAAATCCCGCTGGTGATGGTCGGCCCGGTCGCGATTCGCCCCGACGTCCAGCGCGGCGGCCATGGCCGCGCCTTGATGGCGCAGATGCTCGATGCCGCTGAAACCGAGGCCGACGGCGCGCTGATGATGATTGGCGATCCCGAATATTATGGCCGCTTTTTCGGTTTTACGGCCGATGCGACGGGCGAATGGGATTTGCCCGGCCCATTCGAGCGCCGCCGTCTGCTTGCCCGGGCGGTGAACGGGCACGACCTGCCGACTGGCGCGGGAGTGATCGGCCCGCGCTGACCGCGCACGGGGTTGCACCCTTCGCCCGTCCCCCTATGTCGGAAACATGGTCACCCCCGCGGCATCGCTTCCCAAAGAATTCTCGCAGCTTTCGCTGACCGAGGCTGCCGAACTGCTCGCGGCGCGCAAGCTGCCGCCGGTCGAGCAATGGCATCCCGAGCGGACGGGTGACAGCTTCATGGAAATCCGCGCCGGCGGCAACTGGTATCACGAAGGCGGCCGCATCAACCGTCCCGCGATGGTCAAGCTCTTCTCGACGATCCTGCGCCGCGAAGCCGATGGCAGCCATGTCCTCGTCACACCCGCCGAGAAATTGAGCATCGTCGTCGAAGACACGCCCTTCCGTGCGGTCGAGATGAAAAGTGAAGGCGAGGGCGATGCGCGCAAGCTGGTCTTTCGCCTCGATACGGACGATCTCGTTATGGCCGGCGCGGACCACCCGCTGAAATTCGGCCGCGATCCCGACAATCCTGATCCGCGGCTGCACGTCCGCGGGGAAATCGGCAACGGGCTCGAGGCGCGGATCGACCGTGCGCTCTATTACGAGCTCGTAGACATGGCGCTCGCTGGGGGCGAAGAGCCGCCCGCGATCTGGTCGAACGGCGCGCGCTTTCCGTTGGTCGACGGCTGATGCTGTCGGAGAAATTGCGCGCCGCGCTCGACAATCTGCTGCCCGACGCGGGCGAGGACGAGGCGTATCTCGGCGCCCCGACGCTGCGCGATGCCGCGGTGCTCATCGCTTTCACCGACCGTCCCAATCCCGGCGTGATCCTGACCCAGCGCCCGCAATGGCTGCGCAGCCATGCGGGGCAGGTCGCCTTTCCGGGTGGCAAGATCGATCCGGGCGACCGCGACGCGATCGACGCGGCGCTGCGCGAGGCGGAGGAAGAAATCGGCCTCAGCCGCCGCGACGTCATGGTAGCCGGGGTGACCGAACCCTATCGTTCGGGCAGCGGCTATATCATCACCCCGGTGCTCGGCGTCATCCCGCCCGACCTCGCGCTCGACCCCAATCCCGACGAAGTCGAGGACTGGTTCGAGGTGCCGCTCGACATCCTGTTCGATCCCGACAATTATGCGCGGCAGCATGCGAATTTTCAGGGGCATGACCGCCATTATTACGACATGGATTGGCAGGGACGACGGATTTGGGGCGTGACGGCGGGAATCATCATCAATCTGGCGCGGCGGATGCCGGTGGGGTGGCACCGATGACGGCGCTGCCCGCCGCCGAATGGCTGGGCCGGCCCGGACTGCGGCGCATCGTCGCCGCGCTGGCGGCCGATGGCGGCGCGGTGAAGATCGTCGGCGGCGCGGTGCGCGATACGCTGCTCGGCCTGCCCGTCACCGACATCGACCTCGCAACCCCGCTGTTGCCGCAGGAGGTGACGCGGCGACTCGAAGCGGCCGATATCAAGGTCGTCCCAACGGGCATCGCGCACGGCACTGTCACCGCGATCGCCAGCGGCGACCATCATGAAATCACGACATTGCGCCGCGATGTCGAAACCGACGGACGCCGCGCGACCATCGCCTTCGCCGACGACTGGCGCGACGATGCCGCGCGGCGCGACTTCACGATCAACGCGCTCTACGCCGATCCCGATACCGGCGCGGTCGATGACTGGTTCGGCGGCCTTGCCGATCTGAAAGCGGGGCGCGTCGCCTTCATCGGCGACCCCGCGACGCGCATCGCCGAGGATCATCTGCGTATCCTGCGCTTCTATCGCTTCGCGGCGCGCTTCGGGCGCGGCGAACTCGACGCGGTCAGCCACGCCGCCGTGGTCACCGCGCGCCAGTCGCTCAAAAGCCTGTCGCGCGAGCGGATCGCCGACGAACTGCTCAAGATCTTGTCGCTGCCCGATCCGCGCGCGATTGTCGGGCAAATGGCCGCCGACGGGATTTTCGAGGTCTTGCTGCCCGAACGCGATGCCGGTTTCGCCGCCGCGTTCGACCGGCTGGTGGCCAATGAGCAGGCCGCGGGCGTGGCTGTCGCGCCGCTGCGCCGTCTCGCGGCGCTGTTGCCCGCCGACGCCGCCATTGCCGAACAGGTCGCGGCCCGGCTGCGTCTGTCGACGCGGCAGCGCAAACATCTCGCCGCGCTTGGCGGACGCCGCGCCGATACCGTCAGGCCGGTCCGCCAGCTGGCACATGCGATCGGTGTCGACGCCGCGCGCGACGTACATCTGCTCGCGGATGATACGGCTTCGGCAAAGGCTGCTGTCGCAGCTCTGTCGGGCTGGACGGTCCCCGAAATGCCGCTCAAGGGCGGTGACATTGTCGCGCGCGGGATTGCCGTCGGCCCCGAGGTCGCGCGCATCTTGAAAGCGGTTGAGGCCGCGTGGGTGGCCGAAGATTTTCCGGATGCAGCGCGCGTGGCGCAGCTCGTCGATCAGAAGATCGGCCGCACCAGCGACTGACGCCAATAGTCGAGCGCGTCCTTGCCATCCATCGGCCGCGCGAACAGGAAACCCTGCCCGAAATCGCATCCGAGCGCCGACAGCAGCCGCGCCTGATCGGCGGTCTCGACGCCTTCGGCCGTCGTGCGCATGCCCAGCACTTCCGCCAGGCTTTGGATCGTACGGACGATCGCCACCTTGTCGCGGTCGTCGACCATATGTTCGACAAAGCTGCGGTCGATCTTGAGCACGTCGATCGGCAAGCGCTGGAGATAGGCGAGGTTCGAATAGCCGGTGCCGAAATCGTCCATCGCGACGCGCGCGTCGAGCGCCTTCAGCTCGCTGAGCACCGACAGCGCCAGGTCGGGATCGCCGATGATCGCGCTTTCGGTGAGTTCGATCATCAGCCGTTCGCCGCCGATCTTCTGGCTTTCGAGCGCCTGGCGAACCACCCCGGCGACATCGTCGCGCACCAGCTGGATCGCCGAGACATTGACCGAGAAATAGCAGTCGACGATTCCGCCGCCATTCTGCTTGTCCCAGTCCGCGAGCACCGCGGCGGCCTTGCCGATCGCCCATTGGCCGAGCGGGACGATCAGCCCCGAATCCTCGGCAATCGGAATGAACTCGGTCGGCGAAACCGAATGGCCGTTGCTAGTGTCCCAGCGCGCCAGCGCCTCGAACCCGGCGACGCGGCCGCTCGCCAGTTCGATCAGCGGCTGGAAGGCGAGGTGGAGCCGGTCTTCCTCGATCGCGTTGCGCAGCTCGGTTTCCATCCCGAACCGGTTGTCCGAGAGCATCGCCGCTTCGGGTTCATAGATTTCGATGCGGTCGGTTTGCTTCGCGCGTTTGAGCGCGATCTGGGCGTGCCGGATCTGATCGGCGACATCGGTGTCAGCTGCCGGCTGGATCGCGCAGCCGAGCGCGCAGTCGACGCTGACCTTCAATTCGCCGATGCGGAAGGGGTGATCGAAACAGCCGCGGATGCGCCGCGCCATTTCGCGCACGTCGGCGCGGCCGCCCACGACGCGCGTCGATATGGCGAATTCGTCGCCGCCGGTGCGCGCCAATATGTCGCCGCTGCGCAGGCTCGATTTCAGCCGCCGCGCGACGGTGATGATCAGCTCGTCGCCCGCCATCGGGCCGATATGTTCGTTGATACGGCTGAACCGTGCGAGGTCGAGCAGCAGGATCGCATGGTCCGCGGCGCCCACGTCGGTGATCGCGCGCTGTTCGACCAGTTCCTCGAACCCGGCGCGGTTGGGAAGGCCGGTCAGGCTGTCCGAAACGAGCTCGCGGCGCAGGTTGCGCTCGGTCATCATTTCCTGCGTCCGGTCGATCAGCGTCAGCAGGAACAGCCCGTCGTCGCCCGATTCGGTGGGCAGCGGGCCGATCGATCCGCGCAGATCGCGCGCGGCCGGGCCCTCGCCCAACTGGCACGAAAATTCCTGTGATTCTTCGGGAAATTGCGACGCCCGTTCGATCGCGCGCAGCATTTCGATCGGCGCCTCGACGCCCGCGGGCGACAGGCTCAACCGGTCGAACGCCGCATTGCTTGCATGGAGCCGGAAATTGCCGCGTGCCATCGGTCTGATCAGCGCGGCCGGAACGGGCAACGCGTCGATCCAGCCGACGAACAATAAGGGCCGGTCTTCACCGGTTCTATCGATAGGCATAACAGAGGGTTTTGTGCGACCTTTCCCCATTGCCCAATGCCTAGGTCACGGGAAGTAAAGAAGGGATTTACGGCTACAACGAAATACGCTCAGCCGAAGCGATTGTTCCTCGGAAAACCGGTCGGAGGCATCCGTCCGGCGGCGCCGCGCGCGACGCGCCAGGGGGCAAGGTCGGTTTCGGTGCGCGTGCGGCCGGTATCGCCGCCCATCGCCCAGCTCAATCCGTCGGCAAAGGCAAAGCTGACCGCGTCGGACAGGCCGCCGTCGCGGTAGCGTTGCAGCATCACGCCCTGGCCGCGCGCCATCACCGGCACCTCGGCGAGCGGGAAGACGACGAGCTTGCGGTTCTCGCCGACCACCGCGACGCTGTCGTCGCTCGCCAGAACCGGGCGGACGATAGCGAGCGCGGCCTTGGGTTTCAGGTTGACGACATTGCGGCCCTTGCGCGTTTCGGCGACCACCTCGGCCATTTGCGCGACGAAGCCGTGCCCGCTTGTCGAGGCGAGCAGCAGCCGGCCGTCGGCGCTCGCCGGGATCATCGCGACGATCCGCGCCTCGGGGTCGATATCGACCATCAGCCGCAGCGGCTCGCCAAACCCGCGCCCGCCGGGCAGCTTGTCGGCGCCGACGGTGAAGAAACGCCCGTCGCTCGCCGCGATCAGCAGCTTGTCGGTCGTCTGCGCGTGCGCGGCGAACAGCAGCTCGTCGCCTTCCTTGAACTTGAACTCGCCCCATTGGTCGGCGGCGACATGGCCGCGCTGCGCGCGAATCCAGCCGCGTTTCGACAGGATCACCGTCACCGGCTCCTTCTCGATCATCGCGTCCAAAGGAATGTCGCGCGCCGGGGCGGCCTCGGCGATCGTCGTGCGGCGCGCGCCGAGCAAGGTTTCGAGCCCATAGACGTCGCGCAGTTTTTCGAGATCCTTGCGCAGCCGCGTCTTCTGCCGCGCCGGGCTTTCGATCAGCTTGGCGAGTTCCTCGCGCTCGGCGGTGAGGTCGGCCTGCTCGCGCTTCAGCTCCATTTCCTCGAGCCGGCGGAGGCTCCGCAGCCGCATGTTGAGGATCGCCTCGGCCTGTCGGTCGGTCAGGATGAATTCGGCGATCATCACGGGCTTCGGCTCATCCTCGGTGCGGATGATCTCGATGATCCGGTCGAGGTTGAGGAAGGCAATGATATAGCCCGCGACCAGCTCCAGCCGGTCGTCGATCTTCGCGATGCGGTGCTGCGCGCGGCGGACGAGCACGACGATCTGGTGCTGCAGCCATTCGGTGAGCAGCTGGTGCAGCCCCATCACCTTCGGCGTGCGCGTCGCGTCGAGGACGTTGAGGTTGAGCGCGAAACGGTTTTCGAGGTCGGTCAGCCGGAACAGGCTTTCCTTCAGGATCTCGGGGTCGACATTGCGGCTCTTGGGTTCGAGCACGATGCGCAAATCCTCGGCGCTTTCGTCGCGAACATCCTCGAGGATCGGCAATTTCTTGTCGGCGATCAGCTGCGCGATCTGCTCGATCAGCTTGCCCTTGGCGACACCGTACGGAATTTCGCTGATGACCAGCTGCCAGGTGCCGCCCGATTGTTTCTCGATCCCGCTCTCTTCCCAGCTGCCGTCGTCCAGCTTGCCGGTCGAAAAACGCGCGCGGACGCGGAAACCGCCGCGCCCGGTCTCATAGGCGTGGGCGATCGTCTCGGGGCTGTCGACGACGATGCCACCGGTCGGGAAATCGGGTCCTTTGACATGCTCGAGCAGTTCGCTGAGCTCGGCGCGCGGGTTCTCGATCAGCACCAGCGCCGCGCCGATGACTTCGGCGGCGTTGTGCGGCGGGATGTTCGTCGCCATGCCGACCGCGATCCCGCTCGCGCCATTGGCGAGCAGGTTCGGGAAGAGGCCGGGCATGATCTCGGGCTCTTCGTCCTCGCCATTGTACGTCGGCTTGAAATCGACGGTGCCCTCGTCGAGCCCCTGCATCAGGTCGATCGCGACGCGCGTCAGCCGCGCCTCGGTGTAGCGGTACGCCGCGGCATTATCGCCGTCGATGTTACCGAAATTGCCCTGACCGTCGACGAGCGGATAGCGGAGCGAGAAATCCTGCGCGAGGCGGACCATCGCGTCGTACACCGCGGTGTCGCCGTGCGGATGGAATTTGCCGATGACGTCGCCGACGACGCGCGCCGATTTCTTGTAGCCCTGCGACGGGTCGAGCCGCATCGCGCGCATCGCCCACAGCAGGCGGCGGTGGACGGGCTTTAGTCCGTCGCGGAGATCGGGAAGCGAGCGCGCGGTGATCGTCGACAACGCGTAGACGAGATAGCGTTCGGACAGCGCGCTGTCGAACGGGGTATCGGTCATGCCGGGGACGGGATCGTTGCTGTCGGGATCGTCGGTGGTGGTCGCCATTGTCCGGAGCCGATAGCAAGGCTGGCGCGCCAAGGCAAAGGGGGAAGCAAGTTAGTAGAGGTTGTCCTTGTAATCCTTGTCGAGCCCCTTCTGCATAAAGCCGGGGATCGACACGACCGCGCTGGCGATCCGCGCGCCAATGCCCTTGCTCTTGTTCAGCCGCAGATGCTCGGCGAACATCTTGGCGGGGCTGATATCGGCGGGGGCGGCCGCGGCGGGCCACAGTGCGGCGCGGCGCAGCGCGGCGCTGGGCGCAACGCGGATCGCGAGATCGTCGACGCGCGCGGCGAGCAACGGCCGCTTGTCACCGACGGTGAAGGGCGCACGCGCGGCTTCGGCGCTCGTCAGCGCCGCCGATCCGGTGAAGGTCGCGACCGAGCAGGCGCCGGGGATCAGCAGCGCCGCGGCGATCCGCGGCTGCGCGATGATGTTGCGGAAACTGTCGGTGCGGCGGTTGCCGGGACGGTCGGGGAACCAGAGCGCGTCGCCGTCGGTGCGGACCATCAGCCCCGCCGGATCGCCCTTGGGACTAAGGTCGGCGCCGCCCTTCGGGTCGATCGTCGCGAGCGCCATGAAACGGCTCGCCGCGACGAACGCATCGGCATCGGCCGATGCGCCTTCATCGGGCGCGGCCTTCCAGAACTCCGAGCGGATCAGCGCCTTGGCGCAATGGACATAACATTCCTCGACCGCGATCCGCGCAACGCCGTCGGCGCTCTCAACGCGGCCGTTGACGCGCAATGTCTCGCCGATCCCGGGAAGCAGGAACAGCGAACCGAAACCCGCGCCGGGGCGGAGCAGGGCGGGATCGTCGAAAAGATCGAGCGGGATCGAAAGCATTGCCGCGTCGCCGCGCGCGAACCCGCGCGAGCCGCCGGCGAGCGTGATGCCGATGCCGGCGTCGCCCCCGGTGCCCGCGAACATCAGCGGCGAGGCGGCGAGCCAGCGCAGCGCGGTGGCGTCGAGATGGTCGATCACTTTCAGGTCGATCGCGGGCGGCGCCTCGCCCACCACGGCTTCGAGTGCAGCGATGCTGTCGATAGCGGTCACGGCGTCTCCTTCGCTCAGGGTCCGCATCATGGCGTTGTTGCGATTTATTCGCAATAAGTTTCGCCGCCGCGCTTTTGTTCGCAAGGACTTGAGCTTGTGCCAAGCGCCACTAGGTTGGATGCCTGATTGGGAAAGGGATGGGATATTGACCGAAAGCCGCGAGGGCACACGTCGCAAGAGCATCTGGTCGCGCGCAAGCGAGATGGCCGCCGAGGCGCCGCCCGAGCGCAACCGCTACGTCGATTTCCTCCGCGCGCTGTCGATCCTCGCGGTTGTCGTCGGTCACTGGCTTGTCGCCGCGCCCTATATGAAGGACGGCGCGGTCGAGGGCGGGCATTTGCTCGGCATATTGCCTTGGACGCATTGGCTGACCTGGGGATTCCAGGTGATGCCGCTCTTCTTCCTCGTCGGCGGTTTCTCGAACGGCATGTCGTGGGCGGCGACGCTGCGCAAGGGCGGCAGCTATGAAAGCTGGTACAGCGGGCGGCTGCAACGGCTGATCAACCCGGTATTGCCTTTGTTCCTGATCTGGACGCTCGTCGCGATGTTCGGGACGCTCGCGGGGGTCGAGCGCGGCATCGTCGCGATGGCGGCGCAGCTCGCGCTGATCCCCGTGTGGTTCCTGTCGGTTTACCTGATGGTCGCGGCGGTCGTGCCGCTGACGTGGAAGGCATGGAAGCGCTGGGGTTTCGCCTCCTTCTGGGCGCTCGTCGCGGGCGCGGTGGCGATCGATATCGCGGCGCTGCGCTTCGATGTGCCTTATGTGAATTTCCTCAACTTCGCCTTCGTCTGGCTCGCGATCCACCAGCTCGGCTTTGCGTGGAGCGAGGGGCGGCTGGCGCCGGGCAGGGCCTTGCTGTGGGGCGTGGGCGGGCTGGCCGCGCTCGCGCTGCTTGTGGGCTTCGGACCCTATCCGGTCGCGATGATCGGCGTCCCGGGAAGCGGCCTCAGCAACTCGATGCCGCCGACGCTCGCGCTGCTGGCGCTCGGCATCGCGCAGGCGGGCTTCGCGCTGGCGCTCGAACCCGCGGGGCGACGGATGCTCGATAACCTCCGCATCTGGACCGGGGTCGTGCTCGTCAACGGCATGATCATGACGATCTACCTCTGGCACCTCACCGCCTTCGTGCTCGTGATGATCGCCGCGTGGCTGCTCGGCGGGATCGGGCTCGATGTGGCGCCGGGTAGCGCATCATGGTGGCTCGCGCGCCCGGTCTGGTTCATCCTTTACATCGCGGCGCTCTTCCCGCTGATCATGCTCTTCGCGCGCTACGAACGCGCGAGCAAGGACAGCGGCGAGGTGCCGCACTGGCGCCTGATCACCGGGCTGCTCCTCATCTGCGCCGGGCTCGGCGCCACCGCGGCGATCAGCATCGCGAGCCCGCTCGGCGTGACGGGCGTGCGCCTCTGGCTCGTCGCATTGCCCTTCGTCGGTGCGGCGATTGCGCAGTTCGGACCGGTCCATCGGTTGACGAAGTCGCAGGCTTGAAGCGCCTCGGCTTTGGGGTGGGGGGCTGACGTTGCCTGCCGGACCATTATGTGTTCTCTGCATCTAATGGACAGCCTACCCACAGACGAAAAATCCCTGAGCAATTTCCTTGCTGCATATGAGATCAAATTTGATGAGGTTCCATCGAACCTGCTTCATGACCTTTGCTCGGGAGACCTTTCATATGGGACTATCTGGGCTTGGTGCCAGCTTGGAGAGCTATTTGGTCGTTCGCGTCGAGCAACGCCTATCCTCTGTTCGCTTTTGAACAGCGAAGCCCATGAGGGGCACGAAGAATTAGCGAACACTCTTCAAAATCTACGAGATCCAAGGAGCGTCGACTGCTTATTTTATTGTGTCCAGCGCAGGCTGCCATATCTCGATTACGACGACAGTTCAGCCCTCGCCCGCAGATGTATTTGGGCGTTGCACGACATCGGCACGAAAGAGGCTGTCGCCAAGCTTGAAGCCCTAGCCAACGACCCGCGACGAGAAGTGTCGGAAGAGGTGACGGTTAGATTGCGGTCCGTTCAAGAAAGGCATGGCGCCGCTCGGCCCTATCGGCAGGCGCGAGATGCCGCCTTGGGGACACTTTAGCGAGTGTCAGAAATCGGTCGAAAGCCGACCCCCGGGCGCGCGATGGCCCATGTCCCAAAAGAAAACCGGCGCGGATCGCTCCGCGCCGGGTTCCCTCGGTAAATCTTGCGAGCTGCTACGCGTCAGGCGACGCGGCGCACCTCATTGCCCTCGTCGTCGATGTCGCGAAGGACATAACCGCGGCCCCAGACCGTCTCGATATAATTTTCGCCGTGGCAGGCGAGCGCGAGTTTCTTGCGCAGCTTGCAGATGAAGACGTCGATGATCTTCAGTTCGGGCTCGTCCATGCCGCCATAGAGGTGGTTCAGGAACATTTCCTTGGTGAGCGTCGTGCCCTTGCGGAGCGAGAGCAGCTCGAGCATCTGATATTCCTTGCCGGTCAGATGCACGCGCGTGGTGTCGACCTCGACCGTCTTGGTGTCGAGATTGACCGCCAGCTTGCCCGTCTTGATGACGCTCTGGCTGTGACCCTTCGACCGGCGGACGACCGCATGGATGCGCGCGACCAGCTCGTCGCGGTGGAACGGCTTGGTGACATAATCGTCGGCGCCAAAGCCGAACGAGCGCACCTTCGAATCCATTTCCGAAATGCCCGACAGGATCAGCACCGGCGTCTGCACCTTGGCGGTGCGAAGCTTTTTCAGCACGTCGTAACCGTGCATGTCGGGCAGGTTCAGGTCGAGCAGGATGATGTCGTAATCATAGAGCTTACCCAGGTCCAAGCCTTCCTCACCGAGATCGGTGGTATAGACATTAAAGCCCTCGGTCGTGAGCATCGTATCGATCGCTTTCGCGGTCGTCGGCTCGTCCTCGATCAGCAGTACGCGCATTGGGCACCCCTTTTTCCCACGATAATCCCGCGAACCGATCGCATGACCATCAAGGATGTCACCGACCAACCCCCGTTGCAGGACTGCCGGAACATTAACCACGAAACTAATGAAGGGAAAAGGTTAATTTTGATTTAACCCGCAGAAGTCCACGAGTCGCGGCCATTTTGCAACAGTCGCTCAGCCCGTTTTTCCTTCATGGTGAAGCGCGATATATTGATCGTGCGCGCCAGTGCACGACATCTTCAGCGTGTCGACCAGATGGTCGGACAGCGCGCGCACGCGTGCCGGGCGCAGCCGCGACGGCGGCGACAAGAGGTGCAGGTGCGACTGCGGCAACGACCAGTCGGTCAGGATCGGAACCACCGCGCCCGACGCCAGCGCCTCGGCTGCGATGAAATCGGGCAGCGAGGCGATCCCGACCCCCGCGACGACCAGCGGCACCGCGACATCGCCATTGTTCGCGAACAGCGGGCCGGTCGGCAGCACGGTCGCCTCCTCGCCCTTGCGGTGGAAATGCAGCGGCATCGCGCGCTGCCGGTGGCCGTAACCGATCAGCCGGTGGCCCGCGAGGTCGAGCGGATGTTTCGGGGTGCCATGCTTCGCCAGATAGGCGGGGCTGGCGATCACCGATGCCGCGACGGGCGCGATCGTCCGCGCGAGCAGGCTCGAATCCGCGAGCGGCGAAATGCGCAGCGTCAGGTCGATGCCTTCGGCGACGGGATCGTTGCGCGCGTCGCTCAGCAGCACCTCGACTTCGACCGCGGGGTGCCGCTCGAGAAAGACCGCGAGCGGCGGGCCGAGCACCTTGATCCCGAAGCTCATCGGCGCCGCCAGCCTGATCGGCCCCGCCAGGTCGACGCGGTCGCCGCGCGCCGCTTCGGTGGCCGCGGTTGCCGCCGCGACCATCGCGCGCGCCTCGTCGAGCAGGCCCGCGCCCGCGGTCGACACCGCGACGACGCGCGAGCTGCGGTGGAGCAGGGTGATGCCCAGCGACGCCTCGAGCCGCGTCACCGCCTTCGACACGCTCGCCTTCGACAGCCCCAGCGATGCCGCCGCGGCGGTAAAGCTGCCGCCATCGGCGACGGCGACGAAACAGGCCCAGCCTTCATAGTCGGGAAGTGCCACGCAATAGCTCCTGAATGGAAACGATGGTTTTCCATCTATGCTATTTTCGAAACGATACATATCCCTATTTTGTCCTCAACAGCAGCGCACCGGCATCGCCGATGTGCGCAACGATTGAGAAGATACGAAAGGACAAGGCCATGATCGACATTCGCAAATTCGACAGCTTGGGCCACGCCAACCACGGCTGGCTCGACGCCCGTCACCATTTCTCGTTCGCCAACTATCACGATCCGAAGCGGATGGGCTGGGGCGCGCTGCGCGTCTGGAACGACGATGCCATCGCGGCGCAGTCGGGTTTCCCTCCGCATCCGCACCGCGACATGGAAATCATCACCTATGTCCGCACCGGCGCGATCACCCATCGTGACTCGATGGGCAACAGCGGCCGCACTGCGGCGGGCGATGTCCAGGTGATGAGCGCCGGCACCGGCGTGACGCACAGCGAGTTCAACCTCGAGGATGAGGAAACGACGCTGTTCCAGATCTGGATCATGCCCGACCGCGACGGCGGCAATCCCGGCTGGGGCGCGCGCCAGTTTCCGAAGGCCGACCGGTCGGGCCAGTTTGTGACGCTGGCGAGCGGGATCGAGGGCGACGAAGCCCTGCCGATCCGCGCCAACGCCCGCGTTGCCGCGGCGACGGTGAACGCCGGAGAGAGCGTCTCCTATGACCTCGAAGCCGGACGCCACGCCTATCTGGTCGTCGCCAAGGGCCGCATCCGCGTCAACGGCGCGGACGCCGATCCCCGCGACGGCATTGCGCTCCGCGATGTCGGAACGATCGAGGTCGAAGCGCTCGACGACGCCGAACTGGTGCTCGTGGACAGCCTCTAACCAGCCCCCGGGCCGCCGACGTCCCCCTCCCTGACGGCGGCCCACCTGGTGCCGCGAGTTCCCCGGCTCGCGGCACCCCCTCTCCCCGAAGTGAAACAGGAGTATTTGAGATGACCCATATTCTTCGCATCGATGCCAGCGCCCGCAACGAAGGTTCGACCACGCGCCCGCTCGCCGACCAGCTGGTGAACCGCCTCGTCGAACAGGGTTACGGTGCCACCGTAACCCGCCGCGACCTCAACACCGCACCGCCGGCGCTGCTCACCGAAAGCTGGATCGGGGCCAATTTCACCGACGAAGCGGCGCGCAGCGACGAACAAAAGGCCGTGCTTGCGGGCTCGGACGAACTGATCGCCGAACTCGAAGCCGCCGACACGATCGTCATCACGGCGCCAATCTATAATTTCGCGATCCCCGCGTCGCTGAAAGCCTGGGTCGACCTGATCGCCCGCGCGCGCCGGACCTTCCGCTATACCGAGGCCGGTCCCGAAGGGCTGCTGACGGGCAAGCGCGCGTTCATCGTCTTTGCCTCGGGCGGCGTGCCGCTGGGCAGCGAAGTCGATTTCGCGAGCGGTTACCTCAAGCATATCCTCGGCTTTGTCGGTATCACCGACGTCACGATCATCGCCGCCGACGGCCATATGATGGACGGCGACGCGGTCGCTCGCGCCACCTCGGCGATCGGCGAACTGAAGCAGGCGGCCTGAACCGATGCGCCGTCTCCCGAGCCTCTTTCTTTCGCACGGCTCGCCGATGATGGCGCTCGAGCCCAGCCCGGCGCGGACCTTCCTCGCCGGGCTGGGCGACCAGCTGCCGCGCCCGCGCGCGATCCTTGTCGTGTCGGCACATCATGACGCGGCGTATCAGGGCGGCCGCGCGACCGTCACCGCATCGCCCGCGCCGCCGACGATCCACGACTTCGGCGGCTTTCCCGACGAACTGTTTGCGATGCGCTATCCGGCGCCGGGCGAACCGGGGCTCGCGGCGCATGTGGTCGAGTTGCTCGCCTGCCAAGGTCTCGACGTCACCGCCGATCCCGAACGCGGGCTCGATCATGGCGCGTGGGTGCCGCTGACGCTGATCTATCCCGACGCCGATATTCCGGTGGTCCAGCTCTCGATCGCCTCGAATGCCTCGCCCGAATGGCATTATGCGCTCGGGCAGGTGCTGACGCCCTTGCGCGACGACGGCGTGCGGATCATCGGATCGGGCAGCATCACGCACAATCTGCGCGCGCTGTTTTCGGCGCGCCTGCCGATCGATGCACCCGCGCCAGCATGGGTCACCGACTTCACCAACTGGATCGCCGAACGCATGACGGCCGGCGCGGTCGATGACGTGCTGCACAGCGTCGAGCGCGCGCCGCACGGCACCGACAATCACCCGACCCCCGACCATATATTGCCGCTGTACGTGGCGATGGGCGCGGGCGGGACATCGTTCAAGGCCGAGCGGCTGCATCACAGCGTGACCTATGGTCTGCTCGCGATGGACGTTTACGCTTTCGACTAGACAGTAGCCCGCCTATAGCGCGCCATGCTCCTTTCAGATCGTGTTCTCTTCCTCGATGGCGAGGCCCTCGTCATCGACAAGCCTGCGGGCCTCCCCGTCGACGCGCCGCGCGACGGAAGCCTTAGCCTCGAGAATCATCTCGACCTCTTGAAGTTCGGCTTCAAACGCTGGCCGCTCCCCGTCCACCGGCTCGATCGCGACACCTCGGGCTGCCTGCTCCTCGCGCGCAATCCCAAGGCGCACGGCCGCTTCACCCGCGCGTTCGAAAGCCGCGAGGTCGAAAAGCAATATCTCGCGATTGTCGACGGCGTGCCCGACGGCGACGGCGGCACGATCGACATTGCACTCGCCAAGGTTTCAACCGCCGAAGAAGGCTGGCGCATGGTCGGCGATCCAAAGGGCAAGCCCTCGGTCTCGCATTGGGAAAAGCTCGCGGTTGTGGGTGAGCGCAGCCTGCTGCGCTTCCGCCCCGAAACCGGCCGTACGCACCAGCTGCGCGTCCACGCGCTCGAAGGGCTCGGTTTTCCGCTCGTCGGCGATCCCGTCTACGGCCGCGGCGGTACGAAAACGCGCACGTTGCTCCACGCCGAAAGGCTGGTCGTAAAACGTGACGTCAAGCCGTCCATAATTGCCGAGGCGCCGTTCCCTGACAGCTTCATCGCATTGGGTTTTGCGGCGCCGGAAGGAGCGGAGCCAACGCGTGGCTGAGATACCCGAAAGCGCGATATCGGAAAAATTTCTCGCCGGCACGGGGCCGGGCGGTCAGAATGTCAACAAGGTCGCGACCGCGTGCCAGCTGCGCGTCAATGTCTACGCGCTTGGCCTTGCCCCCGATGCCTATAAGCGCCTGAAAACCCTCGCGGGCAGCCGGATGACGACCGAGGGCGAACTGATCATCCTCGCGCGCCGCTATCGCACGCAGGAAGCGAACCGCGCCGACGCGCGGCAGCGCCTGTCCGAACTGATCGATGCCGCGCTCGTCCGCCCCGAACGCCGCATCAAGACCAAGCCGAGCAAGGCTGCCAAGGCGAAGCGCGTCGACAGCAAGAAAGCGCGCAGCACGGTCAAGGCCGGGCGCGGACGGGTGCGCGGAACCGACTAGGCCTCGATGACCAGTCTCTACCGCCTCGATGCCCCCGCCAGCACGATCGCCGCGGCGTTCGGCGCCGAGGCCGGCAATGACCCGTGGACCGGCGACTATGTCGCGCCGGGCCGCCCCGCGCCGGTGATCGTCAGCGACGGCCGCGGCGGATCGCGGCGTTACCTGCGCCCGAAACTCTGGGGCGTTCCGCCGCCGCCGCAGGGCGACCGGCCGGTGACCAGTGTCCGCAACTTGCAAAGCCCCTTCTGGATCGGGACGCTGCGCCACGCCGAATTGCGCTGCCTGATCCCCGCAACCGCCTTTGCCTATTGGTCGGGGCCCGACGGTGCGCGGCGCCAGCACTGGTTTTCTGTGCCATCGCGGCCGGTGTTCGCCTTTGCCGGAATCCACCGCCAAGGCGATGACTGGCCGTGCTTCGCGATGCTCACGACCGACGCCAACCGGCTGGTTGCGCACCATCAGCCAAAGGGCATGCCGGTGATTCTTCATCCCGAGGATTATGCTACCTGGCTCAGCGGCGAATGGCGCGCCGCCGTGGCGCTTGCGGTCCCTTATCCCGGCCAGTTGATGGCGGTCGGCGACACGCCGCCGGTGTAGCAGATTTTCACCATATCGCTTCACCTTGAGGTAACCAACGGCGCCCTAAAAGCGGTTCGACCAAGAAAGAAATGCAGGGGCCGAATCCGTGTTGGGGAATCGCACTATCGAAACCAGAAAAGCGCCGACCGCCGGGCGCGGCGCCGAGCGCACACCCGTGACCGCACGCGCGCGCTTCCGCGAACCGGGGCTGAACCCCTTCGACGTCGAATTGTTCGACCTGTCGTCGACGGGCTTTCGCATGGTTACGTTTTTCCGGCCGCAGATCGGCAAGCATATCTGGGTGAACCTGCCCGGGCTCCAGCCGCTGGAGGCGGTCGTCCGCCGCGCCGATGGCAATAATTACGGGTGCGAGTTCGTCCATCCGCTCCACCCGTCGGTGGCAAAGCATCTGCAGGTCAAGCTGCGCGGCCAGTAAGCCGGCTCAGCTCTCGGGCTTATCCGACTTTTTCAGGATATGCTTCCATTCGGCGGGCGTCACGCGCCCGACCGACAGGCGCGACTGGCGGATCAGATCCATATCGGCGAGCCCCGGATCGGCCTTGATCGCCGCCAGCGTCACCGGATTGGCGAGCGCACGGACGGGCGCCACGCGTACCACGACCCAGGGCGAGCCCTTTTCAGCGGTCGGGTCGGGAAAGCTTTCCTCGATGACCTCCATGATCCCGACGCATTCTTTGCCGATATTGCTGTGATAGAAGAGCGCCTCGTCGCCGACCTTCATCGCCATCAGGTTGAGTTTGGCGGTGTGGTTGCGCACCCCATCCCACATCCCGGTGCCGTCCTTGACCAGCTGCTCCCACGCATAGGCGTCGGGTTCGGATTTCATCAGCCAATATTGCTTGCTCATGGGCCGGGCTTAGCCGAGCCCGGCGCGGGACGAAACCGCCTTTTTCCCTTTAACCGTCAGCGCGCAGCGCCTAAATCGCGACTCATGACGCGCCCGACCGGCGCCGCCCCGATCAGATGGACAATAATCGCATGCCTGCCGCAGTTCCCACCATTTCGATGTCGCTCCCAGCCGATCAGTTCGCGAAGGATTTCGGTGCGTCGTTCGAACGCTTCGGCTTCGCGATGATCACCGACCATGGCATCGACCCCGGGCTGATCGACGAAGCCTGGAACAAGGCGAAAGCCTTTTTCGCGCTGCCCGAGGAAACCAAGCGCGCCTATCATATCGCCGGCGGCGGCGGCGCGCGCGGCTACACCCCGTTCGGCACTGAGATCGCGAAGGGCGCGAAAGAAGTCGACCTCAAGGAATTCTGGCACGTCGGCCGCGACCTGCCCGCCGGGCACCGCCTCGCCGCGCAGCAGCCGAACAATATCTGGCCCGCCGAGGTCGAAGGCTTCCGCACCGCTTACGACAAGCTCTTCGCCGAATTCGACCGCGTCGGCGCGCGTCTCCTCTCCGGTATCGCGCGCTACCTCGGCCTCGCGCCCGATTTCTTCGACGACACCGTCGCCGACGGCAACAGCGTGATGCGCCTGCTCCATTATCCGCCGGTCGAAGCCCCCGCCAAGGGCATCCGCGCCGAAGCGCATGAGGATATCAACACGATCACGCTGCTGCTCGGCGCCGAAGAGGCGGGCCTCGAAATCCTCGACAAGGACGGCAGCTGGCTTCCGGTCAGCCCCCCGCCGGGCGCGATGGCGGTCAACGTTGGCGACATGCTCCAGCGGCTGACCAACAACAAGCTGCCCTCGACCACCCACCGCGTCCGTAACCCCGACGCGGGCCGCGCGAGCGTCGCTCGCTATTCGATGCCCTTCTTCCTCCACTTCCGCTCGGACTATCCGATCGAGACGCTCGAAAGCTGCGTCGACGCGTCGCACCCGAATTTATATCCGACGCCGATCACGGCGGACGAGTATCTGCAGGAGCGGCTGCGCGAGATCGGGCTCAAGAAATAGGCGGATGACCGCGCCGTGGTGGGAGGCGGACGTTCGCTCTCTTTTTTCGTCATCCCAGCGAAGGCGGGGATCCCGCTTGGCGACGGTGAAGAAAAAAAACGTCATTCGCGCCTTCGCGGGAATGACGGGGTTCGGTCGTTGTCCGACGCTCTACCGCCCTTCCCAATAATCGAACACCGCCTGCTGCTGCTCGCGAATAAACCGCGCCGCCGCAGCACCCTCCCACGGGCCGTCATAGCCGAGCAGTAAAGCCGTCCCGCCGACCCACCAACCTTGCCCGGGCAGCCGGTCGCTTTCGCGCACCACCAGCACCGCCAGATCGGGTTCGCCGTCCATCGCGCTGAGGCGGTCGACTTCTTCGAGCGTCCGGCACACCGCGCGCATCTTGGGCCGGGTGAAGCGGAAACCAAGGTCGCCGAGCAGTTCGGAATAGCTGACGCTGCGCCCCGCGCGCGCCGCCTCGATCAATATCGCGCGGATGCGCGGCGCGTCGCCGAGCGCCGACACATCGGTCGGGCTTTCCTCGCCGCCTAAATCTTGGTCTTTGGCGGCCATGGAATGAATCCGGAGGTGCGCGCGACATAAGCGGCATAGTCGGGCCGCGTCTTGTGCAGCCCCTTTTCGAGGAGCGCCTTGCCCGACCATTTGGTGAGGGTGAAGGTCAGGAATATGGGGCCGATCACGCCCACGAACGCGGGCGCCCAGCCGAGGTCGGCGACCACCAGCCAGAGGCCCCACCAGGTCAGCGCGTCGCCGAAATAATTGGGATGGCGCGTATAGCGCCACAGGCCGGTGTCGAGCACCTTGCCCTTGTTCGCGGGGTTTTTCCGGAAAGCGTCGAGCTGCGCATCGCCGATGCTTTCGAACGCAATGCCGGCGAGAGCGGCCACCGCGCCGATCCAGCCGATGATGCCCACGCTTGCCGCGGGGGCGGCCGCACTCGCCCAGATACCGATCTGCGCGGGCAGACAGGTGATGAAGAGCAAGGGAGCTTGCGTTAGGAAAACCATCACAAGCGCGGTCTTTGCCCAGCTCCACTTTCGCTTCTCCATCGAGAGCGCGAGGATCTTTTTGTAGCGCGGGTCCTCGCCGTGGCTCGCCCAGCGGATCGTCAGATGGATAGCGAGCCGCAACCCCCACAGCGATGTCAGGCCGAGGAGCAGCTTTGCGTGTCCGCCCTCCGCGCCGACCTGCCACCATGTCCCCCACGCGAGCAGCACCATACCGAATGCCCAGAAGGCGTCGATGAACGACACGTCGCGGATCAGGGTCGCGATGCCCCACAAGAGCAGAATCACGCCGAGCAACCCGCCGAAATTGATTGTCAGCAACAAAAGGGCGTCACTCACGCGCGCATGTCTCGTTCCTCATCGCGGCCGACGATGTCATCGATCGAGCGCGCCTGCCGCTCGGGGAATCGAGCGGTATGGCTCTTATATACCTCAAATACCTTCATCATGTCGGCGCGAAAGTCGCCCGTCGGCCAGATCAGCGGGCCGAGCCCGCCCGTCTTGGTGCCATAATCCATGAAGCCGACGACGAGCGGCACCTTGGCCGCCATCGCGATCTGGTAAAAGCCGGTTCGCCATTTCGCCGTCTTGCCGCGCGTGCCCTCGGGCGCGACGGTCAGCATGAATTCGGCGCGGCGCGCGAATTCGTGGGTCATCTGCTGGACGACATTGCCGCCGCCGCGGCGATCGACCGGGACCCCGCCCATCTGGCGGATAAAGCCGCCGATCGGCCAGCGGAACAGCGACAGCTTTGCCATGAAAAAGGGACGGATCTTGAGGTCCGCGGTCAGTCCGAGGAAATTGACGAAATCCCAATTGCTCGTGTGCGGGGCCGCGATCAGGATGAAGCGCCGCGGTTCGGGCACCTCGCCGACCGCTTTCCATCCACGCGCCTGGTACAGCAGAAGCAACAGGCGGCGCACCGCACGCGCCACCAGCCCCGGCGGGTCGTCATTCATACTCGTCACGCTTGGTCCTCTCCCTTGGTCCGAATTGCGCGAAAGGCGCACACGGCGCAAGAGGTGCACGCATCGCGGCTTGCGGCGATGTCGTCTTTCTGCTCCCTTCATCCGCAAAACAGGGGAGGAAAAGATGAAGAAACTGTCCGCGCTGCTGACGTCCGCCATGTTGCTTGCGGTGCCCGCGATCGCTGCCGAGGGGCAGCCGCGCCCCGACCAGCTCGCGTTCCGCGATCTCTACAAGGAGCTGGTCGAGACGAACACGACGCTTTCGTCGGGCAGTTGCACCCTCGCCGCCGAGCGCATGGCGGCGCGGCTGAAGGCGGCGGGCATCCCCGACAGCCAGCTCACCCTGTTCGCCACCCCCGAGAACCCCAAGGAAGGCGGCCTCGTCGCCGTCTATCCGGGCACCAGCAAGACCGCGAAGCCGATCCTGCTCGTCGCACATATCGACGTCGTCGAGGCGAAGCGCGCCGATTGGGAGCGCGATCCGTTCGTCATGGTCGAAGAAAATGGCTATTTCTACGGCCGCGGCACCGCCGACGACAAGGCGCAGGCGGCGGTGTGGGTCGACACGCTGATCCGTTTCCAGAAGGATGGCTACAAGCCCAAGCGCACGGTGAAAGTCGCGCTGACCTGCGGCGAGGAAACCAACGGTGCGTTCAACGGGGTCGAATGGCTCGCGGCGAACAAGCGCGACCTGATCGACGCCGAATTTGCATTGAACGAAGGCGGAGGCGGCGACAGCGACGGTAAGGGCAAAGTACTGGGCCAGTCGGTGCAGGTCGGCGAAAAGACCTTCGCCAACTTTCGATTGGAGACCAGAAACCCCGGCGGCCACAGTTCGGCGCCCGTGCCCGACAATGCAATCTATGAGCTCGCCCGCGCGCTGACGAAAATCGACGATTATGACTTCCCGGTCGAGATGACCGACACGACGCGGCGCTTCTTCGCCGAAGCCGGCGCCGCGCGTGGCGACGAGACGGGCCGGGCGATGGTCGCGCTGGCGAAGAACCCCGCCGACAAGGCGGCCGAGGCGATCGTCAACAAGGATCCCTTCCTCCACAGCAATCTACGCACCACCTGCGTCGCGACCCTGCTAGACGGCGGCCACGCGCCGAACGCGCTGCCGCAGCGCGCGGGCGCGAACATCAATTGCCGCATCTTTCCGGGGCACAGCATCGAATCGATCAAGGACGAACTCGGACGCGTGATCGGCGACCCCGGCGTCACGATCACCCAGCTGCCGCCCAAGCGCCCCGCACCACCCGCGCCGCCGCTCGACCCGAAGATCATCGGCCCGATGCAGACGCTCGTCGATAAATATTGGCCGGGGCTGAAGGTCATCCCGTCAATGGCCAACGGTTATACCGACGCGACCTTCCTCGGCGCGGTCGGCATTCCGACCTATGGCATCCCCGGCATGTGGGGCGACCCCGACGGCAATGGCGCGCACGGCCTGAACGAACGCATGGAGGTGCGCTCGGTCTACGTCGGGCGCGACTATATGTTCGATCTGGTAAAGGCTTATGCGGAGAAGCCTTAACCGACGAACGCGCGCTCGATAACGAAATCACCGGGCGCGGCGTTCGACCCTTCCTTGAAGCCGAGCGCCTCGAAGCTCGCTTCGAGGTCGCGGATCATCGCCATGCTGCCGCACATCATGATGCGGTCGATTGCGGGGTCGAAATGCGCCGGGCCGGTCAGCGGATGGCCGAACAGGCCGCCGCTTTCGATCAGCGCGTCGATGCGCCCCTCGGTGCGGAAGGGCTGGCGCGTCACCGTCGGCAGGTAGTGAAATTGCAGCAGCGCCTGATCCTGCACCAGCGGATCGCCCGCGAGCTGGCTTTCGAGCTCGTCGCGGAAGGCGAGGTCGCTGACCTGCCGCACGCAATGGACAAGCTGGATCTGGCTGAACCGCTCATAAATGTCGGGATCGCGCGCGAGGCTGAGGAAAGGCGCGAGGCCGGTGCCGGTCGAGAGCAGGAAGAGTCGCTGCCCCGGCAGCAACGCGTCGGCGACGAGCGTGCCCGTCGGCTTGCGGCCAAGGTAGACCGGGTCGCCCGGCTGGATTTTCTGGAGCCGCGAGGTCAGCGGGCCGTCGGGCACTTTGATCGACAGGAATTCGAGTTCGTCGGCATAGGCGGGGCTGGCGATCGAGTAAGCACGGAGCAGCGGGCGCCCCTCGCCCGGCAGGCCAATCATCACGAACTCGCCCGACCGGAAACGAAAGCTGGGCGGACGCGTGATCGTGAAGCTGAACAGATGTTCGTTCCAGTGGCGCACCGAACGCACCTCCTCGACGGTCAGCGAGGCGGAGGGGGCCAGCTTGGCGGCTTCGGCAATACGGTCACTCATCACTTTGAACTTTCCTGATGTGTCATGGTGCCGGCCGCGAGGGCCGGCATATCGAATCCCGCCGCGACCAGCCGGTCGACCGCGGCACCCATCGCCTTGGCGATCGGACCGACGCTTTCTCCCTCGGCCAGCAAGGCCAGCGTCGCATGGGCATTTGCGGCGTTCTCAAGCGAAAAATCGCGCCAGAGTCCAAGCAGAATTGCTTCATCCTCTGAAATCTGGAGACAGGGCAGGGGCGCAAGCAGCAATGTTTCGGCCGCATCGCCGACAAGCAGCGCCATCGCGACGTGAAAGTCGGGCAGGGCGTCCGCGGCATCGACCGCGGCAAAGCCCCGGTGCAGAACCTGCGGCGGACATCGCCCGCGCTCGGCGGCGTGAACCCACCCGCGCATCGCCCAGAGCAGGAAGCACCCGCCATTGCACAGGCTTTCCACCGGTCGATCAACAAAGGCGTACATCGGGACCCTTTCCAGCGCACAAGATGCGGCGCCGGCGGCTTATATGTTATTGCGAGTCATTTGCAATTTGGAATTTGTGTTCGGGCAGGATTTGCTGCACGCTTGAGATACGGCGGCTTTGACCGGAAGCCGTCGATAGAGATGTGTGCCCCGGCGAAAGCCGCGGTCCAGAATTACAACGCGAACCTAGCGTGTTTCCGCACTGGGCCCCGGCTTTCGCCGGGATGCACAAGGGCAGCTCACCGCCCCAAAACGGCCTTTCTTCAGCGCTTGGTGCCGAAATGTCCCGGCAGGCTGGTGGCCCGCGACAGCCCCGGCCGCCAGGTCGTGAGTTGCGGCGCGGGGACGATCTGGAAATCGGCCTTGCTGTCCGCGGCCATGAGCTGGTCGCCGTGCGTGGCGCGCAGGCGAACGGTTTCGACCGGCTTGTCGGTTTCGATCCCGAATCGGGTGCCCGCGACCCAGCGCACCGTGCCGAGCATCGCTTCGTGGCCGGGCAGGAAGATGGTGATGCGTTCGCCGATCTGCAGGATATGCGGCCCCTGGCCGCCGACGCCGGTCAACGAAACATTGCGGATGGTGACGTCGAACTGGCCCAGCCGCTGACAGGCAAGCGCCGCCTTGACCAGCCGCGACTGGCGTGGCTGGCGCTTTTCATCAGGGGCCGGTGAGGCAGGGGAAGCCTCGGGATTCGACATGCGCGACTCAACAACTGCCGTCCGATTCCCACCTCGGACGATTATCTGATTGGTCCCGGTACGAGTCCTAAATGAGGAAGGTAAATTTTCGTATATCGTGTTTGACAATTTTCACGAATTATTCGGCCGGTGCGTAGGCCTCCTAATATCGCGACGCGCTCGGAGGTTGGCCGAAGGCACTGAAACGGCAAAGAAATTATCGTGGATTATCGCTTGGAAAGGCGAGCGTCCTTTCGGAGCCTACCGGAACGACCCGACTTTCTGGGCGGCCGGTGCGGCGCCCACGGATGCGATGGGCCTTAACTTGCATTCCGCGGCCCTCGCGCCGAACCGGCTGCTCCGGCGATGGCAAGGCCGCAATCACCAGCAGATACGGCAAAAGGGCGGCGCCGCGTATCGGGCGCAACAAAAGGCCCGCCGCGTGCCGGGGCACGGGCGGGCCGATTGGTCAGGGGGCGAAAGGGTTAGCCGAGGCCCGAGAAGCGGATGTCCTGGACGCGGCCGTAACGCACCTCGCAAGTGAACTTGCCCTTGTCGTAATAACCGCCGCGGCCCCAGCGGTCGCCATAGCCGTCGCGGACGATGACGCGGCCCTTGACGCGGTAACCGTCGCGCTTGCGGTCGATGCTGGTGACCTCGGTCACGTCGGTCCGGCCATAGCGGCGGCTGCCGCGCTCGACGGCGCCGACGCACTGGCTGACCGCGCGGCGGCTGTTCCCATAGCGGTTATAGTCATAGCCATAGCCGTAACGGGGATCGTCATAGCGGCCGCGATAGCGATCGTCATAGCGGCCATCATAGCGGCGGTCGTAACGGTCGTAGCGGTCGTTGTCGCCGCTCGACAGGATTGCGGCGAGGCCGCCGATCACCACGGCGCCGGCGATGATTTCGCCTGCGCTGATTCCGTCGCGGTCATAACGATCGCGCGCGGCCGCGGGGGCGGCGCTCATCAGCATCGCGCCGGCGGTGGCCGCACCAATTGCGGCCTTGGTCAGGGTGGTCTTGATAGCCATGGTTCGGTCTCCTTAAGCGCAGGCGGCAGCTTCGCGGCCTGTTGCAGACGGTTTACCGATTCGGCTGTGACAGGGCGCTGAACCCTCCGCTTATCTGGGGTTCAGACTTGGTTTGCTGGCGTTCATAAAGAAAAGGCCCCTCGCCACGGGCGAGAGGCCATTTATCGGTGTGTTGAATAGCGTCAGCCGAAATTGACGTCGACAACGCGGCCGTTGCGGTAGCTGCAGCCAAAGCTGCTCACCTCGCCGCCAAGGCGTGATGCGGTGCCGGTGACGTACCAGCCGCCATTGTTCGGTTCGGTGCCGGTGATGCTGTCGACGCGGGCGTCGTCGCCCATCTCGCCTTCGACCGCCCAGCTGCAGGCATCGGCGGCGCGGCCTTCGGCTTCGCCGCGGCCATAGGCGCCGGGGGTGACGTCGTTCTGCGCCTCGGGTTCGTAGCGCGGCACCTCCTGCCGCTCGTCGCCGCGATAGGGCGGCTCGTAACGATAATCGGGCGCGCGCTCGCGCTTGTTCTTGCTCACTGAGCTCGCGATGGCGGCGATGGTGCCGATGACAAGCAGCCCGCCGAGCACCTCGCCGGTGCTGATATTGTCGCGGTCGCGATACCCCCAGCCGCCATGATGATGGCGTCCGCGCGCTTCGGCGGGCACGGCGCTGAGGCCGACCGAGGTCAGGACGATCGCCGCGGCGGTGGTGAAGCTGGTCAGTTTACGCATCGAGGGAAACTCCCTTCGGCGGGCTCAGGATGGTCCAGCCCTAATGTGACCGCCCTACGCGCGCGATGCTTTCGCGCCGCTGAACCGTGGCTGCCGCGCGGCAAGCCGAGCCCGGTATGAAAAGGCCCGCCATCCGGGAGGACGACGGGCCTTGGGATCAGTTACAGGTGACCAGACCTATCCCCGGGTATCAGCAGACGCAGCGCGGCTTGGGCCGGGGCTTCCACTTTTTCTTCGCGACATAGCGTTTCCGCACCGGCACGTTTTCATAATAGGTGCGCGTGCTCGTCTCGACCCTTTCGGTCACGACCGGCGCCCCGTTGATGATCGTCGTGACGACGACGCCGGGTGTGTAATAGCCGTAGCCATAGCCATAGCCGCTGTGCTGGTAAGTCGTCGCATAGCCACCGGGGTAGGTGCCGCCGGGATAATAGCCGCCCTGATAATGGCCACCCTGGTAACGCGCACTGCGGCTCGCCCAATATTCGTCGCATTTCTTCTTGTCGGCTGCATTGCCGATCGCGCTGCCCGCCAGCGCGCCGACCCCGGCGCCGATCAGCGTGCCCGCGGTGCGATCGCCGCGTCCGGCTATGCGGTTGCCGGCGATGCCCCCCACGAGCCCGCCGACAACCGCGCCGCCCACTGTGCCCCCCCGGCCACAGCGGCGTTCCATCTCTTCGTCGTAACGGGCGTCATACCCGCCGTGATAACGGGGATCGTAAGCGGGCGGCGGCGGATAGCCGGCGCCATGGCCCTCGACCGTGCCTTCATAACGGCCTTCGAAGCGGCGGCCGTCGGATGTCTCGTACGTGCCGTCCCAGGTGCCGGTCCAGCGGCCCTCGGCGTCATAGGTGCCGTCGACGTGGCGATAATCGACTTCGCTCGGCACGCGGTCCGGATAACCGGTGTAGACGCGGCTATCGGGATCGGCGGGAACGCCATAGTCCAGCGCCGGCTGTTCGGCGCGCGTATGGCTCGCCAGCAACAACGACCCTGCGGCCATTCCCAACAACACGAACGTGCGCATGACTTACTCCCTGTTCCCTCGGCCGAACCGATTGGTTAACAGTTTGTTAGCAAAATTAGCGCCTTTTCGCGAATCCGTTAACCGTGACTTATCTGTCCCGATTTGGGGCGGGGTTTCAGGCCGCGAGCGCGGCCGCGATGCGCGCGACCAGCGCTTCGGCGCCCGCCTGGTCGGCGGCGGTGAAGCGGTCCGGGATCGGGCTGTCGAGGTCGAGCACGCCGACGAGGCGGTCGTTCGCAACCACCGGCACGACAAGCTCGCTGCGGCTGTCGGCGTCGCACGCGATATGGCCGGGAAAGGCGTGGACATCGTCGACGCGCTGCGTCGCACGCAGCCGCGCGGCGGCGCCGCACACACCTTTGTCCAGCGGAATGCGGATGCACGCCGCCTTGCCCTGGAACGGGCCGAGCACAAGCTCGGTCCCGTCGAAGCGGTAAAAGCCTGCCCAGTTGAGGTCGGGGATCGCCTGCCAGATCAGCGCAGCGACATTCGCCATATTGGCGATGCCGTCGGGTTCGCCCGCGACGAGCGCCGCGGCGGCATCGCCCGCCTCGGCCCAGCGTTCGGCGGGATCGGTCGCGGTGAAGGCGAGGGCATAGGACATTATTCGACGCTCAGTCCGGTCCACTTCGCCGCGAAAGCATATTTGTCGGCCGCCTCGGCGATGATCTTGTCGGTCGGCTTGCCCGACCCGTGGCCGGCGCGCGTTTCGACACGGATCAGATGCGGCTTGTCGCCCGCCTTCGCATGCTGGAGCGCGGCGGTATATTTGAAGCTGTGCCCTGGCACGACGCGGTCGTCGGTGTCGGCGGTCGTCACCAGCACCGCGGGATAGGCGGTGCCGTCCTTGATATTATGGTACGGCGAATAGGCGAGCAGATTCTTGAAATCGCCCTCCTTCGACGGATAGCCATAATCGTCGACCCA
The DNA here is from genome assembly GCF_037095755.1 of Sphingopyxis sp. CCNWLW2. Lineage (NCBI taxonomy): Bacteria > Pseudomonadati > Pseudomonadota > Alphaproteobacteria > Sphingomonadales > Sphingopyxidaceae > Sphingopyxis > Sphingopyxis sp. CCNWLW2. The sequence continues at coordinate 1,928,590 of NZ_JBAWKJ010000001.1, forward strand.
ATAGCGGCCAGCAGTGAAGCGGTCGAAGCGCAGCATGTCCATCACGCCAACCGCGGGCAGCGCCGCGGCGAACAAATCGGGACGCTGGTTGGTCACCGCGCCGACGAGCAGTCCGCCGTTCGACCCGCCCTCGATCGCGATCTGGCCCTTGCCTGCGATGCCTTCGGCGATCAGATATTCGCCCGCGGCGATGAAATCGTCGAAGACATTCTGCTTCTTGTCGAGCCGGCCGGCGTCGTGCCACGCCTTGCCATATTCGCCGCCACCGCGCAGGTTCGCGATCGCGAGGACGCCGCCCTTGTCGACCCAGGCGAGCTTGGTCGGCGAAAAGCCGGGGGTCATCGAAACGTTGAAGCCGCCATAGCCATAGAGCAGCGTCGGCGACCCCTTGCTGCGGTCGAGACCCTTTTTCATCACGACGAACATCGGCACTTCGGTGCCGTCCTTCGACTTGTAGAAGCGCTGTTCGACGCTGAAGTCGGCGGGCTTGAAGGTCAGCTTCGGTTCGGCGAAAATCTCGCTTTTCCCCGTTGCGGTGTCGAAGCGATAGATCGTCGTCGGGCGCGCGTAGCTAGAGAAGCTGTAGAAGGTTTCGGGGTCGCTCGACTTACCGCCGAAACCCGATGCCGCCCCGATGTCGGCAAGCTTGATGTTGGCGATCGGCTTGCCGTCGAGCGCGACCATCCGTGCCTCCGACTTCGCATCGCCGAGATAGGAGAGGATCAGGCGGTTGCCGACGCGCGACGCGCCGACCAATGTCGCCTCATTCTCGCCGACCAGCTGCGTCAGCGCGGCCGGTTTTTTGATGTCCATCGACACAATGCGTCCGCGCGGCGCGCCCTTGTTGGTGACGAAGGTAAAGCGCGGACCCTCGTTGGTCACATATTCCCAGTTGTTCGCGAAATCGTCGACGAGGGTGATCGGCTTGGCGCTGGCCTTGCCGAGCGGATGGAGCGTCAGGCCATAGCGCTCGTCGGTCCCTTCGGACGAGACGACGAGCAGATATTGGCCGTCGTCGGTGACCACCGCGCTGTTGTTGAGCTTGGGCTTGTCGGGGGTCGCGTGGATCAGCACGTCGGCGCTCTGCGGCGTGCCGAGCTTGTGGAAATAGACGCTGTGATTTTCGTTGAGCGACTGGAAAGCTTCACCCTGCTTCGGTTCGGGGAAGCGCGAATAATAAAAGCCGCTGCCGTCCTTCGCCCAGTCGAGCGCCGAGAATTTGACCCAGCGCACCTCGTCGGACAGATCCCGCCCGGTCGCGACGTCCTTGACGCGCACGATGCGCCAGTCGGTGCCGCCATCCTGCACTGAATAGAGGAGGTGCTTGCCATCCTCCGACGGGTTCCATTCGCCGAGCGCGGTCGCGCCGTCCTTCGCCCAGGCGTTGGGGTCGATCAGTATACGACCCTCTCCTTTGAGCCCTTCGCGGACATAGAGCACCGACTGCGGCTGCAGCCCGTCGTTGCGGCTATAGAAATAGCGCGTCCCGGCCTTCGTCGGCAGCCCGAAGCGTTCGTAATTATAAAGCTCGGTCATCCGCTCCTTAAAGCTGTCGCGGCCGGGCAGCGTTTCGAGATAGGTGTCGGTGACCTTGTTCTGCGCCGCGACCCAGTCGGCGACCTTCGGATTGACGCGGACATCGTCCTCGAGCCAGCGATAGGGGTCGGCGACATCGACGCCGAACTGCGGATCGACCGTGTCGCCGCGCGCGGTGTCGGGATAGGTCAACGCCTTGGCCATCGCCGATGTCGCGGCGGCATCGGCCGCCGCTGCTGCGCCCGGGATCATCGTCAGGGCAACCAGCGCCAGCGGCGCGGACAGGGCTTTACGGGACATGGCAAGGCGATCCTCATTCTCTGGGGGATATTATCGTGCGCCGATATGTAAGCATCGGAAAGGGACGGGCAAGGGAGAATTAAACCGATGCCTTGGCGCAATCCGGGCAAGGAGGATGCCCGAATGCGACCGATTCCAGCCGTCGCCCGCAAAGAAAAAGGGCGGCTGTCCAACCGGACGCCGCCCTTGATCTCTTAGCGAAGACGCGAAGCTCAGGCTTCGGCGAGTTCCTCGTCATACTGTTCGACCGGACCTGAATCCTGGCCCTTGGCATCGACGTCGCGGTCGACGAATTCGATGATCGCCATCGGAGCCGCGTCCGAGGCGCGGATGCCGGCCTTGATCACGCGGGTGTAGCCGCCGTTGCGGTCCTTGTAGCGCTCGGCCAGGACGTCGAACAGCTTCTTGAGCTGCGTGTCGTCGAGCAGGCGGCTGTTCGCGAGGCGACGGTTGGCAAGGCCACCGCGCTTGGCGAGCGTCACCAGCTTTTCGATATAGGGACGCAGTTCCTTCGCCTTGGCGACGGTCGTCGTGATCTGCTCATGCTTGATGAGCGAAGCCGACATGTTGCGGAACAGGGCCGTGCGATGCGCGCTCGTGCGCTGAAGCTTCCGGCCACCCGATTTATGACGCATAATTCTTTCCTTCGTTCGTTAAGGGCCCGTGTGAGGTAGCCCAGACCAGGTCGATTGCGGGCCGACCCATTCCCGGTGTGATGACGCCCCGGCGAACCGGGGCGCTATCTCGATTAGCCCAGCAGCTCTTGTTCGAGCTTCTTGGCCATTTCTTCGATGTTCTCCGGCGGCCAGCCGGGGATGTCCATGCCGAGGCGCAGGCCCATCGACGACAGCACTTCCTTGATTTCGTTCAAGGACTTGCGGCCGAAGTTCGGCGTGCGAAGCATTTCGGCTTCGGTCTTCTGAACGAGATCACCAATATAGATGATGTTGTCGTTCTTGAGGCAGTTCGCCGAACGGACCGACAGTTCGAGCTCGTCGACCTTCTTGAGAAGGAAGCGGTTGAGCTGGTTGACGTCCGACTCGTCGGCGGTGGTCGGCGAAGCCGCCATGCCGATGAGGCCGCTGTCGTTCATCGCTTCTTCGAAGTGGACGAAGACCTGGAGCTGGTCCTGGAGGATGCGCGCGGCGTAAGCGACGGCGTCTTCCGGGGTGACCGTGCCGTCGGTTTCGACGGTCAGGTTCAGCTTGTCATAGTCCAGTTCCTGGCCGATGCGGGCATTGTCGACCTTGTAGGCGACCTGGCGCACGGGCGAGTAGAGCGAGTCGACCGGGATCAGGCCGATCGGCGCGTCGATCGGACGGTTGGCGGTCGCGGGGACGTAACCCTTGCCGGTGTCGGCAACGAGTTCCATGTTCAGCGTCGCGCCGTCGTCGAGGTGGCAGATGACGTGGTTCGGGTTCATCACCTTGATGTCGCCCGACACCATGATGTCGCCGGCCTTGACGGTCGCGGGACCGGTCGCCGAAAGCTGGAGCCGCTTCGGGCCTTCGCCTTCCATCTTGAGCGCGATCTGCTTGACGTTGAGCACGATGTCGGTGACGTCTTCACGCACGCCGGCCAGGCTCGAGAATTCGTGGAGCACGTTCTCGATCTTGATCGACGTGATAGCCGCACCCTGGAGCGACGAGAGCAGCACGCGGCGCAGCGCGTTGCCAAGCGTCAGGCCGAAGCCGCGCTCGAGCGGTTCGGCGACGAAGGTCGCCTTGCGCTTGCCGTCGCTGCCAGCCTTGATTTCCAGGTTGCTGGGCTTCTTCAATTCCTGCCAGTTCCGGATATTGACAGTCATGGATTTCCCTTTGCTTTGGGCGGGACGGGCGGGGGTCGGCCACCTGTCCAGCGAGGAGTTTTGTACGGGCGGCGCTCCGGCGGAGCGCGCCCGAAAGACGTCAGACGCGGCGGCGCTTGGCCGGGCGGACGCCATTGTGCGGGATCGGCGTCACGTCGCGGATCGACGTGATGTGGAACCCGACAGCCTGCAGCGCGCGGAGAGCCGATTCACGACCGGCGCCGGGGCCCTTGACTTCGACTTCCAGCGTGCGGACGCCATGTTCGGCGGCCTTCTTGCCGGCGTCTTCGGCGCAAACCTGCGCCGCATACGGGGTCGACTTGCGGCTTCCCTTGAAGCCCATCATGCCGGCGCTCGACCAGGCAATCGCATTGCCCTGTGCGTCGGTGATGGTGATCATCGTGTTGTTGAAGGTCGCGTTGACGTGGGCGACGCCCGACGAGATGTTTTTGCGTTCGCGCCGACGAAGACGCTGCGGTTCACGAGCCATGATGTATTCCTAACCTAATCCAGAATGGCCGGTGGCGGGCGATGCGCCGCTGCCCCGGCAGGGGAAATAAGGAAGCGCGCCCGGATGGACGCGCTCAAACCTTATTTCTTCTTACCGGCGATCGCCTTGGCCTTGCCCTTGCGGGTGCGCGCATTGGTGTGCGTGCGCTGGCCGCGGACCGGAAGGCCCTTGCGATGACGCAGGCCGCGATAGCAGGCGAGGTCCATCAGGCGCTTGATGTTCATCGCCGTGTTGCGGCGAAGATCACCCTCGACCGTGTGGTCGGCGTCGAGCGTTTCGCGGATCTGCAGGATTTCGGCATCCGAGAGATCCTGAACGCGACGCGTGTGGTCGATGCCCAGCTTGTTGGCGATGTCGACAGCGCTCTTGCGACCGATGCCGTGGATGTAGGTGAGCGCGATGATTACGCGCTTGTTGGTGGGCAAGTTGACGCCCGCAATACGTGCCATTGGTAACTTTCTCCTGCTCCACAGGGCCGTAGGCAATCGGCCCCATCTCAAAGCGTCTGATTTTCCAACGCAAAAAACGGACCACGATGCGCGCATGGCGCTTCGCCGTCCGGTCAGGCTGTCGGAATGGACGCGCAACTAAGGTGAGTCGGCCCGATTGTCAAGCGAAGTGCGGTGGTTTGAGGCCGTGGATTATTGCTCAGGATGGCGATGTAAGAGCGACCGCGCGGTCATGCAAGCGGTCGACGACGGCGGCATGGATTCCCGGCGCGCAGGCGATGACGCCGAAGGCTTGCGCGCGCGGCGTGTTGAAACGCAACGGCGCGCCGAACGCGTCGGTCACCGCAGCGCCCGCCTCGGTCGCGATCAACGCGGCGGCGGCGACATCCCATTCGAAACCCCAGCGCAGCGTCGCGACGAGATCGGCGCGGTCGTCGGCGACGAGCGCCATGCGCAGCGCGATGCTGTTCGGCTTGGTGACGATGACCAGATCGCTGTCGACCTTGGGCAGCGCATCGGCGGGAACGCGCGATCCGGCGAATGTCGTGCGCTGGCTGGCGTGCAGCGTTTCGCCGTTGAGCAGCGCGCCCTGGCCCTTTTGCGCCACCCACAATTCGTCGAGCGCGGGGGCATAGAGGATACCGAACTCGGGGGTGCCATCGATCACCAGCGCGACCGACACGCACCAGCCGGGCCGGCCGCGGATGAAGTCGCGGGTGCCGTCGATCGGGTCGACGCACCACATCGCGCGGCACGACAGGCGGGCTTCATTGTCGGCGGTCTCTTCGGACAGCCACCCCGCCTCGGGCACCATCGCGCCGAGCACCGCCTTCAGCCGCGCATCGACCGCGAGGTCGACGTCGCTGACCGGATTGTCGTGCGACTTGTTCCAGACATTGACCGCCTGTCCCTCGCCGCGCCAGCGCGCCATCGCCATGTCGCCGACTTCGCGGGTCGCGGCGATCGCGGCTTCGAGGTTGCGGCCGGGCACCGGCGCCGGTCCCTAGCTCGACGCGACGGTCATGCCGTCGATGCGCAGCGTCGGTGCGTTGGTGCCGTGACGGAATTCGAGGTCGCTCGCGGGGATCAGCGCGGCGAACATATCGATCAGATTGCCCGCGATCGTGAATTCGGCGATCGGCCCGGCGAGTACGCCATCCTTGATCAGGAAGCCCGATGCGCCGCGGCTGTAATCGCCGGTCACGGGGTTGACGCCGTGGCCGATCAGTTCGGTGATATAGACACCATCGGCGATGCCTTCCATCAGCGCCGCGGGGGTCACGCTGCCCGCCGCGAGGTGCAGGTTGCTCGCGCCGACCCCCGACGCGCCGCCGCCGCGGCTCGCATGGCCGGTCGGGGTCAGGCCGAGCTGCTTCGCCGATGCGGTGTCGAGCAGCCAGCCGGTGATCTTGCCATCGGCGACGATATCGCGCGCCGCGGTCGGCAGGGCCTCGCCGTCGAAGGCGCGGCTGCGCAAGCCGCGCGCGCGGTGCGGTTCGTCGCGGATCACGATGCCGCTGTCGAACAACGCCCGATCTTCCTTGCCGAGCAGGAAGCTGGTGCCGCGTGCGATCGCGGGGCCGGCGATCGCGCCGAGCAGATGGCCGACAATGCCGCCGCTGACGCGCGGATCGAGCAGCACGGGAAGCTTACCGTTCGGCGCCTTGCCCGGGTTCAGCCTTGCAACGGCGCGCGTACCGGCGCGGTTGCCGATGTCCGCAGCGCTTTCGAGGTCCGCCAGATGATGCGCGCTGTGCCAGCCATAGTCGCGCTGCATGCCTGCGCCTTCGCCCGCGATGACGCTCGCCGACAGGCTGTGGCCGCTCGACCCGTAGCCACCGGCAAAGCCGTGGCTGGTCGCGAGCGCGAAGCGCGTGCGGCTGTGGCTCGCGCTGCCACCTTCGCTGTTGGTGACGCCCGCGACGGCGCGCGCGGCTTCTTCGACTGCCAGCGCGGCGGAGCGCAGCGCGGCTGGGTCGGCCTCGCTGCTGTCGTCGAGGTCGAAATCGGGGATGGCACCCTTGAACAGCAGCGCTTCGGGCGCGAGCCCGGCATAGGGATCCTCGGGCGCCTCGCGCGCCATCGCGACGCAGCGTTCGACCAGCTTGGCGAGCTCGCCCGCATCCATATCGGCGGTCGACACGCTCGCGCTGCGCTGCCCGACAAAGACGCGCAGCGAAATATCCTGCCCCTCCGACCGCTCGACATCCTCGAGCGCGCCGAGCCGCATCGAGACCGACGTCGCGGCGTTGCAGTAATAAAATGCGTCGGCGGCGTCTGCGCCGGCCTTGGTCGCGGCGTCGCACAGCATCTGTGCGCGGTCGAGGGCTTCGGAAACGGTCAGCATCCCCGCGCCCTATACGGCGCGCGGGCCAGCGTCAAACCCGGCCAGGACGGCTTATTTGATGATCGCGGCGATCGCGTCGGTGGCGGCCATCGCGCCGCTGGTCCACAGGAAGGGCAGTGTGATCGCGGCGACCCACAGGCGGCGGACGTCGCGCCGGAAGCGCGCGTGCAGGCCCCAGCTCGCGAGCGCCTGACGGCTGAGGCGATACCAGTGCCGTTCGGTCGAGCGCGCGACGGGCAGCGCGAGCGCGAGCAGCATGACGAGCGCGACGATGATGAATGCGGACGGCGCCCCGGCTGAGACCGCGCTCATCACGAGCCAGATCTGCAAGGCGGCAAAAGCGAGGAGGGCGGAGGCGGCGTGCCACGTCATTCGGCGACCCAGACTCCGTGCCGGCGGCACGCTAACGGTCGTGCGCCTCCACAGGCGCGGTCCAAATGCTGATGCCATATTACAGCCCCCTAGGCTGGCGATTCCCAGAACCGCACGTTTTGCCCCAAAAAATCCCAAGTCAAGACAGCTTGCCAGCGATTCGTTAATTTTTGCACTCGGTTCGGCGCGGATTTGCAACCAAATCGCGCCGGGCTGCAAAAATGCCGGAAAATTAAGGCTTTCGCGTCGTTCGACTATATGATCGCGCCTTCGCGATAGCGGGGGGACAATTCCGTGATGATGTCCTCGACCGAAACGAGCCGCCATTCCGCGCCGCGAAGATCCATAGGGATTTGCGTCGCGTGAAAGAAGCGGACGCGCAATTGGGCCTCATAGCCCGAATTCTGGTCGAAGGGGGGAATGTATCCGCCCGAGACATGGGTGGTGCGAGTAAGAGCGATGCGGCTTAGTACGAGCAGCCGGTCGAAGCCTTCTTTGCGTGCGGTTTGCGCCGCCCCCAGCAAAGCGAGTTCCTCGACGGCCGCTTTGGGCGCAAGCGCGTGGGTATAGCGGATCGTCCATGTGTCGCTGTCGCCCTCGCGATTGCGCGACAGCCCCGTATCGCTAAGGAAATAGCCATCGCCCGCGGGCTTGAGCACGGGGACGACCTTCGGGGTCTCGGGCTTTGGAAGCATTTCCATAAATTCGTCGAACGACAGGTCGAGTGCCGCGCTGCGCTCCTGCGCATTTCGCATCTCGATCGCAGCGATCGCGCGTTCGACATCCGCCTTGTCATCGGGCCCCATCTGGGGAGTCAGGCGCAATACGTCGATGGCGATCGGCAATTCGACGAGGCGTTTTTTCCTCATCTCGGCGTGCGATTGCTCGATCGGCTTGATCGCGATCATCGGGCGATAGGCAATGGCCGCAGCCCATAGATTCAGCTCGTCCCGCGCCTTGCGTGCGTGCGGCTGGCGTCGGGCATGGGCTTCGACATCCTTTTTCCGAGGCGGTCGTCCATCGGTCCGCGGGGGTGGCGGGGCCATGATCTCGTCGAGTTCCACCCCGGCAAGGGTGATCAACGCTTTCGCTTCCTCGCTATTGCCAGCGACGTTTTCGGCATAGGCCCACGCACCATAAAAGCCTGTTCGAACGCCGATTTCCTTTAGTTCCGCTTCGGCGGCGTCGGTGAGGGTCCAGCCGCCGCGTTGTTTGGGCAGGTCGAAACTGACCGCAGGGGCGATGTCGCGGGCGGCCTAATACTGCCCGGACAGAAAATCCATCCAGAAAAGACCGATGCTCTTTTCGGGAGCGAGGGCAATTCGCGAGCGCAGTTCTACCACTTGGGCCGGGAGGCTGTGATCCATGTCCAGCGTCAGTCGCGTTGCAAGATCGGCAATTGATTGCGACCATCGTCGTTGATTACGGAATTTCGCGATCGCGGCGATCGCCTCTTCTTTACGGCCCAGTTTGCTCAAGGCGTAGGCGCGGACCGCCTGATTGCCGATTCCTATGCTCCGCGCGAAATAGGGGTCATTGTTCGCCGCGCCCAATGCATCGCTGTCGTCGGCAAGTTTGAGCGCGGCGTCGGCATTCCCTGCCGCAATCTTTTGTACTGCCTGGCCTTGCAACAGGCTGGCGCGGCGTAGCCAAAAATTATCGACCAGCCGCGAATCGACGAGCGCACGGCTACAGGCGGAGACGCCGGTCTCCCCAAAAATCCGCATCCCGCCGCGGCGCAGGTCCGCCGAACGCGTCGTGGCACCGAAGAGGAAGGATTCGCGCGCGATGCCGTCCGATTTACCCTTGGGTGCGGCATAGCCATCGCAAATACGGAAATCATTGTCGCTGGCGCCACCGTCTTGGCCGACGGGTAACGGCGGGGCGGTCTTCGCCGCACTCATCCCTGCGCCTGGAACCTTCGCCAGCTTGTCGTTTTCAACCGCAAGGGCTGGACAAGCGGCCAAGCCGATCGCGAGCGGCAGCAGCGCCGAAAAACAAAACTTCATGATATCCCCCCGGACTTTTCCCCAACCTGTTGGCTATTGGACCGTCACCGGTCGATCAATGGGAAAAGCATCCGGGGCCGGAACTTGCCCTTCAGTTCTGCGGCGGGGTAGGCAACGGCGCGGCGTCGGCTTCGTCGGGAGCGGTCTGCGCGGGCGCCTGGCCGTTCGCCTGACGCTCGAGTTCCTCGGCCGCTTTCTGCCGTTCGGCGAGCGCGCGTTCCTCGGCGACGACCGCGGCTTCGACTTCGTCCGCCGCGGCGTCGATGCCCGCGATGCGCTTGGCGCGTTCGTCGGCGATCATCGTCTGCCAGTCGGTCTTGTTCGCAGCCTGGCGTTCGGCCTTCGCCCCCGCGACGAGTGCCTGCGTACAGCCGGTGAAGCCGCCAAGGCCCGTCGGCGAGCAGCTGTCGGTGCCGAAGCGGCCGACGCGTTCGAGCGCGACCACCTTGTTCGCCCACGCCTCGTTGCGCACGTCAAGCGGATTGCCGCGCAGCATTTGGGGAACGCGATAGCGTTCGGTTTCGGGCAGGCGGTTACAGACGACGATTTCGTCAGGGCTCGACTGCTCGCACTTGTCGTCGCCATAGATGATGACCTGGTTGATCTTTTCGGCATCGACCGTCTGCTGCTGAGCTGCGACGGGCATGGCGGCGGCACTGCCGGCGAGAATCAGCGCGAACAGGGGGAGGCGGGTCATCGTATCTTCCTTTGTCGTTTCAGGCGGCATGGCAGCCGCTACCTGCATCCGTCGTGAACGGCGCGCCGGCGATCATTCTATCAGATACGTTTCGACAGCGCGATGGCTGCACGGCAACCCGCGCGGATCGCGAAGCTCAGGACCGGGTAGCCGGGGGCGCTCTCGGCACCCGCCGCAAGCGCGGCTTCCTTATGCTCCAGCTCCTCGGCGCGGAATTCGTCGACCGCGGCGCTGAGTTCGGGATCGCGGTCGCCGAGCTCGTCGAGCTGGTGCTGGTAATGGCGATCGATCTCGGTCTCGACCGCGGCGGTGCACGCCATCGCGGCGCGCGGGCCCATCGCGGCGGTCACCGCGCCCAAGGCAAAGCCCGCGACCTTCCAGAAGGGCTGGAGCGCGGTCGGGCGCACCCCGCGCCGCGCGATCATGGCGTCGAAGAATTTGCGGTGCCGCTCTTCCTGCTCGGCCATATGCGCGATTTCGCGCGCCATCGGGTGGCGGTCACCCATCACCGCCAGCTGGCCGGCGTAGATGCGCGTCGCGCCATATTCGCCCGCCTGGTCGACGCGGATCATCGATGCGGTGCGTTTGTTCCTCATGCCGCCGATGTGGTCTTCCGGCGCAGCAAGGTCAAGACGAGCGCTGCGGCGCCGAGCGAGAAGATCGCGTTGAAGCCCGCGAGCGAGATGCCGAAGAGCGTCCATTGCGCAGTGTCGCAGCGGATCAGCGGCGCGTTCATTATCGAATCGAGCGACACTGGACCGGCGCCGCCGGTCGCGCAGGTGGTGATGCCTTCCCAGAAGCCATATTCGACCCCGGCGTGAAAGATACCGATCGCCCCGCTGATTGCGATCGCGACGGCGGCGAGCAGGGTGAGAGCGCGCATCGCCTTGTCATTGCGGCGGAGGAGCAGCGCGAGCAGCGCCAGTATGATCGCCGCTTGATGCGGCCAGCGCTGCCAGTAACAGATTTCGCACGGGTGCAGGCCAAAGCCATATTGCGACACGAGCGCGCCGCCATAGAGCAGCAGCGGCGCAAGGAACGCGGCGACGGGCGCGGAAAGCCGCGAGTTCAGCATGTCCCGCGCCCCTTAGTTGCGTGCGGTCGGCTTGGCGGGCTTGACCGGCGGCTTGCCGCTCTGCGCCATGCGCGGCGCGACCGGGCCGATGCGGCCGATCGTCTGCAGCGCATAGTGGAGTTGGAAGTCCTCGATGCCCTTCGCCTTCAGGTCGGCGGCGGTCGCGGTGAAGCGCGGATCGGCCTTTTCGTCCTTTTCGAGCAGGCCGTTGTCGACCTTCTTTTCGTTGATCAGGTGGCGGCGCAGGTCGCTCTCGCGGAACTTCGGCCGCGACGCATAATCGGGATCCGAAATCTGCGGCACGCGAATATCGGGCTCGATCCCGCCCTCCTGCACGCTGCGGCCCGACGGGGTGTAGTAACGCGCGGTTGTCAGGCGGAGCGCGGTGGTGTCGGTCAGCGGCAACACCGTCTGCACCGATCCCTTGCCGAAACTGCGTTCGCCCATCACGACCGCACGGTGCTGGTCCTGCAGCGCGCCCGCGACGATTTCGGAGGCCGAGGCCGATCCCGAGTCGATCAGCACGACGACCGGAGCGCCGCCGGCGAGGTCGCCGGGTTCGGCGAAGTAGCGTTCGATATCGCCCTTCTTGCGGCCGCGCTGCGAAACGATCTCGCCGCGTTCGAGGAACAGGTCGCTGATCCCGACGGCTTCGTCGAGCAGCCCGCCGGGGTTCGAGCGGAGGTCGAGGATCCAGCCGCGCGGTTTCTTGCCGAGCGATTTTTCGACCGCCATCATCGCGGCCTTGAGGTCGGTGGTCGCGTCGGCCGAGAAGCTGGTGACGGTGAGCACGCCGACATCGCCGCTGACTTCCCACTTCACGGGCTTCAGGTCGATGATCTCGCGCGTCAGCGTCATTTCGATCGGTTTGTCCTGGCCTTCGCGGACAACGGTGATCCCGATCTCGGTGCCAGGACGCCCGCGCATCTGTTCGACCGCCTCGTCGAGCGTCAGGCCGAAGATCAGTTCCTTGTTGATGTGGGTGATATAATCGCCCGCCTTGATCCCCGCCTTGTCGGCCGGGGTGTCGGCGGTCGGCGCGATCACCTTCACGACGCCGTCTTCCATCGTCACGGACAGGCCGAGCCCGCCATATTCGCCGTCGGTCTGGGTGCGCAGGTTCGAAAAGCCGCGCGCGTCGAGATAGCCCGAATGCGGGTCGAGGCTGGCGAGCATGCCGTTGATCGCGCCCTCGATCAGCTTCGAATCGTCGACCGGTTCGACATAGTTGGACTTGACCTCGAGATAGACGTCCATGAAGCGCGAAATTTCTTCCTGCGTCTTCGAATCGACGGTCGCCATCGCGCCGGTCGCGAGCGGAACGAGCGCCAGCGTCGAGAGCGCGGCGGCGCCCTGCCACAAGGCGAAGCGGCGCTTCGGGGACACGGCGGTCTTGGTCGATTCGGTCATGGGCGTCTTTCAGTCACGCGAGAGCAATCCCGCCTTATAATCCCCGGCCCGCCATCCTCCTACGCAAATCTGCGGGCGTCAAGCGGTGCATCCCTATGCAAGACAGCGGCCGAACGGGCGATTAACGGCGCCGCTCAGCCGATCATCGCGACAATATCGACGGGACGGCCGGCGCGGCGGAGCTCGACGGTGATGCGGCTGTCGTCCGATCCGGCGCGGCCGATCGGCGCTCCGGCGTCGAGAGTGTCGCCGACACTGACCGACAGCGCGATCATGCCGGTGAGCAACGACACCCAGCCGCCGCCATGGTCGATGATGACGATCTTGCCATAGCCGCGATAATCGCCGGCAAAGCCGACGCGGCCGGGGGCGGGGGCGACGACCTGGCCGCCGGGGCGTGCTGCGATGGTGACGCCGCGCGAACGCACGCCGCTTTCGTTGACCTCGCCCAGCCCCGCGACGATGCGCCCTACGACGGGCAGGCGATAGGCGCCCTGTGCCAATTCGGCTTCGGCCGCGGCGGGCGGCGCGGCACTGGCGATGCTGCCCGCGGGATTGCGCGGGCGCGGTAGCGGGCCGGCGAGCTGCGCGAGTTCGGCGCGTACCGCGCTATCGGCTTCGAGCGAGTCCATCAGGTCGACGATGTCGCGCGCCTTTTCGCCGAGTCCGAGCGCACGGTCGGCCTCGAGCTGCGCGCTGCTCATCAATTCGCGCGAGCGGAGCCGGCCTTCATTTTCGAGCCGCGTGAGCGCATCGCGGCGCTGCGCGAGCTGCGTCTTGCTGGTCGAAAGCGCCTTCAATGCGATCGCCTGCTGCTGCCGTACCGTCTGCAGCGCGCCGAGTTCGCGCCGCGCCCCGGCGGTGCGGCGTTCGATCACCGGCATCGCGGCGTCGATCACCGCGCGCGCGTGGACCATGTCGGTCAGCGATCCCGGCTGCGCGAGGACGCTGACCGGCGGCTGGCGGCTGAGCTGCTGGAGCGAGGCGGCAAGTTCGAGCAAGGGCTGCTGCTGCTGCGCCAGCCGCGCGCGCTGACCCGCGAGACGGCGGCTGACGAGCGCGACGCGCGCTTCGCCGGCGCTGATGTCGGCCTCGGCCGATTGGATGCGCGCGGCGAGCGCTGCGCTACGTTTCTTCAGCCGGTCGGCCTCGCTGCTCGCCGCCACTGCCTGTTTTTCGAGCAATGTGCTGCGCGCCATTGCCGCCGCCGACTGTTGCTTGGCATCGATCAGCTGTGCGCGCTCATGCGCCGCGATCGCCTGCGGATCGAAGATGTCGCTCGGTGCCAGCGCGAGCGCCGCGCCGCCGAAAACGGCGGTGATCGCCAGCGCGGCAAGCGCGCGCCTCACTGACGGCCCTCACGGTGATAGGGATGGTTCGCGACGATGCTCGTCGCGCGCCACAATTGTTCGGCGAGCATCGCGCGCGCCATCAGATGCGGCCAGGTCGCGCGGCCGAAGGCGATGACCTTGTCGGCGCCCTCGCGCTCCTCGGGGGTGAAACCGTCGGCGGCGCCGAGGCAGAAGCGCGCCTCGCGCACCCCGCCGTCGCGCCATTTTTCGAGCAATTTGGCAAATTCGAGCGACGACATCTGGTCGCCGCCTTCGTCGAGCAGGATGGTGCGGCTATTTTCTGCCGCGGCGGGCATGCGGCCGCCCGTATCGGGAAGTTCCGAAATCTTCTGCGCCCAGGTCACGCGCTTCATATAGCGCTCGACCAGCTCGGCCTCGGGCCCGCGCCCGATGCGCCCGCGCGCGATGATGTGCAGCAACATGAGCGTCCGCCTAGCCGGTAGGCGGGGCGGACGTCAATTTGCCGCGGTAACCGGCGGCGCGTCGCCGAACGACCACATGCGCTCGAGGTTGTAGAAGCTACGCACCTCGGGGCGGAACAAGTGGACGATGACATCGCCCGCATCGATCAGCACCCAATCGGCATTGGGCAGCCCTTCGACGCGGACCAGCCGGCCCGCTTCCTGCTTGATCCGCTGTGCCAGTTTCTCGGCAATCGCCGAGACATGGCGCGTCGACCGGCCGCTCGCGATCACCATATGATCGGCGATGCTGCTTTTGCCGGCAAGCGGGATGGAGATGGTTTCCTGGGCCTGGTCCTCATCCAGCTGGTGGAGGATCAGAGCGTGGAGCGCGTCCACGTTATCGCCAGAAGGCTTTGGGGCGGATGCGGCGCCACTGGCGGCATCCTGGGTTGCGGAGATCAAATGCGTCCTTTCCTAGTCGGGTCCACAAGGCGTGAACGGGTCAGCGGGTCGCGCAGGACGCGGCCTTCATAGCGTTCGAACCAGCGGGGGTTGGCCTGCCGTATCGCAGTTGCGGATCGCACATCGGGCGAAAATCGCAGGAACACGAGGGCGGGCGGTCTCCAGTCCGTCCAATGTAATTTCTGGTCCACGGGCCGGACGAAGCGCCGAAGCCAACCCATCGCACGCCTTGCATGGGCACGGTCATTATAGCCCGGACGCGCGATAACCGCAATCGGCATGAGTCGCGCGATCCCCCGCCAGTCGCGCCAATGGGGCAATTGGACCAGATTGTCGGCCCCCATGATCCAGATGAACTGGCTGTTCGGGTAACGCCGGACTAGCTTTTTGAGCGTGTCGATCGTGTAGCGCGTGCCGAGTTCTGTTTCGATTCCCGTCGCGCGAATCGGTGAGCGCCGCGCCATGCGCTGCGCCGAACCGAGGCGCGCGGGGAGCGAGGCCATGCCCGCCTTGGGCTTCAGCGGATTGCCCGGCGAGACGAGCCACCACAGCTCGTCAAGGCCGAGCGCGTCGATCGCGTTCAGGCTGATCGCGCGATGCCCGCCATGCGCGGGATTGAAACTGCCGCCGAGGAGGCCGGTGGGGATTCGGCGCGTCAGGGCCGGACCTGTCCCGTACCGCGTACCAGCCATTTATAGGTCGTAAGCCCCTCGAGTGCGACCGGCCCGCGCGCGTGGAGGCGGCCGGTGGCGATGCCGATTTCGGCGCCGAGGCCGAATTCGCCGCCATCGGCGAATTGCGTCGAGGCATTGTGCATGACGATCGCGCTGTCGACGCCGGTCAGGAAGCGCTCGGCCGCGGCGGGATCCTCGGTGACGATCGCGTCGGTGTGGCGGCTCGAATGCGCGTCGATATGCGCGAGCGCGCCGGCGAGGCCGTCGACCATGGCGATCGATACGATCGCGTCGAGATATTCGGTGTCCCAGTCGCCGGTGGAAGCGGGTTCGACATGCGGGCTGAGCGCCACGACGCCTTTGTCGCCGCGCACTTCGCAGCCCGCCTTGACCAGCGCATCGACGATAGCGAGCGGCGCGGGATAGGCGCGGTCGATCAGGATCGTCTCGGTCGCGCCGCAGACGCCGGTGCGGCGCATCTTTGCGTTGACCGCGAGTTCAACGGCCTTTGCGGGATCGGCGGCGCCATCGATATAGAGGTGATTGATGCCATCGAGATGCGCGAGCACGGGCACGCGGGCTTCGTCCTGCACGCGCGCGACCAGCCCCTTGCCGCCGCGCGGGATGATGATGTCGATCAGCCCCTGTGCGCGGAGCATCGCGCCGACCGCGGTGCGGTCCTGCGTCGGGACGAGCTGCACCGCGTCGGCGGGCAGGCCGGCTTCGACGAGACCCGCCGCGAACGCCGCATGGATCGCGCGGTTCGAATACACCGCCTCGCTGCCGCCGCGCAGGATCACAGCGTTGCCCGACATCAGCCCGAGCGCCGCGGCATCGGCGGTCACATTGGGGCGGCTTTCATAGATGATGCCGACGACGCCGAGCGGCACGCGCACGCGGCTCAGCACCAGCCCGTTGGGGCGCGTTACGCGGTCGATCTCGGCGCCCGACGGATCGGGAAGCGCTGCGACATCGTCGATCGCATCGGCGATCGATGCGAGGCGGCCTTCGTCGAGCCGCAGCCGATCGAGCATCGCGGCCGACAGGCCGTTCTTCTGTCCCGCCGCCATGTCCTCCGCGTTGGCCGCAAGGATATCCGCCGACCGCGCACGAATCTGCGCCGCCGCAGCAACCAGCCCGGCGGCCTTGTTCGCCGTTGGCGCCAGCGCGAGCGCCTTCGACGCGGCGCGCGCGCGCGCGCCCATGTCGGCGATCAGGGCGGCGGCATCGCCGGGCAGCGGCGGCGCGGAGAGGGCTTCGGCGTTCATGGCGCCGCCCTATCACGCTTTGCTCGGGGGACGAAAGTCCCGTTGCGCCGCACCTCGCACCTCTTTAGGCAGGGCGCCATGAGCGGGGACATCGAAGGCATCGGGGCGGCGGTGACCGCCGGGTTGGCAGGGCATGCGGTCGAACCGCGGCATGGGGGCACGGGCGCGCCGCATGCCGGCGCGCGCTGCCTCAATTGCGGCACCAGCCTTACCGGCTCGCATTGCCATTATTGCGGACAGCGCGCCGATGTGCACCGCAGCTTTGGCGCGATCGGGCACGATCTCGTCCACGCGATCTTCCATTTCGAAGGCAAGGTCTGGAACACGCTGCCGCTGCTCAGCTGGCGGCCGGGCGACCTGACGCGGCGCTATATCCACGGCGAACGCGCGCGCTTTGTCTCGCCGCTTGCCTTGTTCCTGTTTGCGGTTTTCCTGACTTACGCGGTGCTCGCCATCGTCGGCAGCGGTGGCGGGGTGGGTGAGGGAATCGCCAAGGCAGCGGCCGAGCAGACGCGCTCGAACGCGCTCAAGGAAAGTTTCGAGGAGGAGGTCAAGCGCGTCGACGCGAGCCTCGCGGTCAAGGACCTGAAGGCGGCCGAACGCCGCCTGCTCATCGAAGAGCGCGAAACGCTCCAGAAAAGCGCCGACTATCTCGGCGTCGCGCGCAGGATGAGCAAGGAAGAGCGTGCCAAGGGGCCGCCGGTGCTCGACGATCCGGGCAAGCAGATGATGACCAGCGTCGAATTCGTTTCACGCACCAATTTCAATACCGGAGTGCCGTTCATCGACGAGGGCCTTGAAAAGGCGAACGCGAACCCCGCGCTCATATTATACAAATTACAGGCGAACGCCTATAAATTCGCCTGGGCGCTGATCCCGCTGTCGCTGCCCTTCATGTGGCTGCTCTTTCCGTTCAGCCGCCGCTTTCACACCTACGACCATTTCGTCTTCGTCACATATTCGATCAGCTTCATGCTGCTTTTGTTCGTCGTCGTGCGCTTGTTCAACCTGACGATATTCGGCGACATCGCGACCGCGTTCGCGATGCTCTATGTGCCCTTCCATATGTACCGCCAGCTTCGCGGCGCCTATCGTTCGTCGCGCTTCGGGGCGCTCGTGCGAACGAGCCTGCTGCTCTTTTTCAGCCTGTTTTCGGTCATCACCTTCATGCTGCTGCTGCTCGCGCTCGGGGTGATGGGATAGCACCCGAATCGTCACAAAGGCGGGGCAAAGACCCGGCCAAAGAGGAGGAGATTCGCGATGCATCATCATTGGGGCGAGATCGACCGGCGTCATCTGATCAAACTGGGCACGGTCGGGCTGGCGGCGCTGTCGCTGCCCGGTGCCGCGCGCGCGATGATGGCGCAGGGTTTCACCCATGGCGTTGCGAGCGGCGAGCCGGGGCCCCATTCGGTGCTGCTGTGGACGCGCTACGCCGCGGCGAATGATGCGACGCTGACCGCCGAACTGTCGGAAAGCGAGGATTTCTCCAAAGTCGCCGCGGGCGGCAGCGTCGTCGCGGCGGGCGAACGCGATCATACCGCAAAGCTCGTCGTCGACGGGCTGAAACCCGGCCGCTGGTATCATTATCGCTTTGTCGCTCCCGACGGCACCAGGTCGGTGACGGGCCGCACGCGCACCTTGCCGCAGGGGTCGACCAAGGCGTTCAATCTCGCGCTCTTCTCCTGTTCGAACATGCCGTTCGGCTGGTTCAATGCCTATGGCCATGCGGCGGCGCGCGGCGACATCGACCTCGTCGCGCATGTCGGAGACTATCTGTACGAATATAAGGCGGGCGACTATCCTTCGGCGAAGCAGGCGCTGCCCGGGCGCGAGATCCAGCCCGCGCACGAGATCGTCGCGCTTGCCGATTACCGCCTTCGCTATGCCGCCTATCGCGCCGATCCCGACCTGCAGAAGCTGCATCAGCTGTTCCCCATGATCGCCCAGTGGGACGACCATGAATTCGCGAATGACGTGTGGAAGGGCGGTGCCGAAAATCACAATGAGGGCGAAGGCGATTGGGCGGCGCGCATGGCAGCCGCAGAACGCGCCTATCGCGAGTGGATGCCCGTCGCCGACACGCGCTGGCGCCAATATCAGGTCGGCGACCTCGCGACGATCTTCCTCCCCGAAACGCGGGTGACGGCGCGCGACCGGCAGTTCGAGGTCGACGAGATCATCGCCGGTGGGGGCGACGCCGCGGCGAAGCTCAAGCAGTTCGCCGAAACCGGCTACCGCGAGCCCGCGCGCCAGATGCTCGGCGCGGAGCAGGAGAAATGGCTGTTCGACGGGCTCGCCGCCTCGACCAGGGCGGGAACGCGCTGGCAGGTCTGCGCGCAGCAGGTCGTGATGGGCACGCTCTTCACGCCGCCCGAGACGCGCGATTGGTTCGCGGGCGAACAACCCGACTATATCCGCCGCCGCGTCGAGGCGGGGCAGCTTGCGGCGAAGGCGGGCCTGCCGCTCAACCTCGACGCGTGGGACGGTTATCCCGCCGCGCGCAGCCGCCTGCTCGCCGCGGCGCAGCGCGCCGACGCCGACCTCGTCACGCTGACCGGCGACACGCACAACGCCTGGGCCTTCGACCTCGCCGAGGACGGCCGGCCGGCGGGAATCGAGATCGCCGGACAGAGCGTCACCTCGCCGGGATATGAAAGCTATATCAAGGGCGTGACCGACGAGGCGCGCGTGACGGCGCTGCGCCGCTCGTCGCCGCAGCTCAAATGGGCGAATACCGCGGATCGCGGCTATGTGACCGTGCAATTCTCCCCCGAGCGGGTGACCGCGAACTGGCACAGCGTCGAAACGATCCGCACGCGTTCGCTCGCGCTGAAGAATACGCACAGCATGACCGCGAGGCGCGGGCGGCGCGTCTACGACGCCGCCTGATCGCCGCACGTCGGCGGCCACGACCGGTCGGGATCGGGCACCAGATCGATCAGGAACATCTCGCCCGACTGCTCGCCGTGCCGCTGCGCGAAGAGCAGCCGGTCGCCCTTTGGCGACAGCAGCGGGCCGACCTGGAACTGGCCGGGGTCGGCGGGAATGCGCCCAACCTCGACCCAGCGGTCGCCCTCGCGGCGGTAGCGGTAGAGGTGCGACCTGTCCCCGCGATCGGACACGGTGATCAACGTCTTTCCGTCGCGCGAAATCTCCGCTTCATACTCATAGGCTCCGGCGCTGACCGGCGGGCCGAGGTTGGCGACCGTCCATTCGCCCGGTCGGACTTCGGTCGCGACATAGATGTCGCCGCCGCCAGCGCTGCCCTTGCGGCTCGACCCGAAGTAGAGGCGGCCGTCGGAATCGGTGCGCGGCAGCAGCTCGGCGGCGGGTGAGTTGACCGGTTCGGGCAGGCGCTGCGGCTCGCCCCAGCCGCCACCCGCGGCGCGCTCGACATACCAGATGTCGAAATCCTCCTTCGCGGGCGCATGGCGCGACGAGATATAATAGAGCCGCTTGCCGTCGGTCGTGACGAAGGGGTCGGCTTCGATCACCGGCAGCGGCATCGCGAAGGACGGCGGCACGGGTTTGCCCCATGCGCCGTTGTCGCACTGCGACTGCATCAGCCGGTAGCTCCGAAAATCCTTGTCGGCCGCGAGGTAGACCATCGTTCTCCCATCGGGGGTGAAGGTAGGCGAGGATTCATAGCCCGGCCCCGAGATGGCGGCGGGGGTCCACAGACTCGCGCTTCCCGGCACGGGTGTGTCCGCCGCCGCGGTGCATCCCGCAAGCATCGCGAGGCAGACGAGGGCCGGCGCGCGGTTGGCGAACATCATGGACTTTCTCTCCGGCAAGACGTTAGCAGGCGTGCGGTGAATTTTGCCGGAGTGCGGGCGCTTGGCCATCGTCCGATCGGCGGCGGCGCCGCCGAAAGGGCGGCGGGGAGAGGATATGGACGCGATCGACCGGCAAATCGTGGCGATGCTGCGCGGCAATGCCCGCCTGCCGTTGAAGACGCTCGCCGCGACCGTGGGTCTCGCGCGCAGTTCGGTGCGCGAGCGATTGTCGAAGCTGGAGGCCGCGGGGACGATCGGCGGCTATCACGCGCGCATCGTTGACGAGGGCGGGATCGCGGCGATCCTGCAACTGCGGCTGGCGCGCACGCCTTCGCCCGACATCGTCGCGGCGGTGACCGGCATGGCGGAGGTCGCGCGCTGCTATTCGCTGAGCGGCGAGATCGACCTGCTCGTCGAGATCGAGGCGGCGGATGCGGCGCAGCTCAACACCGTGCGCGACCGGATTGCGCTGATTGCGGGGGTCGAGGACACAACGACCGCCTTGATCCTGAAACGCGACAAGGATCGCTAGGCGGCGGCGATCGCCTCGATTTCGAGCAGCCAGGCTTCGTCGTAGATGCCAGCAATGATGATCGTCAGTGCGGGCGAGTGGCCGCCCAGCACTTCGTGCCGCACCTTGTAGTTCGCCGCGCGATACTGGCGATCCGACAGGAAAACGGTGACCTTGACCAGATCCTGCAAGGTCATCCCGCCCGCATGAAGCTGTTTTTCGATATTGCGCCAGATGAGCCGGCATTGATCCTCGACGCCAGTGGGCACCTCGTCCTTCTCGTCGACCGGAATCTGGCCGCTGACGAACAGCCATCGCGTCGGCGCTTCGACAAGATGCGCCTGCGCATAGGAAACGCCGGTGGGATTGATCGCGCGATTGGGCATGGCGGGCCTCGCAATTGCAATGGATGGGACGGTCATTCCTGCCAGCACCCCGGCGCAGACGAAGCGGCGCGAAGGGTGGACGGAAGGTGAGCGCGGAGGATTCATTCCCGCATCTAGCCAGAAGGCAAACGCCGGCTCCAGCGTCCGATGGGCGGTGGTGCCGTCACGATGGCGGCGCTTGACATCCATAACTATGTGGTTATGAGAAAATGCATAGCCAGTGAGTTATGGATTATGACGCAACCCTCACCCGATCTTCTCTTCAAGGCGCTCGCCGATCCCAGCCGGCGCGCGCTGTTCGAACGGCTTTGCCTGGACGGCGAGCAGACGGTCGGCGCGCTGACTGCGGGCGCGGGGATTTCGCAGCCCGCGGTGTCGAAGCATCTCGGCATCCTCAAGCAGGCGGGTCTCGTGCTCGATCGGCACGAGGGCCGTCAGACGCACTATAGCGCGCAGCAGCGCGCGCTCGCGCCGCTGGTCGACTGGACCGGGCGCATGAACCGCTTCTGGGAGGCGCGGTTCGACGATCTCGAAAATTTGCTCAAAAGGATGGATCAATGACCGATACCGACGTGCGCACCGTAACCGTCGAGCGCGAAATCCCGCACCCGCCCGAAAAGATCTGGCGCACGCTGACGACGCAGCATCTGATCGAGGAATGGCTGATGAAGAACGATTTCGGCCTCGGCCTCGACCTTGGCCATCGCTTCCAGCTGCGTGGAGATTGGGGGAATGTCGATTGCGAGATCCTCGAGGTCGAGCCGGAGCGCAGTCTCTCCTACTCATGGAATTATGCGCATGACGATCCGGCGTACCGGCTCGACAGCACGGTGACATTCACGCTCGAACCGACGCCCGCCGGAACGCTGCTGCGCATGGAACAGGTCGGTTTCCGTCCCGACCAGAAGCAGGCCTTTGGCGGCGCCAGGGGCGGCTGGAAGATCCACCTCGAAAATCTCGAGAAGGTCGTCGCGGGTCTCGACGCATAATCAAGCAGGGAGAATGTTATGAACTGGAGTCTGTGGATCCGGCAATTTCACCGCTGGGTATCGATCCTCTTCTCGGTGATCGTGCTCGCGATTTTCGTGATGCTCGGCGCGGGGCAGGAGCCCGCCCAGTGGGTCTATTACCTGCCGCTGCCGCCGCTCTTCCTGCTGATATTCTCGGGCCTCTACATGTTCTTCAGGCCCTATTTCAGAAAGCGCGGCGGCGTGGCGGGTTGAGCCCTCAGCTATAGGGGGGCGCATCCTCGAACTCGGCGAACCAGGGATAGTCGTTCGCGACGCTGACGGTGAAGTTCGCGGGGCGCTTTTCGAGGAAGCTCGACACGCCCTCGGCGGCATCGGCGCTGCGTCCGCGCGCGAAGATCGCGCGGCTGTCCCAGCGATGCGCGCTCATCGGGTGCGGCGCGCCGAGCATCCGCCACAGCATATGGCGGGTGAGCGCGACCGAGACCGGCGCGCTGTGATCGGTGAGCTCGCACGCCTTGGCGATCGCGGCATCGACCAGTTCGCCGGGGGCGTGGACCGACTGGACGAGGCCCTTTTCATGCGCTTCGGCAGCATCGATCAGCCGCCCCGAATAGCACCAGTCGACCGCATTCTGGATGCCGACGAGGCGCGGCAGGAACCAGCTCGACGCGGCCTCTGGCACGATCCCGCGCCGCGCGAAGACAAAACCGTAGCGCGCGGTCTCGCTCGCGAGCCGTGCGTCCATCGACAGCGTCATCGTCGCGCCGATGCCGACCGCGGCGCCGTTGATCGCCCCTAATACGGGCTTCTTGCAATCGAAGATGCGCATCGACACGCGCCCGCCCGAATCGCGGATCAGCGGGTGCGACCAGTCGATCGTGCCGTCTTCGGCCACCGGGCTCGCCGTCATGCCGTCGGGCAACAGCGCCGCCTTGTCGGTGCGCTTGTCATAATCGAAGGTCGCGGCGCCCTGGCCCAGGTCAGCGCCCGCGCAATAGGCGCGGTCGCCCGATCCGGTGAAGATCACCGCGCGCACGCCGTCGTCGGCATCACATTCGTCGAGCGCGGCGACGATCTCCAGCATCATCTCGGTGGTAAAGGCGTTCATCCGGTCGGGCCGGTGGAGCGTCAGCAGCGCGATGCCTTCATGCTTGTCGAGGCGAATCTGGTCGAAGCTCATCCATCTCTCTCCTTGGTTTTGGGGCAGCGTCGCAAGCGCGGCGGAGGAGTGCAAGCTCTACTTGACGTAAACGTAAGTCAGCGCGTGCGATGCCGGGGATGACGCGCCCGACCTTTGTCGCTATAGGCGCCCCATCGCCCCGGCGGCGCGCCTCCGTCTGAGTCGCTTTGCCGGGGTCATTCATTTGGTTCCGACAGAAAGTTTGCACGCCATGTCCCGTCGCCGCCAGATTTACGAAGGCAAAGCGAAGATCCTGTACGAGGGCCCCGAACCGGGCACGCTGATCCAGTATTTCAAGGATGATGCGACCGCGTTCAATGCCCAGAAAAAGGGCACAATCAGCGGCAAGGGCGTGCTCAACAACCGGATTTCGGAGCATGTCTTCACGCTGCTCGGCAATATCGGCGTGCCGCACCATTTTATCCGCCGCCTCAACATGCGCGAGCAGCTGATCCGCCAGGTCGAGATCGTGCCGATCGAAGTGATCGTGCGCAACGTCGCCGCGGGCACGCTGTCGAAGCGCCTCGGCATCGAGGAGGGGACGCAGCTTCCGCGCACCCTGATCGAATATTGCTACAAGGACGACGCGCTCGGCGATCCGCTCGTTGCCGAGGAGCATATCGCCTGCTTCAACTGGTGCAGCCAGGATGAGCTTCACGATATTCAGGACATGGCGATCCGCATCAACGACTTCATGAGCGGAATGTTCGCCGCGGTCGGCATCCGCCTCGTCGACTTCAAGCTCGAGTTCGGGCGTCTTTATGAAGGCGACTTCAGCCGCATCATCCTCGCCGACGAGATCAGCCCCGACGGCTGCCGCCTGTGGGACATGACGACGAACGAAAAACTCGACAAGGACCGCTTCCGCCGCGACCTCGGCGGCGAAGTCGAGGCCTATCAGGAAGTCGCGCGCCGGCTTGGTCTGCTTCCCGAGGGCGGCGAGAATGCGGTGCTCGACCTTGAGAGCCACCGAAAGAAAAAGGGCAGCTGAGCCCATATGCACTCCGGCGAAAGCCGGGGGCCAGCTAAGCGACAATGAACCCCGGCTTTCGCCGGGGTTCGCATATGCGCCTCAGATATTGATGCTCGTCGGGATCAGGCTTGGCTGCAGATAGGGATAAGGCTGCATCCGTTCGCTGTTGCGCTGGACGATCTCGGCCTCGACGCCCTGCAACGCCGCCTGGAACCACGCAAGCGGCCCTTCGGCCCCCGTCACGCGCGGGTCCTGAAACCACAAAGGATAGGGAAAGGCGTTGCTGCGGTAATCGCCGAGGGGGCGGTAGTGCACCGACCCCAGCAGCTCGAGCACGTTCAACTGTTCGAGCGCGAGCGCCATCGGCGGCATCATCGCGAGCCAGCCCGCCTTGTCATGCCCGCGCTGCCCGTTCGGCGCCGCCTGCCAGCCCGCGCCGGTGACCGCGGGAGCAAAGGCCATGATGTCCTTTTGCGGGAAATTGACCGCGGCATGCTGCGCGCTCGCGGTGAACATCACCATCGTGCAGATGTCGGCAAGCTGTGCGCGCGTCGTCACGGGTCCGAAGCCCTTGATCTTCGCTTCGCCCGCAAGGCATGCCGCCCACGCGCTAAGCTCGGTATCGGCGACGACGTCGGCGTCGTGCGCATAATAAAGGTCGACATATTGCCGCGCCCATTCGTGGATCGCGTCCCATACGAGCAGCGCATCGTCGCGATACGGATAGTCGGCGAGCGTCGAATCGATCCCGACCCCGCGTGCGGCGAAGTCGACGTGCGGCATCTTGCCATAAAAATCGAACGCCAGCCGCGCGTCGACCGCGGCAAGCTGGCTCGACGTGATCGTGCCCGCGAAAATATGGTCGATCGGGCCGCCCGCGGCGATGAGCGAGGTCGCCGCCTGTTCGTTGATGAACAAAGTCCCTTCGAAATGCGGGACGAGCAGCGCCCAGATCGGGTGCACTTCGGCGAGGTGGCGGTGCGTCGCGACGGCAAAAGCCTCGATCACCAGATGCGTGCGCGCGAGATGCGCGAACAGCTCGTGATAATTGCCGTCGGCGACCTGCACGACGAACTTCGCCATTTCCCATCCCCAGATCTTGTCGGCGACAGGCGAGGGTGTGAAGATCGGAGTGTCGGCCGGGTCCTGACCGCACTGGATCGCGACGGGCACGAGCGACGACCCACCCGGTGGCACCGCGAACAGCGCCATCGGCTGCCATATATATTTGGCGAGTGAGCCGTAGGTGCCGGGATCGAGCACTTCGAGCGGCTTGTAGTCGAGCATGAACAGGC
The DNA here is from genome assembly GCF_037095755.1 of Sphingopyxis sp. CCNWLW2. NCBI lineage: Bacteria > Pseudomonadati > Pseudomonadota > Alphaproteobacteria > Sphingomonadales > Sphingopyxidaceae > Sphingopyxis > Sphingopyxis sp. CCNWLW2. The sequence goes on from NZ_JBAWKJ010000001.1 coordinate 1,954,358, forward strand.
GCCCGTCGGCGAGCGCGGCGGCGAGCGTGTCGCTATTGACGACGGCGGCATATTTGGCGGCGCTGAGCGGGAAATTGGCGGGCAGCGCATCGCCGACCGCGGTGATCAGCATGCAGTTCGGTCCCTGCACGCGCAGCCGCGCAAACTCGCTGTCGTCCTGAAACATATAGCTGACGCCCGGAACGGGCAGCGTGGCGAAGAGCGCGCGATACGCCTCGATGCTGCGCGGGGTTTTCCCGCCAAGCCCATCGGCGTCCTCGACCTTCATCAGCTCTTCGAGCCGGTCCTTGTAACCCTGAAGCAGCGCGACATGCGCGTCGCGCTCGGCGGCGGCGACGGCGTTTTCGACATCGCAGATCATCCGTTCGAAAATGTTGCCGCCGGTATGCACGCCATGTTCGGCCGCGATCTTTGTCGCCGAGGCTTCGATCGCGTCGCATTCGGCGAGCGCGGCTTCATATTTGGCGCGCGGGCTGTCGAGCTCACCCTTGTTGACGCCGCCGAGCTTCACCGTCAGCGCGTTGCGCACGATGCCCAGCCCGACGCCGATCAGGATCACGAACCAGGCGATCGTCGGCTCGTCATTCTTCGGCACGCTGGTCGCGAGCGGCACGCCGGGCAGGGTCGGGACGTCGGTCGTCCATGTGTAGACCGCCTGCGTCGCGGTCAGCTGCGCCGCGCGCGCGGCCTGCTGCGCGGGCGTGTCATCCTGCGGCAGCGTGGGATCGGCCGGCGGCATCGGCGCTGCCGGCGCGGGATTGGCTGCGGTCAGCTGCGGCGTCGGATAAGACATGGCGTGGCTCCTTTCGGGCGCGGGAATTACGGCCGCGCTTGTCCCCGAACATGGTTAATATTTCGCAAGCCATGCGCCCGCGCGGCGCTGTTAGGTAAGTGATAAGACAGGTTTTCATTCCTTAACCCCTGCTTTACTCGCGCTTGCTATCCCGCCGTTATGACGGGGGTCTATCACTGGCTGCGCAGGCGTTTCTTTCCGCCGATTCCGGACGCGATTCGGGACGACGTCGCCTTGCTGCGCGCCAATCGCGTCGAAACGCTGACCCCGATGCTTTTCCTGATGCTGGCGGCGACGACGCCGACCGCCATCTATGCCGGGGTGCAGACGGTCCACCCGATCGTTCGCATCGGTTTCCCGGTCACGCTCGCCCTCATCGGCGTGCTCGGCTTCGTCTTCCTGATCCACAATCGCGGCCGGCGGATGAGCCTGCGCCGCGCACGGCGGATGATCAAAGAATCGATGTGGCTGTCGGGGACGACGGGCGCGATGTGCAGCGCCTGGACGGTGATCAACTGGCTCGCCGCGCCGCCGTCGACGCATAGCTATTATGCGATGATCATGGCGATGGGTTCGCTCGCGACCGCCTATTGCCTGTCGTCGATCCGCCTTGCGACCTTCATCAACCTGCTGATCGGGCTGGTGCCGATCTCTTTCCTGATGCTGACGTCGGGCAACCCGCCCGAAATCGCCGCGGGCACGAGCCTCGTCGTCGCGACGATCTTCCTGCTGCGCATGATCCTGCAACAGCACGACCAGCTGATCGACCTGCTCCAGCTTCAGCATCAGATGCGCGACCTGGCGCACACCGATCCACTCACCGGCCTTGCCAATCGCCGCGAGTTCGACATGCGGCTCGACGAAGAGATTGCGAAGGGCGACGCGGCCAACCCGTTCGCGATCGCGCTGCTCGACCTCAACGGCTTCAAACCGATCAACGACCAGCACGGCCATGCGATCGGCGATGGCGTCTTGTGCGAACTCGCCGAACGCCTGCGCCGTGCGTGCGGCGATCATGCCGTGGTCGCGCGGCAGGGCGGCGACGAGTTCGCGATCCTCGTGCCCGCCGGTTCGATCCTGCTTAACACCTCGCTTGCCGACCATGTCCTCGCCGCGCTCGCCGCGCCCTACCGCATTGGCGGCCGCTCGATCGGCGTCGGCGCGGGCGTCGGCACCGCCAGCTGGCCCGAGCATGGCGACAGCGCGCGTAAATTGCTCGAGGTCGCCGACCGCGCGCTCTATGCGGCAAAAGCCGCGGACCGCGAGAAGACGTCGTCCGTCGAAAGCATCGGCCGGGTCGCGTAACACTGGCTTGACCGCCCGAAGGGCGGTGGCCACATCGGACGCATGACCAAATCCTTTGTCCGGCGCGCCTCGACCGCGCTGTCGCCCTTTGTCTTCCTCATCGCCAGCACCGTCCCGGCTTGGGCCAGGGAAACGCCCGCAACGGTTGCAGCGCCCGCGGCGGTCAATCCGCAGAGCGAAGCGGCCAAGGCGTGGAATTTCGCGGCGAGCGATGTCCCGGTCGATCCGAACATTGTCTTCGGCGTGCTGCCCAACGGGATGAAATATGCGCTGCTGAAAAACAGCACGCCCAAGGACAGCGTCGTGCTGCGCATGCGCTTTGCGGTCGGCAGCTTTGCCGAGGCGGACGACCAGCGCGGCCTCGCGCATTTCCTCGAACATATGGCGTTCAACGGATCGACCAATGTGCCCGAGGGCGAGATGATCAAGCTGCTCGAACGCAAGGGGCTGGCGTTCGGCGCCGACACCAACGCGTCGACCGGCTTTGATGAGACGGTCTACAAGCTCGACCTGCCCAACGCATCGGACGATCTGATCGACACCGGGCTGATGCTGATGCGCGAAACGGGGGGCAATCTCACCATCGATCCTGCCGCGGTCGACCGCGAGCGCGGGATCATCCTGTCCGAACGCCGCGCGCGCGACACCTATCAGCTGCGCAGCCTGATCGATCAGCTCGACTTCCAGATGAAGGGGATGAATGTCGCGAACCGCATCCCGGTCGGCACCGAGGAGGTGATCAGGACCGCCCCCGCATCGCGGCTCCGCGATCTCTACGACCGCTATTACCGTCCCGAACGCGCAACGCTGGTGATGGTCGGCGATTTCGACCCCGCGGCGGTTGAGGCGAAGATCAAGGCGCGCTTTGCGGACTGGAAGGGCGTCGGTCCCGCGGGCGCCGACCCCGAAATCGGCAACGTCGATTACAAGCGCGCCGCGGCGGCCGACGATTTCGTCGATCCGGCGATCCAGGATTCGGTGACGATCGCGAGCTTCAAGCAGTGGGTGGACGAGCCCGACACCAAGGCGAAACGCGCGCGCAAGCTCGCCGAGAATGTCGGCGAGGCGATCGTCAGCCGCCGGCTCGCCAAGATCGCGCTGAACGAGGATTCGCCGATCCTGACCGGCTATTTCAGCGATGCCGAAGGCTGGAAGAAATTCGACCAGATCACCGTCGGCGCGGTCGCCAAGGAAGGCGCGTGGAAGGAGGCGCTCGCGCTCGCCGAACAGGAGCAGCGCCGCGCCGTCGAACATGGCTTCACGCAAGCCGAGGTCGATGAACAGCTCGCGAACCGCCGCACCGCGCTCAGGAACGCCGTTGCCGGGGTGACGACGCGGCGCAGCGAAGGGCTTGCCGACGCGCTGATCTTGGCTGCCGATGGCGATTTCGTTCTCGTCCGGCCCGAAACCTCGCAGGCGTTGTTCGAGGCCACGGCGCCGTCGCTGACCGCCGCGGCGGTCACTGCGGCGTTCCAGAAGCGCATGGAAGGGTTCAGTGCCCCCCTCGCGCGCGTCACGGCGAAGAAGCCGATCGAGGGCGGCGCGGACGCGATCCTTGCCAGCTTGCGTGCCTCGACACAGGTCGCCGTTGCGGCGCCGGTTGAGGCCGCGAATGCCGTCTTCGCGTACGACAATTTCGGCACGCCCGGAAAAATCGTCAGCGACGAGCGTGTCGACGATCTCGGCATCCGCCGCATCCGCTTTGCCAACAACGTGATGCTCAACATCAAGACGACCGATTTCCAGAAGGACAAGGTCATGCTGTCGCTGCGCGTCGACGGCGGCAACCTGCTCGCGACGCGCGATGATCCGACCAGGGTGTCGCTCGCCGGTTCACTGATGTTGGGTGGCCTCGAGGCGCACAGCCTCGACGATCTGCGTTCGATCCTCGCGGGCAAGACGATCAGCCCGGTGTTCGGCACCTCCACCGACGCGTTTGGCGGATCGGCGCTGACCTCGCCCGAGGATTTCGCGCCGCAGGCCAAGCTGATGGCGGCATACCTCACGCACCCCGGCTATCGCCCTGACGGGCTTGCGCTGATCCGCCGTGTGCTGCCGCAGCAATATGCCGCGAACGATGCGACCCCGGCGGCGGTGCTCGGCCGCGACGTCGGCGGCATCCTCGCCAACAATGATCCGCGCTCGCAGACGCCGCCGCTTGAAAAGGTCATGGCGCTCGACTGGGCGCAGCTGAAGCCTGTCGTCGCCGACAGCTTTGCCCATGGCGCGATCGAGATCGGCGTCGTCGGCGATATCGGCGAACAGTCGGCGATCGATGCAATCGCGGCGACGTTCGGGGCGCTGCCTGAACGCCGCGCCGCTTTTGAACCGCGCATCGACGCGCGCATCCGCCAATTTGCGACCGACCGCAGCGAACGCACGCTGATCCACAAGGGGCCCGCCGAACAGGCGGAACTCCGCGTCTATTGGCCGGCGCGCGACGACAGCGACCTCGCCGAGGCGATGCAGCTCACCCTGCTGTCGCGCGCGATGCAGCTGATGCTGACCGAGGAGCTGCGCGAAAAGCTCGGCGAAAGCTACAGCCCCGGCGCCGCGGCTAGCCTGTCCGACGAATTCCCCGGCTATGGCCATCTCTTCGCCGCGAGCAATGTCGACTATAAGGATCTCGCGACCACGCGCGCGGCGATCTTCGCGATCGCGAAAGAACTGCGCGACAAGCCCGTCGACGCCGACCTGCTCGACCGCGCGCGGAGGCCGCTCGTCGAGGCGATGGTGAAATCGCGGCGTGAGAACAGCTATTGGCTGAACTATGTCGCCGAAGCCGCGAGCCACGCCGATCGCCTCGACCGCAGCCGCAAGGGGATCGGCGCGGTCGAGGCGGCGACGCCGGCCGAGTTGCAGGCGCTCGCGAAGCGCTACCTCGTCGACGACAAGGCGCTGGTGATCAAGGCGGTAAGCGACAAGGCGGGGAAGTAGCGGCGCAGTCCTTAGATCGTCATTGCGAGGAGCCGAAGGCGACGCGGCAATCCAGGAGCTGCGCAAGGTAGCTCTGGATTGCTTCGCTACGCTCGCAATGACGAGCTTAGGGTCTAAACCCGCCCCGGCGCGCGGGCACGAATGAAATTCTCGAGCGCCACGAACAGCATCTCGCGTGCGTCGCCGCCGAGCATCTCGGCGGTCAGCCAGTCGAAATGGACGCGGTCGCGGCGCGCGGCGGCGCCGACGATCGCGGCGAGCAACGCCTCGTCGAAGCTGACGCGCGGGCAGCAGGGCGGGGCGACGGCAAAGGGGTCGGGCCAGACATGGCCGATCGCCTCGACCACCAGCCGATAGCGCCGCGCCGCGAGGATATTGCCCCAGCGGCGTTCGAGTTCGGGCATCGGGTCGCGTTCGCTGCGACGGCAAAGAATGCAGTAACGAAGGGCCAGGACCGCCTGCGCCGCTTCGACCGGCAAATCGCGCACCAGCGGCTGCTCGGTCAATTGGCGGATCAGCTCGCTGCTTTGCATGAGGTTTTTCTCTCCCGGCCCGTGCGGTCCGTCCGTTCTCCTTTTCGAAAAAGATGCCGGCCGCTTTAAGCGCAGCTTTAAGTTGCAGCGGCCGGCAGGAGGGGACTGCCTCGCCTTGCTATTGAGAATTATTCGCAAATACAAGCAAAAAAAGAGGCGCCCGAAAGCGCCCCTGAAAACCGCGTTTTTGTCCCGTCTCGTCATTCCCGCGTTCGCGGGAATGACGAAGGTCCATGGCCTCAATCGTCGCCGACAGGCTTCGACTGGAGCTGGATATAATTTTCGATTCCCATGCGCTCGATCATCTCGAACTGCTTTTCGAGCTCGTCGACATGATGCTCTTCGCTTTCGAGGATGTCGGCGAACAGGTCGCGGCTGACATAGTCGCGCACGCTTTCCGAATGCGCGATCGCATCCTTGAGCAGCGGGATCGCCTCTTCTTCGAGCGCGAGGTCGGCCTTCAGGATCTCCTCGACCGTCTCACCCACGCGCAGCCGGCCGAGCATCTGGAAATTGGGGAGGCCGCCGAGGAAGAGGACGCGATCGGCCAGCTTGTCGGCATGCTTCATCTCGTCGATCGATTCTTCGCGCTCGAACGCGGCGAGCTTCGCGACGCCCCAATTGTCGAGCATGCGATAGTGCAGCCAGTACTGGTTGATCGCGGTCAGCTCGTTCTTGAGCGCCTCGTTTAGAAAATCGATGACCTTTTCGTCGCCCTTCATGGTGTTGTTCCTGTCATTTTTGTCTTGGAATGGAGTGGGCGCATTATACGCCCCCGAACCCCATCAGGCCAAGGTCAAAAATGGCGGAAAACCAAGAAAAATCAGGCGGTCGCGGCGACGTCGCTGATGATATTGCGAGCGAATGGCAGGCACTGTCCGCACTTGGGTTTGCGACCCAATTGCGCATAGGCGGCCTTGGCGCACCGCAATTGGCCATCGCGCGCGACATCGCGCAGCTGGCTTTCTCTTATTGCGTTGCAGACACAGACGACCATGTGCGAATCCTTCTCAACAAGGCTGATGTAGGGATAGTGCGAGCGATTCGCAACAGGAAAGATGCGACTGGTTCGCAATCCGAACAGCGGTATTTTTCGCCGCTCGCTTGGCCCGCCGCCCCTTGCCCCCAAAGTGATTCGCGGGCATAGGCGCGCCCATCTTCCCCGCCCGCCAAAAAGCAAAGGTCCGCCCCATGAAAGTGAATGTCTATGTGACGCTCAAGCCGGGGGTGCTCGATCCGCAGGGCAAGGCGATCCATCATGCACTCGAGGGCCTCGGCTTCGGCGGCGTCGCAGACGTCCGCGCCGGCCGTTTCATCGAGCTCGATGTCGCCGACGGTACGAGCGATGCCGACCTCGACGCGATGTGCGCCAAGCTGCTCGCCAACACGGTGATCGAAAACTACCGCATCGAACGTCCGTAAAGGGAGCGCACGCCATGAAGACCGCCGTCATCGTCTTTCCGGGCTCCAACTGCGATCGTGACATGGCGGTCGCGCTGGAACAGGTCACCGGCCGTGCGCCCGCGATGGTGTGGCACCGCGAGACCGAGCTGCCCGATGGCACCGACTTTATCGCGCTGCCCGGCGGCTTTTCCTATGGCGACTATCTGCGCTCGGGCGCGATGGCCGCGCGGTCGCCGATCCTGCGCAGCGTTGCCGATGCCGCGGCGCGCGGCGTGCCCGTGCTCGGCGTGTGTAACGGTTTCCAGGTGCTGACCGAGGCGCTGCTGCTGCCGGGCGCGCTGATGCGCAATGCCGGGCTCAACTTCGTCTGCCGCACCGTGCCGCTCAAGGTCGAGAACAGCCAGTCGCTGTTCACGGCGAGCTATGATGCGGGCGAAACGATCAACATCCCCGTTGCGCACCACGACGGCAATTATTTCGCCGACGCGGCGACGCTCGACCGCATCGAGGGCGAGGGGCGCGTCGCGTTCCGCTACGCCGATGCCGTCAACGGCTCGGCGCGCGACATCGCGGGCGTGCTCAACGATGCGGGCAATGTCCTGGGCATGATGCCGCATCCCGAACGCGCGATCGACCGCGCGCACGGCGGCACCGACGGGCTACGCCTGTTCGAGGCGGCGCTCGGCGTCCTCGCCTGATAGCTCTCCCGCGGCATCGCTCTCCGGCCTTGCCTCGGGATGCAGCCAGCGTCCGATCAGCAACAGGATCGTCGGCCAGAACATCGTGTTCCAGATGTCGTGCCAATGCGCGGCGTCGGGCTGGATCGCCGATCGTTGCGCTTCGAGCGACATGTCGAGCCATTCGCCGCCCGCCGCCATCGCCAGCACCGCGAGCCACGCGACCAGCCATCCTCCGCGCCAGCGCCACATAAGCCGCACCGCCACGAACAGCGCCAGCCCGAAATAGATATGAAGCGCATCCTTGCTGAGATCGGTCGAGGTGACGAGCCAGGTCTTGCGCTCGGTGAACAGCGCGGCGAATTCGATCAATGTCATGCCGTCAGACCTTGGCTCCAAAAGGGTTGAAGTCGGTGCCTTCGTCGAACACGTCGACACCTTCGCGCCGCTTCAACGCCCCCACCACCAGATAAGTTGCCGGGGTCAGCGCGGCTTCCCAGGCGACCTTCATCGCCCAGTTCGTGGTCAGAACGAGCAGCACCTGTTCGGTTTCCCAGATGCCGAGGAAGGCGATGGGATAGAAGATCAGGCTGTCGATGCCCTGTCCGACGACAGTCGACCCGATCGTGCGCATCCACAAGAAACGCCCGCCGGTCGCCAGCTTCATCCGCGCAAGGACATAGCTGTTCACGAATTCGCCGGCCCAGAAGGCCACCATCGAGGCGAGGACGATACGCCACGCGCTGCCGAACACGCTTTCATAACTCGCCTGACACACCGCGCCCGTCCCGCCCGCGTCGCCCGATTTGAGAGTCAGCGCGTCGGCGCCGCTGCACCACCAATCCTGTGCGGGCGGCATCGCGAGCACGATCCAGCTCATCACCGCCATGAACAGCAGCGCGCCGAACCCCGTCCAGATGACGCGGCGCGCGCGGGCGTAGCCATAGACTTCGGTCAGCACGTCGCCGATCACATAGCTGACCGGGAAGAACAGGATGCCGGCGCCAAAGGTGAACCCGCCGACCATCGACAATTTCGACGCACCGATGATGTTGCTGAGCAGCAGGACCGCGACGAATGCCGCCATCACCAGGTCATAATAGCGAAAATGCCGGATGCTCGCGGCGCTGACATGGGCGGGTTTAGCGGGCGGGGCATCGGAATCGATCATGGGCCGCTGCTTAACCCGCTTTGCAGCCTACGCAAACCGCGCTATTCGCCGCGCGACGCAAGCAGCGCTGCGCGCCCGTAGCTCAGCTGGATAGAGCACCCGCCTTCTAAGCGGGTGGTCGCAGGTTCGAATCCTGCCGGGCGCGCCAATTCCATTCGACGCCTCGAAGGCGCAGCAGAGAGCCCTGACCCTGAATGGGCGGTCGTAAAAATGCGAGCGGTGGCCGGCGGCATGCGCCGGCCACCGCTCGCTGCGGTACGGTTTCCGCTTCGTGCGCTCAGCGATCCGCCACTTTGCGATCGAGGAACGTGCGGATGAGCGGCGCCATCTCGTCGAGCTTGTCCTCAAGCGCGAAATGGCCCGTGTCGAGCAGGTGAAGCTCCGCGCTCGGCAGGTCACGCAGATAGGGGTGCGCACCCTCCACCGGAAAGATCACGTCATTCTTGCCCCACACGACCAGTGTCGGCGGTTTGTGCTCGCGGAAGAACGCCTGGAACTGCGGATAGAGCGGTACGTTGGTCCGATAGTCGTAGAACAGGTCGAGTTGGATATCCTTGTTGCCCGGCCGGTCCAGTCCCGCCTGATCGATCACCCAATTGTCGGGGCTGATCCGGCTTGGGTCCTTGACGCCATGCGTATATTGGAACTTGGTGGTGTCGAGCGTCAGGACGCCCGCAAGCGCCTTGCGGTGCTCGGCCGAACCGTCGCTCCAATAGGCTTTGATCGGGTTCCAGAATTCGCGCAGGCCTTCGGCATAGGCGTTGCCGTTCTGGACGATCAGGCCGCTAACCCGCTCGGGATGCTTCAGCGCGAGCCGGTAGCCGACGGGCGCGCCGTAATCCATCACGTACATGGCGTATTTCCGCGCGCCGACCTGGCCCATCAGCGCGTCGACGATGTCGGCATAGTGGGCGAAGGTATAGGCGAACTTCGCACGATCGGGCGCGTCGCTCTGGCCGAAGCCGGGATAGTCGGGGGCGATCACGCGATAGCGGTCGGCCAGTTGCGGAATGAGGTTCCGGAACATGTGCGATGACGTCGGGAAGCCATGGAGCAGCAGAACTACGGGGCCGTCGGCCGGACCGGCTTCGCGGTAGAATATCTTCACGCCGTCGATCGTCGCGCTGCGATGGTGAATGGTGATCGGCGCGGGGGCGGTGGTTCGCGCAGCGGCGGCGGTGACCTTTGTCGGCTCGGTGGGCGCGGCAATGGCGGTGCCGGACAGCGCGACGCTCGCGGCACTTGCAAGCAGCGCGGAAAGGACAAAATGCTTCATAATCCAAAACTCCTTGAACGACTGTCGATGGCCCAATGGCCTTCGTGCTCAAGAGATATTCTTTCCCATAAAGATTATAATTGGCGAAAGTTGGAATATTTTATTCCATTTATTGCAATAAATCCGCTCAGCTGGGACTCCGCTTGGAAGTGGCAGGTGGGCCATCCGCCAAAGACCGATGGATATGCGTCGTCCGCTATGCTCTAATCGGGTTGCGATGGCGCACAACAAACCCCGCTACCAGCCCTACAACAGTCCCGCCGGCGGCTGGGGCGCGGCGGCCGCGACCGCCAAGGTGCTGCTCGAACAAAGCGTCGTCACCAAGGGGTCGCGCGCGTTGCTGTCGATGAACCAACCGGGCGGCTTCAAATGCCCGAGCTGCGCTTTTCCCGACGCCAGCTGCACCAAGAAGCTGGAATTCTGCGAAAATGGCGCCAAGGCGCTCGCGCACGAGGCGACGAAGTTTCGCGTGACGCGCGAATTTTTCGCGCAGCACAGCGTGTCCGAGCTGATGGCACAGTCGGACTATTGGCTGGAGATGCAGGGGCGGCTGACCGAGCCGATGCGCTACGACGCTGCGACCGACCATTATGTGCCGGTGAGCTGGGACGATGCCTTCGCGCTGATCGGCGCGCACCTCCGCGCACTCGCCAGCCCGCACGAGGCCGAATTCTACACCTCGGGCCGCACCGCGAACGAGACGGCGTTCCTCTATTCGATCTTTGTGCGCGAGTTCGGCACGAACAATTTCCCCGACTGTTCGAACATGTGCCACGAACCGACGAGCCGCGGGCTGCCGCACTCGATCGGGGTCGGCAAGGGCACGGTGATCCTAGACGATTTCGAGCATGCCGAAGCGATCTTCCTGATCGGGCATAATGCCGGCACCAACGCGCCGCGGATGATGACGCCGCTGGTCGAAGCGCGTAAGCGGGGGGTGCCGATCGTCGCGGTCAACCCGATGCCCGAGCGCGCGCTGATCAAATTCACCGAGCCGCAGGACATCGTCCAGATGGCGACCTTCGGCTCGACCGAAGTCACCAGCGAATTCGTCCATATCCGGATCGGCGGCGACCTCGCGCTGCTCAAGGGCATGATGAAGGTCATGTTCGAACGCGAGGCGGCGGGCGAGGCCGTGCTCGACCACGACTTCATCGCCGAACATACGTCGGGCTTCGCCGCGCTGAAGGCAGATATCGAGGCGCAGAGCTGGCCCGACCTCGTTGCCGCGGCTGGCATCGGCGAGGCGCAGATCCGCCGCTGCGCCAAAATCTACATCCGCTCGAACGCGACGATCATCTGTTACGGCATGGGGGTGACCCAGCATCAGCAGGGGTCGCAGCTGGTCCAGCAGATCGCGAATATCCTGCTCCTCAAAGGCAATTACGGCAAGCCGGGGGCGGGCATCTCGCCGATCCGCGGCCATTCGAACGTGCAGGGCGACCGCACCGTCGGGATCGACGAGAAACCGGGCCAGGCCTATCTCGACAAGGTCCGCGACGTCTTCGGTTTCGAACCGCCGCGCGGGCACGGCCATCATAGCGTCGAGTCGGTCGAGGCGATGATGGCGGGCACCGCCAAGGTCTTCATCGGCCTCGGCGGCAATTTTGTCCGCGCGGTTCCCGACACCGACCGCGCCTATGCCGCGATGCGCCAGCTGCACCTGACCGTCGGCATCGCGACGAAGCTCAACCGCGGGCATCTGGTGCATGGCAAGGATGCGCTGATCCTGCCCGTCGTTGCACGCTCCGAGCGCATCGAAACCGCCGCCGGCGAACAGTTCGTCACGATCGAGGATTCGATGTCGAACGTTACCGCCTCGCGCGGCGTGCTCGATCCTGCGAGCGCCGATCTGATGCCCGAGACCGAGATCGTCTGCCGCATGGCGATGGCGACGCTCCCGCACAGCAAGGTCGATTGGCCGCGCTATATCGACGATTATGGCCTGATCCGCGACAAGATCGCCGAAGTCTATCCCGCGCTCTACGAGGGTTTTTCGGAGCGCATCAAGGCGCCGACGGGTTTTCACCTCGACATCCCGCCGCGCCGCCGCGCGTGGGCGACGCCGAACGGCAAGGCCAATTTTCTCATCCTGCCGGGGCTCGCGGTCAATGCGGCGGTCGACGATCCCGACATGCTGCGGCTGGCGACCGTTCGCTCGCACGACCAGTTCAACACGACGATCTATAGCTATAACGACCGCTATCGCGGCGTGTATAACGACCGGATGGTCCTGTTCCTGAACGCCGACGATATCGCCGCCCGCGGGCTGGAGGCGGGAATGAAGGTCGCGCTCGAAACGATCAGCGCCGACGGTATCGTGCGCCGCGTAGAGGGGCTGACGATCCTCGACTATCCGATGTCGCGTGGCTCGGTCGCGGGCTATTATCCCGAGCTCAACCCGCTGCTGCCGCTCGCCCACTACGACAAGACGAGCGGCTGCCCCGCGGCGAAGTCGATCCCGGTGCGCGTCGTCCGGGCCGCGGACTGACGCCGCCGGTGTCCGTCGGCAAGCATATCGCGCCCGTCCGTTTCCTGATCTTTCCGTTCGTGCTGGTCACGGCGATGGGGGCAGCGCTCGCATCGGACATCGATCCGCGCGCCGCGTTCCTGATCGGCTTCGACGTCGCCGCCTTTGTCTTTCTTTGCACCGTCGTGCCGCTCTTCCGCGCCGACGCCGATCAGATGCGTCGCCGCGCCGAATTTAATGACGCGAACCGCGTCGGGCTGCTCGCGATCACGGTGCTGCTGTCGCTCGTCATCCTGTTCGCGGTCGGCACGTTGATCGCCAGTCCCGGCAAGCTCGATCGCTGCGACGTCATACTGATCGTCGCGACCCTCGCGCTCGCATGGCTGTTCGCGAACATGGTGTTCACGCTCCACTATGCGCATCTCTATTATCTGCAAAAGGAGGGACGCGACCAGCGCGGGATCGAGGTTCCGGGGATGCACGAGCCCGGCTATTGGGACTTCCTCTATTTCGCCTTCACGCTCGGCATGACCTTTCAGACCTCGGATGTCACGATATCGGGCGCGCATATGCGGCGGGTCGTGCTCGGCCACTGCATGGCGGCGTTTGTCTTCAACATGGGGATTTTGGCGTTCACGGTGAACGCCATCGGCGGATCATAAACCCGTCAGGCGGTCGAGGTCGGCTGTGCTGTTGATGTTCGGTGGCACGAAGTCGCCGGAGACCGGCCGTGCGCCGATCCGGCGGGCATAGGCCCGGACGGCGAGGTCGTGTCCGTCCTCGAGAATGGTCCGCAGGTCATTGATCGAGGTAATCGGCCACAGGCCGATTACCGGCTGCGCCTCGAGGAAGGCCGGCGCCGGTTCGAGAAGCGCGCGAAGATCGTCGGGCAGGCGCACGCAATCGACCGGCGCCGTCAGCAGCTGATCGAAGCCATTGTCCGCCGCTTGGATAAGCGCACCCGCAATTCCGCCGAGTGGGCCCATGTCGGGGCGCGGCCAATCGGCGATTTCGTCCCTGCCGACGACGACCACCGCATCGCAATGCGGACGCAGCGCCGCCAGCGCATGGTCGAGCAGCGTCTGCCCGGCGAGCATCGCGAGCGCCTTGTCAGACCCAAAGCGGCTCGACCGCCCGCCCGCGAGCACGGCGCCGAGCGTCCTCACGCGATCATTCCGTGCGGATCGCTGACAACGAGCGCCGAATCCGCCCGCGCCAGCGTCACGAGCGTCAGCCCGGCCTGCGCGGCGCGTGTCGCAGCGAGGCTGGTCGGCGCCGAGATGGTGACGAGCATCGGGCAGCCCGCGCGCACCGTCTTTTCGACGAGCTCATAACTGCACCGCGCCGACAACAGGACAAAGCCGGTGGCGGGATCGATGCCCGCGCGCGCCAGGGCCCCGATCAGCTTGTCGAGCGCATTGTGCCGCCCCACGTCTTCGCGCACCAGCCGGATGGCACCCGCGGGCGAGCAGAAGGCAGCGGCATGGACCGCACCCGTGGCGCGGCCGAGCGGCTGTCGATCGGGCAGGGCCGCGAGCGCCGCCGCAATGGCGTTACGATCTGTACCGATGCGCGCGGTCACTGGCGGCAGCGGCCGCAGCACCTCTTCGATATTCTCGATCCCGCAGAGGCCGCAGCTGCTCTCGCTCACGCGCTTGCGCGCGCGTTCGAGCGCGATCGCGTTGCGTTCGGGGGGGAGCCAGATACGCAGCGCCCATCCGCCTTCGATGGGATGGGCGTCGACGCGCCGTATCTGCGCGGCCGCTTCGACCAGGCCTTCGCTTAGTGCAAAGCCCAGCGCATAATCTTCAAGGTCGGCGGGCGTCGCCATCATCACCGCATAGCCGATGCCGCCAACCTCGATCGAAACCGGCGCCTCGACCGGAACGCTGCGGGTGAGGGCGTCGTCGCCGGGCTCGTCAAGCCCCAGCCGCTGCACCGGAAGGTCGATCATCGCGTCATTCATCTTCGCATCGTAACGCATCTGCCTTGGCTTGTCTCAGCCGGCACGGCCGAGCCGCTCGGCGAGGAAGTCGACGAACACCCGCACCCGCGCCGGCGTGTTTGCGCCTCCCGCGAATACCGCGTGGATCGCCTCGACATCGCCCGGATTATAGTCCTCCAATATCGGGACGAGCGCGCCGCTCGCGATCTGGTCGGCGATGCTGAAGGCGCCGACGCGCGCAATGCCGACCCCGGCGGCGGCGAGCTGTCCCAGCGTCTCGCCATTGTTCGCCTCGATATTGCCTTGCACCGAAAGCGCGAATTCACGCTCGCCGTCGCGGAAGGGCCATGTCGGTTCGGCGCGGCGGAAATTGAAGTTCAGGCAATTATGGCCGTGCAGATCCTCGGGCACGCGCGGCGTGCCATGTGCTGCCAGATAGGCTGGCGAAGCGATGATGACGCGGCGGCTTTCGCCCAGCTTGCGCGCGGTGAGCGGGCTGTCGGCGAGCGGGCCGAAGCGGATGGCGACGTCGGCCTGGCCTGCCGCAATGTCGACCAACCGGTCGGCAAGGCTGATGTCGACGAGGATATGCGGATGCAGGCGGACGAAGTCGCCGAGCATAGGCACGATGGTCAGCCGCCCGTGCGCCTGCGCTGCGCTGACGCGGAGCCGCCCGCGCGGCGCGCCCTGATCGGCGATCGCCTGTTCGGCGTCGCCGAGGTCGGCAAGGATGCGCCGCGCCGCGCGCAGATAGGCTTCGCCCTCGGCGGTCAGTGCCAGCGCGCGCGTCGAGCGCAGGAGCAGCCGCACGCCGAGCCGCGCCTCGATCCGGTCGATCGTGCGGCTCACCGCCGATGGCGTGAGCCCGAGACAGCGGCCGGCGGCCGAAAAACTGCCCTCGGCGATCGTCGCGGCGAACACTTCCATCGATCGCGCGCGGTCGCCGCCGCTATCTATCTTTGCGTTCATTTCAAAAATCCTTCGCCTGTGCTGACGCTACCCGGGTAAGGATGTCGTGTCCATCTATGCGTTCAACGCAATCGAAAGGGTGGATTATGGAATATCGCCAACTGGGATCATCGGGGCTTCGCGTCCCCGCCTTGAGCTTCGGTACCGGGACCTTCGGCGGTCAAGGCCCGCTGTTCAGCGCCTGGGGTACCAGCGACGCCGCCGAGGCGCGGCGCCTGATCGACATCAGCCTCGATGCCGGGGTCACGCTGTTCGACACGGCCGACGTCTATTCGAACGGCGCGTCCGAAGAGATATTGGGCGAAGCGATCAAGGGGCGCCGCGATGCGGTGCTCATCTCGACCAAGACCGGGCTGCCGATGGGCGACGGGCCGCAGGATTGGGGCGCCTCGCGCGGCCGGCTGATTCGCGCGATTGAGGATGCACTGCGGCGGCTCGGCACCGACCATATCGACCTGCTCCAGCTCCACGCGTTCGACGCCTCGACCCCGGTCGACGAACTGATGGGCACGCTGGACATGTTGATCGCCGCGGGCAAGCTGCGGTACGCGGGCGTCTCCAACTATCCGGGCTGGCAATTGATGAAGGCGCAGGCGGTCGCCGACCGCCTCGGCACCCCGCGCTTCGTCGCGCACCAGGTCTATTATTCGCTGATCGGGCGCGCCTATGAGGCCGATCTGATGCCGCTTGCCGCCGATCAGGGAGTCGGTGCGCTGGTGTGGAGCCCGCTCGGCTGGGGCCGCCTGACCGGCAAGATCGGGCGCGACCGCCCGATTCCCGCGGGCAGCCGCCTGCACGAAACCGAACAATTCGCGCCGCCCGTCGACGAAGACTTGCTCTACCGCGTGATCGACGCGCTCGAAGCCGTCGCCGCCGAAACCGGCAAGACGGTGCCGCAGATCGCGATCAACTGGCTGCTCCGGCGCCCAACCGTCTCGTCGGTGATCATCGGCGCGCGCAACGAGGAACAGCTGCACCAGAATCTCGGTGCGGTCGGCTGGGCGCTCACCGCCGAACAGGTGGCCGCGCTCGACGCCGCGAGCGACGTGCTGCCGTCCTATCCGCACACCCCCTATCGGCAGCAGGCAGGGTTCGCCCGCCTGAACCCGCCACTCGTCTGATCGGAAGAACCGACATGAAAATCAACTTTCCCCTCCTTGCGCTCGCGACCGGTGCCTTTGGCATCGGCATCACCGAATTCGCGCCGATGGGCCTCTTGCCCGATATGGCCGAGGGGCTGGGGGTCTCGATCCCCGCCGCCGGGCTGCTCGTCTCGGCCTATGCGCTCGGCGTGCTGATCGGTGCGCCATTGATGACGCTCACCACCGCAAGGATGAACCGGCGCACCCTGCTGATCGGCCTGATGGCGATCTTCACGCTCGGCAATTTCCTGTCGGCGATCGCGGGCGACTACACGACGCTGATGGTTGCGCGCGTGATCACGTCGCTCAACCATGGCGCCTTTTTCGGCGTCGGCTCGGTCGTCGCGGCGAGCCTCGTCGCGCCCGAAAAGCGCGCGAGCGCGGTCGCGGCGATGTTCATGGGACTGACGCTCGCCAATGTCATCGGCGTGCCGCTCGCGCCGTGGATCGGCGAGACCTTCGGCTGGCGCACCGCGTTCGGCGCGATTGCGATCTGGGGCCTGATCACGATGGCCGCGCTCCGTTTCGCACTCCCCGATATCCCGCGTGCCGAGGGCGGCAACATGCTCGCGGAGCTGGGTGTATTGAAGCGCCGCGAGGTGCTCGTCGCGCTCGCGCTCACCGCGATCGGTTCGGCCGCGATGTTCACCGTCTTCACCTATATCGCGCCGATCCTGACCGAAGCGACGGGGGCAGGGACCTTGTTCGTCACCGCGATGCTGGTGATCTACGGGCTCGGGTTGACCATCGGCAACTGGCTCGGCGGTATCTTCGCCGATCGTTCGATCGACCGCACCTTGATCGTCTCGCTCGCCGGGCTTGCGGCGATGCTAATCCTGTTTGCTGTCACAATGTATTCGCCGATCGCGGCGGCGGTCACGATCTTCCTGTGGGGCGTCGCGACCTTCGCCATCGTCCCGCCGCTCCAGATGCGCGTTATGGAGGCGGCCTCCGATGCGCCCAACCTCGCCTCGGCGGTCAATATCGGCGCGTTCAACCTCGGCAATGCGATCGGTGCCGCGGTCGGGGGCGGGGTAATCGGCCTCGGCCTTGGCTTTCCGGCGGTGTCGATCGCCGGCGCCGCGATGGCGGTCGCCGGGCTAGCAATCGTGCTCGCGTCACGGCAACGCGCTGCCCCGGCGCTCGCGCAGGCCTGACGATTGCCATTTCGGCGGCAGAGCCTATGCCATCGCGGTATGAAAGCCGAAATTCTCGCTGTCCTGCTTGGCAAGGTCCGCCCTTTCCGCGGTGACGATGAACCGAGCGCCATCGGCAAGCTGCCGGTCGCGGACTTGGTCGCCGTCGGCGCGATGGGCCTTGCCGGCGACGAGCAGGCCGACCGGACGGTGCATGGCGGTATCGACAAGGCGATCCATCATTATCCCGCCGATCATTATGACTGGTGGCGCGGGTATCTGGGCGATGCGCCGCTGCTCGACGCGCCCGGCGCGTTCGGCGAAAATATTTCGACGACCGGTTTCGATGAGGAAAATGTCTTTCTCGGCGACCGCTTCCGCCTCGGCACCGCGCTCGTCGAAGTGACGCAGGCGCGCCAGCCGTGCTGGAAACTCGACCACCGGTTTCAGGCCAAGGGGGTAATGGCGCAGGTCGTGAAGACGCGGCGGACGGGCTGGTATTACCGCGTGCTCGAACCCGGACAGGTGCGGGCGGGCGATGCGCTCGACCTCGTCGAACGGCCCTATCCCGAATGGCCGCTGGCGTCGCTGTTCGCCTTGCTGATCGGCGGCGAGGCAAAGGATCGTCCCGCGGACCTGCGCGCGCTCCGCGACGTGCCCGTGCTCGCCGAAACATGGAAGGTAAGGCGTGCCAAGCTCGCCGAGCAGTTCGGCGCGGATTAGACCATCGCTCATTCATTCCGGCTTTCGCGGGAATGACGAAATCAGGGCTATGCGGACTGCGCGAGGGGGCGTTTGGCTTCGAGCCAGGCGGCGAGCTTCGCGACCTCATCGTCGCTGAAATGCAGCCCCAGCTTGCTTCTCCGCCATAATATATCGTCGGTCGTGCGCGCCCATTCGCGGCCAACCATCCACTGCACCTCGGCGGCGCTGAGCCCATGCGCGATCTCGCCGCCGAGTGCATCCCAATCCTCGGCCTGGCCGAGCCAGGCGCACGCATCGGTGCCATAGGCCCGGGTGATGCGGTCGACCGTCGCCGCGGTCAGGAAGGGGTAAGCGAGCTTATATTCGGCCTTGAGCGCCGCCACGCCGTTCGTCGGGAAATCGCCGCCGGGAAGCGGCGCCTTGGCGGTCCAATGCTTGGCCGACAGCGCCTCAACATGATCGACAAGTTCGTCGACCGCGGCCTCGGCGACATGGCGATAACTGGTGATCTTGCCGCCATAGATGGTGAGCAGCGGAGCGCCCTCGGTGAGGTCGAGGTCGATGCGATAGCCGCGCGTTGCGGCTTCGGGGCGGCCCGATCCGTCCTCGATCAGCGGCCGCACGCCCGAATAGGTCCACACGACATCGGCCGGGGTGACGGAGGTTCGAAAATAGAGGCTGGCACCTTCGCACAGATAGGCGATTTCCTCGTCGCTCGCCTTCGCCTCGCTCGCCGGCCCGTCATGGTCCTGATCGGTCGTCCCGATCAGCGTGAAGTCGCGCTCATAGGGGATGGCGAAGAAGATGCGTCCGTCGGGAAGCTGGAAGAAATAGGCATAGTCATGCTCGAAGACCTTGCGCACGACGATATGCGAGCCGCGTACCAGCCGCATCTGATGGTCGGGTTCGGCGTCGGCGCGCTTCAGCAGGTCGAGCACCGCTGGACCCGCTGCATTCACGACACTGCGCCCGGTGAATCGATATTGATGCCCCTGATCGTCGCTCGCGTCGACGATCCACAGGCCATCCTCGCAGCGCAGCATGTCTGCGCGCGTCCGCGTGCGGACGCGGGCGCCATGCTCGGCGGCATCGCGCGCGTTGAGCGCGACCAGCCGCGCATCGTCGGCCCAGCCGTCCGAATATTCGAAGCCGTGCACATATTGCGGCTGCAGCGGTCCGCCCGCAATATGGCGACGCAGGTCGACCGAGCGCGTCGCGGGCAGTTTCTTGCGGCCCCCGATATGGTCGTAGAGGAAGAGGCCGAGCCGCAGCAGCCAGCGCGGACGCAGCCCGTCGCGATACGGCAGGACGAAACGCAGCGGGCGGATGATGTGCGGCGCGATGCCCCACAATATTTCGCGTTCCTTCAATGCCTCGCGGACGAGGCCGAATTCATAATGTTCGAGGTAGCGCAGCCCGCCGTGGATCAGCTTGGTCGACTTCGACGAGGTGCCTTGAGCCAGATCGCCCGCCTCGAGCAGCAGCACCCGCGCGCCGCGTCCGGCGGCGTCGCGCGCGACCCCCGCGCCGTTGACGCCGCCGCCGACGACGATGACATCATAGGGCGAGGGAACGTCGTTCATGGTGCGGTTTCCTAAGCCAAGTCGGCCGCGCTTGCCAATGGCAAGACATCGTATGCGGCTTACGTATGCGCGTTGCATTCGCTTCGTGTATCGCCCAATTCTTTGCAGATAATCCAAGGGGACGAATGTGAGCGTGAAAGTCGAAACATTGGTGTTGTTCGGCGCGACGGGCGACCTGGCGCAGCGCATGCTCTTTCCCTCGCTTTACAATCTCCACCTCGACGGGCTGCTTGCCGATGCGCTGACGATCATCGGATCGGGGCGCTCGAAGATGGATCGCGCGGCGTTTCAGGCGCAGGTCCGCGACGCGCTGACCGAGCATTTGCTCGCCGACCGGATCGAGGAAACGGGCGTCGCGGCGTTCCTCGATCGCATCGATTATTGCGCGATCGATGCCGGTGCCGGCACCGGATATGATGAACTTGCCGCGCTGCTCGGCGACCGCATGGGCCGCCCGATCGGTGTCTACCTCTCGACCCCGCCGTCGATGTTCGGCCCGATCGCGCAGGGGCTGAAGGCCGCAGGCATCGCCTGCGCCGAATGCCGCATCGCGATGGAAAAGCCGATCGGCCACGACTTGGCCTCGTCGCGCGACGTCAATGCGCAGGTCGGCGATGCCTTTGCCGAGGACCGCGTCTTCCGCATCGACCATTATCTCGGCAAGGAAACGGTGCAGAACCTGCTGGCGCTGCGCTTTGCCAATATGCTCTTCGAGCCGCTGTGGAACGCGCAGGCGATCGATCATGTCCAGATCACCGTCGCCGAAACCGTCGGGCTCGAAGGCCGCGTGTCCTATTATGACGGCGTCGGCGCATTGAAGGACATGGTGCAGAACCATATGCTCCAGCTGCTCGCGATCATCGCGATGGAGCCACCGTCGAGCGTGTCGTCGACCGCGGTGCGCGACGAGAAGGTGAAGTTGCTCCGCAGCTTGCGCAAGATGACCGCCGCCGACGTCAAGGCGCATAGCGTCAAGGGCCAGTACACCAGCGGTGCGGTGAACGGCGGCGCTGTCGCGGGCTATGCCGACGAACTCGGCAATCCGTCGAACACCGAAACCTTCGTCGCGCTCAAGGCCTATATCGACAATTGGCGCTGGAAGGGTGTGCCCTTCTACCTGCGCACGGGCAAGCGCATGCCGCAGCGCAAGTCGGAGGTGCTGATCCAGTTCAAGCCGGTGCCGCACAATATCTTCGCGCGCGTCGGCGCGGGCAAGCTCGATGCGAACAGCATGATCATCAACCTCCAGCCTGAGGAGAATATCCGCGTCAAGGTGATGGCGAAACAGCCCGGGCTCGACCGCGACGGCGTGAAGCTGAAAGAGGTGACGATGGACGTCTCGCTCTCGCACAGCTTTGCCGGCGAGCGGCGGCGGATCGCGTACGAGCGCCTGCTGCTCGACTTCATCGAGGGCGACCAGACTTTGTTCGTGCGCCGCGACGAGGTCGAGGCGCAGTGGCAGTGGATCGATTCGATCCGCGACGCCTGGGCCGAAGTCGACATGGCGCCGCAGAATTACACCGCGGGCAGCTGGGGCCCGTCGAGCGCAATCGCGCTGATCGAGCGCGATGGAGCGAGCTGGCATGACTGATCTGAACCCCGTAATCGCCAAGGTTACCGACCGCATCATCGAGCGCAGCGCACCGCGCCGCGCCGCCTATCTGGACCTGATGGACCGCCAGCGCGAGGCGGGAACCAATCGCGGCAATCTGTCGTGCGGCAACCTCGCCCACGCCTTTGCCGCGGCGGGTGAGGACAAACCCGTCATCCGCACCGGCGCGGCGATGAATATCGGCATCGTCACCAGCTACAACGACATGCTCTCGGCGCATCAGCCGTACGGCCGCTATCCCGAGCAGATCAAACTCTTCGCGCGCGAAGTCGGCGCCACCGCGCAGGTCGCGGGCGGTGTTCCCGCGATGTGCGACGGGGTGACGCAGGGGCAGGCGGGCATGGACCTGTCATTGTTCAGCCGCGACAATATCGCGCAGGGTACGGTGATCGCGCTCAGCCATGCGATGTTCGAGGGCGCGCTGCTGCTCGGCATCTGCGACAAGATCGTCCCCGGCCTGCTGATCGGTGCGCTGCGCTTCGGCCATCTGCCGCAGATCCTGATCCCGGCGGGGCCGATGCCGTCGGGGCTCGCGAACAAGGAAAAGCAACGCGTCCGCCAGCTTTATGCCGAGGGCAAGGCGACCCGCGACGAATTGCTCGAGGCCGAGGCTGCCTCCTATCACGGTGCGGGCACCTGCACCTTCTACGGCACCGCGAACTCGAACCAGATGATGATGGAGCTGATGGGGCTCCACGTCCCCGGCAGCGCCTTCACCAACCCCGGCACCAAGCTGCGCCAGGAACTGACGCGTGCCGCGGCGCATCGCGTTGCCGCGATCGGCTGGGACGGCGACGATTATCGTCCGCTGGCGCGCTGCATCGACGAGAAGGCGATCGTCAACGCCGCGATCGGCCTGCTCGCGACCGGCGGCTCGACCAACCATGCGATCCATCTGCCCGCAATCGCGCGCGCGGCGGGGATCATCATCGACTGGCAGGATTTCGACGAGCTGAGCCACGCGGTGCCGCTGCTCGCGCGTGTTTATCCGAACGGGGCGGGCGATGTGAACAATTTCCATGCCGCGGGCGGCATCGGCTATGTCGTGCGCGAACTGCTCGGCGCGGGTCTGCTGCACGGCGATGTGCTCACCGTCGGCGGGACGATGGCCGATTATGCGTCGGAGCCGGTGCTGGTGAACGATGAACTCCACTGGCAGGCCGCGCCCGCCGAGAGCCGCGACGACACCATGCTCCGCCCCGCTGCGGCGCCTTTTTCGCCCGACGGCGGGATGCGGTTGCTCGCGGGCAATCTCGGCCGCGCGATCATCAAGACGAGCGCGGTTGCCGAGGACCGCTGGACGATCGAGGCGCCGTGCCGGATCTTCGACACGCAGGACGCGGTGCTGGCGGCGTTCAAGGCGGGCGAACTCGAACGCGACGTCATCGTCGTCGTGCGCTTCCAGGGGCCGCGCGCCAACGGCATGCCGGAACTGCACAAGCTCACCCCCGCGCTCGGCGTTTTGCAGGACCGCGGTTTCCGCGTCGCCCTGCTCACCGACGGCCGCATGTCGGGCGCGAGCGGCAAGGTGCCCGCGGTGATCCATCTCTCGCCCGAAGCCTTGCCCGGCATCGACGGCGTCAGCGGCCCGCTCGCCTTCCTCGTCGACGGTGACATCGTCCGCGTCTGTGCCCGCAAGGGCGAAGTGCTCGCGCTCGTCGATCCCGATGTCTGGGCCGCGCGCAGTCCGGCCGTCCCGCCGCCGCCCGCGGTCGGCGTCGGCCGCGAACTGTTCGCGCTGTTTCGCCACCATGCCGACGAAGCCGAAAAAGGCGGATCGGCAGTGCTCGCGGCGATGGAAACGGTCGTCTGAGACCAACCCGCTTGTCCTGAGCTTGTCGAAGGACCGTCCTTCCCGTTGAACGGGTCGAGAAAAGAACAGCCCTTCGACAAGCTCAGGGCGAACGGAGATTGAAATGTCGGATTCAGGTATCGAGCAAATCATGCGTTTGGCGCCGGTAATCCCGGTGATCGTCATCGACCGCATCGAGGATGCGGTGCCGATGGCTGAGGCGCTCGTTGCGGGCGGCCTCAAGGTGCTCGAAGTGACGATGCGCACCCCCGCCGCGCTCGACGCGATCGCCGCGATGAAGACGGTGCCGGGCGCGGTGGTCGGCGCGGGGACGGTGCTCAACCCCCGGATGCTGAAAGACGCCATCGACGCGGGCTCCGAATTCATCGTCTCGCCGGGCCTCACCGACAGCCTCGGCGAAGCGGCGGTGGCGAGCGGCATTCCCTTCCTGCCCGGCGTCGCCAATGCGTCGAACATCATGGCGGGGCTCGACCTCGGGCTCGACAGCTTCAAATTCTTTCCTGCCGCGACGAGCGGCGGCATCCCGGCGCTGAAGGCGCTTGCCGGCCCCTTCGGCGGGATCAATTTCTGCCCCACCGGCGGAATCAGCGCCGCGACCGCGCCCGAATGGCTCGCGCTGGGTCCGGTACTCTGCGTCGGGGGCAGCTGGGTCGTCCCGTCGGGTCCGCTCGATCCGTCCAGAATCGAAGCACTTGCGCGCGAGGCGGCTGCACTTTCGCGCCATTGATAAACGCCATCTTTACTGCCATCGTGCAGAGAAAGGCGGCAATATAGCCGCTTGGTGGGGAGATGCGCGTGCCGAGGCCTCAGCCGCATTTGGAAGAAGTCCTGGCGTCCGAACCCGGACCGCATATCGCCGCGCTGTTCGATTTCGACGGCACGATCATCTCGGGCTATTCGGCGACCGCAATGCTGCGCGAGAAATTCCAGCGCCGCGAAATGTCGGTCGAGGAGATTGCCGAAACCGCGCAGGTCATCGCGCAACACAGCCTTGGCACCATCGGTTTTTCGGGGCTGATGTCGGGCGCCGCGAAATTCATGCGCGGGGTCGACGAGGAAAGCTTCATCGAGTTCGGCGAAGAACTCTACAAGAAGCATATCGCGCGCAAGATCTATCCCGAGACGCGCGCGATCATCGAGGCGCATCAGGCGAAGGGACACCGCGTCGCGATCATCTCGTCAGCGACAATCTACCAGATCGAACCGACCGCGCGCGACCTGGGCATCGAGGACATCAAATGCTCGGCCTATGAGATCGAGGATGGCGTCTTCACCGGCGAGATCATCCGACCCTTGTGCTTCGGCGAGGGCAAGGTGCTCGCCGCCGAGGAACTCGCCGCCGAATATGGCCTCGATCTCGACCAGAGCTTTTTCTATTCGGACAGCGACGACGACATCGAACTGCTCGAACGCGTCGGCAAGCCGCGCCCGCTCAACCCGAATTTGAAACTCAAGGCCATCGCCGAAGAAAATGGCTGGCCGGTGCAGCGTTTCGCGAGCCGCGGGACGCCGAGCTGGGTCGATTATACGCGCACCATCTATGCCACCGGCTCGCTCGTCGGTGCCTTCGCCGCGGGGCTGCCGATCTGGGCGCTCACCCGTTCGCAGCGCGAGGCGGCGAATTTCTCGATCGGCCTGTTCGGCGACTTCGCGACCGCGATCACCGGGGTCGAGCTGGAGGTTGAGGACGAGAAGAACCTGTGGTCCTCGCGCCCCTGTGTCTTCATCTTCAACCACCAGAGCAAGGCGGATGTGATGATCCTCGCCAAGCTCATCCGCCGCGACATGGGCGGGGTGGGCAAGAAGGAGATCAAGGACATCCCCATCCTCGGCAAGCTGATGGAATGGGGCGGCACCGTCTTCGTCGACCGCGCCGACGGCAAGAGCGCGATCAAGGCGATGGAGCCGCTGGTCGACGCGATCAAGGTCGAGGGCAAGTCGATCTGCATCTCGCCCGAGGGCACGCGCAGCCTGACCCCCAAGCTCGAGCCGTTCAAGAAGGGCGCGTTCCACCTCGCGATGCAGGCGGGCGTGCCGATCGTCCCGATCGTGATTCATAATGCCACGGACGTCGCGCCGAAGAACGAGTTCGTGATGCGCCCCGCGACGGTGCGCGTCACCGTGCTGCCGCCGGTCGATACATCGAAGTGGAGTCCGCGGACGATCAATAATCATGTCCGCGACGTGCGGAACATGTTCCTTCGCACGCTAGGCCAGCCCGAGGAAAGCGCGGCAGAATCGGTCGCGGCCGAAACGCCTTCCGAAGCGAAGGCCGAAAAGCCGAAGCCGAAGAAGGCGGCCGAAAAGAAGCCGGCGGCGAAAAAGAAGGCGCCGCCCAAAAGGCCGGCCGCCCGCAAGGGAAAGACCGGCTAAGCGGTGGCCGACGGAACACGCCGCACCTCGATCGTGGCGGAGCAGGCGGCCGACCGGCTCTATATCATAGACGCGCGCAACGGGATCGAGCGGCGGCTGTTGCTTGACTGGATTCATGCGACGTCGAACGATATTGGCGGCGATGACGAGCCGGCGTGGGCGAGCCTCGATATCGAGGACGGCGACCATGCGCTGCCCGTCGACGTGCTGCAGGCGCGGCTCGGCGGCGCGCCGTCGCGACAGATCGTGCCGCTGCGCGTCGCCTGGCGCATCCCGGGTTTCGACAAGAACCGCGCGCTCAAGTTCCGCCACCTGATCTTTGGCGACCCGCGCCATCCGGGGCCGCTGCGCGCGCGGCTGATCCTGCTTCGCGATCGGCGGCGTGCGCAGATATTGGTCGGCGAGGCGGCAACGCTCGATGCGCTGCGGATGCGCTTCTGCGCGCAGACCGGCGGCGGCGATGGCGAGGGCGCCGACAGTCCCGAATTCGCGGGCTTCGTCGCGCGGCAGGCGGCGCTTGCGCTCGACGTTGCCGAGCGCGGTATTCGAGGCACACGCTATAAGGTCCCGCGTTTTGTCGCGGATGGGCTGCGCACCAGCCCGAAATTCCGCGCGGCGCTCGCCGAGCTTGCGGAGAAGACGGGGCGCCCGGTCGCCGACCTCTATCGCGAGGCGCGGCCGCTGATGAAGGAGGTTATCGCGCGGCCGTCGGCGCTGTTCCTCGACCTGCGGGCAAGGCTCGATCGCATGATGTTCGGTGGCTACGCGCCCGAAATGGAAATCGACGCCGCCGAACTCGCGAAGCTTCGGTCGATCCTGCGCGAGCATCCGACCGCAATCCTCTTCACGCACAAAACCTATATCGACGGTGCGACGCCCAGCCGGCTTGCCTATGAGAACGACCTGCCGATGCTGCACAGCTTCGGCGGCGCGAACCTCGATTTCGCGGTCATGGGCGAATTCTTCCGCCGTTCGGGAATGATCTTCATCCGGCGCAGCTTCCAGGATCAGCCGGTCTACAAGCTCGTGCTGCGTCATTATATCGCCTGGCTGCTTGCTAAACGCTTCCCGTTGTCGTGGGCGTTTGAGGGCACCCGCTCGCGGCTCGGCAAGCTGATGCCGCCCAAATACGGCCTGATGAAATATGTCCTCGACGCGGCGCATGCGACGGGGACGAAGGACGTGCATTTCGTGCCCTTCGTCACCAGTTTCGACCTGATCCGCGACGTCGAGGAATATGCGGCCGAACAGACGGGCCGGAACAAGAAGCCCGAGAGCCTGTCGTGGTTCCTCGGCTATATGAAGAGCCTCAAGGAACCCTCGGGCCGCATCCGCCTCGACATCGGCAACCCCGTGGTGATCGACGTGGCGCCGGCCCCCGACGACAAGCGCGCGCTCGAAACGATTGCCTTCGCGGTCGCGGTCGAGGCGAACCGCGTCACCCCGCTGACCGTCACCTCGGTCATGTGCCTGATCCTGCTCGGCATGGCGCCGCGCGGGGCGACGTCTGCCGAACTGCTCGGCGCGATCGGCGCGGTGACCGATTGGGCAAGGGCGCGCGATATCCGCCTCAGCAGCGAACTCGAAAGCGGCGACGACGCCGCGTTCTCGGCGACGGTCGACACGCTCGTCGCGAGCGGGTTGCTGACGCGCTACGAGGCGGGCAGCGAGAATGTCTATTCGATCGACCCCGCCAAACATCCGATGGCGAGTTACTACCGCAACATCATCGCGCATCATTTCCTCGACCGCGCGATGATCGAACTCGCGCTGTTCGAGCTGCGCGACGCCGACAGCGGCGATGCGACCGCGGCCTTCTGGGCGAAGATCGACCGGCTGCGCGACCTGTTCAAATTCGAATTCTTCTACCCGCCACGCGACGAACATCGCGCCGCGATCGAGGCCGAGCTTGCGCGTATCGACCCCGTATGGGACCGCCGCCTTGCCAGTGGCGATCGCGGTATCGCGCAGCTCCTCCGGCGGTGCCAGCCGGCGGTCGGTCACGCGATATTGCTTCCCTTTGCCGAGGCTTATTCGGTCGTCGCCGAACTGCTCGCGCGCGCGAAGCCCGGCGACGCCGTCGACGAACAGGCGCTGCTCGATGCTGCGCTGGCCGAGGGCAGGCAGGCGTATCTACTGCGCCGGATCAGCAGCGAGGCGGCGATCGGCAAGCTGCTCTTCGCCAACGGCCTGTCGCTGATGCGCCATATGGGGCTGACAACCGATGCGACCCCGGTGAGCCTCGCCGCGCGCCGCGCGCTGCTGATGGAACTGCGCGGCCTCGCCAACGTCATGGAAACGATGCGCCTTTCAACCGTGGCGCTTGCCGACCGGTTGCCGGGTTCAGGAGGATAGGATGCTCAAACAGCTCAGCGCGCAGGACGCCCAGTTCCTCTACACGCAGACCGCGAACAATCTGACGCACATCATGGGGGTCTATATCTACGACCCCTCGACCGCACCGGGCGGCTTCGTGCGTTTCAAGGACATCATTCGCCACGTCGAAAGCCGCGTTCACACCTCGCCCTTGTTCAAGCGCCGGCTGCACCGCCTGCCTTTCGACATGGACCATCCCTATTGGGTCGAGGACGAGCATTTCGACATCGAGGCGCATATGAGCCATGCGCGGCTGCCCGAGCCCGGCGACTGGCGGCAATTCTGCATCGCGGTCGCGCGCTGGTTCTCGAAGCCGATGGATATGAACCGCCCGCTCTGGGACATCTATATCATCGAGGGGCTTGATCGCATCCCGGGCATCCCGAAGGGCAGCTTCGCGATGCTCCACCGCGTCCATCACGCCGCGGTCGACGGTGCCTCCGGCGCGCACGCCTTCATTGCGATGAGCGACATCGATGCGAAGGGCACGCCCGCGATTGCCGAACCGCCGCCGGTCGAGGAGCTGGGCAAGGCGCCGTCGAGCACCGAAACGCTCTCGCGCGCCTGGTCGGCGTCGATGCAGTCGCCGGTCAAATTCATGAACGCGCTGATGAAAATGTCGCCCGCGATCATCTCGTCAGCGCGCAAGTCGATCGCCGAGGGCGGCATGACCGCCGGTGTCCCCGAAACGCGCTTCAACGTGCCCGTCGGCCCGCACAAGATGTTCGACGCGACGACGGTCGCGCTCTCCGACGTCGCCGAGATCCGCAAGAAGGTGCCCGGCGCAACGGTCAACGACGTCGTGCTCACCACCGTTGGCGGGGCGCTCAGGAAATATCTCGCGAAGCACAAGGAATTACCGAAAGACAGCCTCGTCGCGGTCGCGCCGATCAATTTGCGCGGGAAGGGCGGAAAAGCCTCGAAGCCGGGTAATCAGGTGTCGGCGATGAGCGTGCCGGTGCGCACCGACATCGCCGACCCGCTCGCGCGCCTCGCGGCGATCCGCGACTATACGGTCGAGGCGAAGGAGGCGAAGGCGGGGGTCAGCGCGCGCATTATGACCGACCTGTCACAGCATATTCCGGGCGCGACGATGGCGGCGGTCGCGCGCCTCGTCACCAGCGAGCGCTTCGCGGTGCGCGGCACCAACCTGTTCATCTCGAACGTGCCCGGCGCGCAGGTACCGCTCTATCTTGCGGGCGCACAGCTCGTGCAGCAGCACGGCATGGCGCCGCTCGCGAACAATATGGGGCTGTTCGTCGCGACCCCCAGCTATAATGGCCGCATCGCCTTTTCGCTGATCTCAGAGCGTGCGGTGATGCCCGACATCGCCTTTTTCCGCGAATGCATCGAGGAAAGTTTCGCCGACCTGATGGCAGCGGTGCCGAAGCCCGAAAAGCCCAAAGCCGCTACGGCAGAGCCGAAACCCGTGGCCAAGACCAAGCCGAAATCCAAAGCCGTCCCGAAACCTGCTGCGAAGGCCAGGGTGAAACCGGTTGCTAAAGCGAACGCAACCGGCAAGAATCCGAAAAAATAACGATGCTCTCGCAGGATTACCGAATGCTCTTCACCTCGACGCTCAGCGCCGACCGCGATCTGGTGATCGCGCCCGATTATGCCGCATGGAGCAACGCCGCACGCGAACATGACCGGAAATCGGGATTGCAGGCGTGGCGCGACGCCGACGAAAGCAAGCATTTCGATTATAAGGCGATCCGCGCGCGGCTCGAAAAGCTGCGCAAGCTGTCAGCGGCGGGTGACGTCAAGGGGCTGCTCTTCGTCCTCAACGAGGGCATCCACGGCAATATCGACGGCATGGGGCACGAGCGCCTCTATCAAAAGGCCCGCTTCGGCACAAAGAAGCTGGTCGAGGATTATGTCGCCGAGGTCGTCGCGTCGCTCGACAAGATCGCGACCGCGCGCAGCATCACCCGCGAGGAAAAGCGCGATTTCTTCCGCCGCGCGCAGCATTGCTATGGCCGCTCGGCGCTTTTGCTTTCGGGTTCGGGCAGCTTCCTGTTTTTCCACATCGGCGTGGTGAAGGCGCTCTGGGAAGAAGGCGTGCTGCCCGCGATCATGTCGGGCGCGAGCGGCGGGTCGATCGTCGCCGCCATCGTCTGCACGCGCAAGAACGCCGACATCGGCGCCTTCCTCGAAAGCAACCGCCTCGCCAACCCCGACCGCGATCCCGAACAAAGGCGCCTCGCGCCCGACGAGGTGCGCGAGCGCCTCGCCGATCTGATCCCCGACCTGACCTTTCAGGAAGCCTATGAGGTCAGCGGCCGCCACCTCAACGTCTCGGTCGCGCCCGCCGAAAAGCATCAGAACGGCCGGCTATTGAACGCGATCACCGCGCCGAATGTGCTGATCCGTGAAGCCGTGCTCGCGTCGTGCGCGGTACCTGGCGTGTTCCCGCCGGTGATGCTGATGGCGCGCGACGACAAGAGCGAACGCATCCCTTACCAGCCCGACCGGCGCTGGGTCGACGGCTCGGTGACGCACGATATCCCGACCAAGCGGCTCGAACGCCTTTACGGGGTCAACCATCATATCGTCAGCCAGGCGAACCCGATCGCGCTGCCCTTCGCGACCGACACGCGCAAGCAGATGGCGCCGATCGAGGCGATCCAGCATGCGTCGATGGCGACGTTCAAGGCGTGGCTCAACGCGAATATGGTGATTTTCCAGAAGCCGCTCGAGCTGATCCCGCCGCTCAATAGCATTGCGAACATGGCGCGCTCGGTGATCAACCAGGAATATACCGGCGACATCAACATCATCCGCCCGCCCAAATTCTGGTCGCCGACCAAAATTCTGAGCGATCTGGGGCAGGAGGATATCGACGAATTGATTGACACCGGCGAGCGCACCGCATGGCCCAAGGTTGAAATGGTCCGCACCCAGACCGCGATCAGCCGCGCGCTCGAAGCGATCCTCGCCAAGATCGACAAGGCAGGCGACGACGGTCCCGGGCACCGCAGCGCCGCGCTGAAGAAGGCGGTTCGCTGAGCATGGCGGCGGGTGCCGTAATCCTGCCTGCCGGTTCCGCGGGGGCGGGGGCAAAGCTGCACGTCACCCATTGGCTGCCCGAGGGCCGCCCGCGCGCGATCATCTTGCTCGCGCACGGCTATGCCGAACATGCTGGGCGCTATGAACATGTCGCGAAGCGGCTGACCGGTGCGGGTTACGCCATCTATGCGGTCGACCATTGGGGACATGGCAATTCGGATGGCGAGGGTGGTTTCGTCCCCCGCTTTTCGGCGTTTCTCGACGGGATGAGCGAATTGTTGACACTCGTCGAAATCAACCATGCCGATACGCCGCGCCTGCTGCTCGGCCACAGCATGGGCGGGCTGATCGCGACCCTGTTCCTTATCGAGCGCCAGAATGCCTTTGTCGCAGCCGCGGTCTCGGGCCCGGCGATCCTGCCCGCCGAACCGCCATCGCGCTTCACCGTCTGGATCAGCCGCTTCCTCTCGCGCTTCTTCCCGCGCCTCGGCGTGCTTTCGCTCGATGCCACCGGCGTCAGCCGCGACGCGCGGGTTGTCGCTGCCTATCAAGCCGACCCGCTCGTCTATGGCGGGAAGATCGGCGCGCGGCTGGGCAAGGAATTCATGGACGCGATGGCGGTTGCGCAGGCCGACGCGCCGAAGATCCACCTGCCGATCCTGATCCAGCATGGCGAAGCCGACCGGCTGACCGCGCCCGCGGGCTCGCGCTACCTGTTCGCCAATGTCGCGTCGAAGGACAAGCGCCTCGAAATCTACCCCGGCCTGTTCCACGAAATCTACAACGAGCCCGAACGCGACGCGGTGCTCGACGATCTGATCGGTTGGTTCGACGCGCATGTGAAAGGCGCGCCCGCCGCATGAGAATCCTGCTCGTCCTGATCTTCGCGCCGCTGATCGCGCTTGCGCTGATGTATTTCGTCTTTCCCGGACGCCTCGTGGCGATCGGGCGCGCGCTGCTGCGCCGTCGCGGCGGGACGGTGCAGAAGAGCGTCGTCGTCGACGGCCGCACCTGGCCCTATCTGGAGGGCGGCGATCCGTCGAAGCCGCTGCTGCTGCTCGTCCACGGTTTTGCGGGCGACAAGGATAATTGGTCGATGATCGCGCCCTATCTGACACGCGATTATCATATCATCGCGCCCGACCTGCCGGGGTTCGGTGAGAATGAGCGCAATCCCGACCTCGCCTATGACCTGCAGGCGCAGACCGCGCGGCTGAAGGCCTTCGCCGACACCCTCGGCCTCCAGCGCCCGCATGTCGCGGGCAACAGCATGGGCGGCTGGATCGCGCTGCGCTATGCGATCGATTGCCCCGACGCGCTCGCCAGCCTGAGCCTGCTCGACAATGCGGGCGTCAATGGCGCGAATGAAAGCGAGCTTCAGAAACTCGCGGCAAACGAGGATTATAATCCGCTCATCCTCGCCAATCTGGACGATGCCGACCGGCTGGTGGCGATGGTCGTCCACAAACCGCCGTTTATTCCCGCACGGCTGAAACCCGTGCTCTACGCCGACGGCCTCAAATATCGCGACCAACTCGACAAGATCTTCTGGGTGATCGCGACGGAGGGGCGCGACCATCCGCTGAACGGCCGCCTCGGCGAGGTGAAGGTGCCGACGCTGATCATCTGGGGGCGTCACGATAAGCTGCTCGACGTCAGCTGCGTGCCCGTACTCGAAGCGGGGATCGCGGGGAGCGAGAGCCATATCTTCGAACATGTCGGCCATGTCCCGATGATCGAGGATCCGAAGGCGACCGCCGCGGTGATGAAGGGCTTCCTTGCCAAGCATTGAAATGCGCGTCAGTCTCCCCCCAAAACAGGGAGAGTGGAATGCGGTTGAAGGTGGGGCTGCTCGGCGGGGGCAGCTGGGGGACGACGGTTGCCTCGGTGGTGTCGCGCAACGCGCCGATCACCTTGTGGGCGCGCGACGCCGAGACCGTCGGCGACATCAACACGCACAACGAAAATCGCAAATATCTGCCCGGCATCGCTTTGCCGCCGACGCTGCGCGCCACCGCCGACATGGCCGAGGTCGTCGCGGGCGCCGATGTGCTCGTCATGGGCGTCCCCTCACACAGCTTTCGTGCCGTGCTTGAGGAAGCACGCAATCATCTCCGTCCGTGGGTCCCCGTCATCAGCCTGACCAAGGGTCTCGAACTCGCGTCGGGCAAGCGGATGACCGAATTGATCGAGGAGGTGCTTCCCGGCCACCCCGTTGGCGTGCTCACCGGGCCGAACCTTGCGCGCGAGATCATGACGGGGCAGGCGGCGGCAAGCGTCCTGTCGATGGAGGACGAGATCGTTGTCCGCGCGCTCCAGCCCGTGTTCCATTCGGGTCTGTTCCGCGTCTACACCAACACCGACCTGCTCGGCTGCGAACTCGGCGGGGTGCTCAAGAATATCATCGCGATCGCGGTCGGCATGGGCGACGGGCTCGGCGCGGGCGACAATACCCGCTCGGCGCTGATGACACGCGGGCTTTCGGAAATCACCCGGCTCGGCGTCGCGATGGGCGGACGGGCCGAAACCTTTGCCGGGCTCACCGGCATGGGCGACCTGATCGCGACCTGCACCAGCCCGTTGTCGCGCAACCGCCACGTCGGGGTCGAACTCGGCAAGGGGCGCCCGATCGAGGAGATCATCGCGGGCATGAACATGGTCGCCGAGGGGGTGAAGAGCGCGCCGACCGTCATCGCGCTCGCAGAAAAGCATGGTCTCGACATGCCGATCGCACGCGATGTGTATGATGTAACGCAGGGAAAACGCAGCGCGCAGGACGTGTTTCGCGGCCTGCTTCGCTCCGCTGTTGGTGACGAAGCCCACCCCGGCTGAGCGTTTCCACCGCGACCCGTGCCATTTCGGCGTTCAGCCGGGAATAAAAGCACGATCTGTTTCGTTGACTCCCCTGACCGCCCCGAACGGGCGGGCAATCAGGAGATGGACGATGAAAAAATGGACCACCCTCGCTGCTATGATGGCGCTCCCCGCGACGGCCGCCGTCGCTGCCGTTCCCTATCGCGCGATGCCCCCGGGTTTCGAGGCGCCGCACATCCGCACCTCCCCGATCGCGGGCGTCGTCAACCAGCAATGGTATAATTACAAGGCCGACATTCTGGAGGCGGAGAAGGAGCTGACCAGCGACCTTCGCCATTCGACCGACCGCGAGGATCGCTGGGACGCGTGGGATGAATGGCAGACCGAGGTGGTCGATGCCGACAAGGATTATGTGAAGGAAATGCGCGAGAAGGGCTATCGCACCGGCCGCGTGACCGTCGGCGGCTAAGTCCTGTGGAGTTCCCCGGAGCCTTGCTCTGGGTCGTAGGGAAGGGCGGACGTCATGGGGAGTCCGCCCTTTCTTGCGTCAAGACGCAGTTTCGGCCAGCAGCGCTTGCGCTTCCTTGCCCTGCCAGTCGATGGCACCGACGACGCGCCAGATCTCGCGCCCCGCGGCATCATAATAGATGCTCGTCGGCAAAGCGCTGTTCGCCGCGTCGAGCAGGCCGTTTTCGGGGTCGATATAGGGTTGCAGCGCCTTCAGTCCCGCCTTCTGGAACCACGGGTCGACAATTTCCGCCCCTTGCAGATCCTGCGCGACGGCGATCACCCCCATGCGCTCGGCGCTTTTCGCCGCCAGCGCGTCGAGCGTTGGCATTTCGGCGATGCACGGCGCGCACCAGGTCGCCCACAGGTTGACGAGCAGCGGCTTCCCGCGAAACGACGCCAGCGTCACCGGGGCGTCGTCAGGTCCGCGAAAGCCGACCGTAGGTGCCGGGGCGCCCTTGTGACTGCGATCGACAATATACTCGAACTTCCCGAGCCCCTTCGCTTGGCCCGCCGAAACATTTGCTTGGCCTTGCCCCGCTTGCCCGTCCGGCTGCTTTTCCCTATCGCAGCCGGCGATTGATCCGGCCAGAAGCACGGCGAGGATCGCAAGGGACGGATTTGGGACGCGGCGGATGGCGAATACTCCGGATAGCAACAGCATGTGGGGCGGCCGCTTCGGTGGCGGACCCGCCGCGATCATGCAAGAGATTAACGCCTCGATCCCGGTCGACAAGCGTCTGTGGGAAGAAGATATCGCGGCGAGCCGCGCGCACGCCGCGATGCTCGGCACCGCGGGGATCATCGGCGCCGACGACGCGGTGGTGATCGACCGCGGCCTTGCGCAGATCGCCGACGAATTCGCCGCGAACGGCGTTCCCGTCGACCTCGCGCTCGAAGACATCCACATGACCGTCGAATCGCGGCTGAAGGACCTCGTCGGCGAGCCCGCCGGACGGCTCCACACCGCGCGCTCGCGCAACGATCAGGTCGCCACCGATTTCCGCCTGTGGGTGCGCACCGCATGCGAGCGCATCGATGCGGGGCTGAAGGCGATCCAGACCGCGCTCCTCGCGCGCGCCGACGAACATGCCGACAGCATCATGCCCGGCTTCACGCACCTCCAGGTCGCGCAGCCGGTGACGCTCGGCCATCATCTGCTCGCCTATGTCGAGATGTTCGGCCGCGACCGCTCGCGCTTTGCCGATGCGCGCCGCCGCCTCAACGAATCGCCGCTCGGCGCCGCCGCGCTTGCCGGCACCAGCTTCCCGCTCGATCGCCACGCGACCGCCGCGGCGCTCGGCTTCGATCGCCCAATGGCGAACAGCATCGACGCCGTGTCCGACCGCGACTTCGCGCTCGAATTCTGTGCATCCGCATCGATTTCCGCGATCCACCTGTCGCGCCTCGCCGAGGAAATCGTAATCTGGGCCAGCCAGCCCTTCGGCTTCATCAGCCTGCCCGACGCCTGGTCGACGGGCAGCTCGATCATGCCGCAAAAGCGCAACCCCGACGCCGCCGAACTGGTGCGCGGGCGCGCGGGCCTGCTGCTCGGTGCGTTCCAGCGGCTCTCCGTGATCGTGAAGGGCTTGCCGCTCACCTATTCGAAGGACCTGCAGGACGACAAGGAAACCGTCTTCGGCGCCTTCGACGCGCTCGCGCTGTCGCTCGCCGCGATGACGGGGATGGTCGAAACGCTGACCTTCCGCACCGACCGCATGCGCGCGCTCGCCGCTTCGGGCTATTCGACCGCCACCGACCTTGCCGACTGGCTGGTGCGCGAGGCGGGACTGCCGTTCCGCGAGGCGCATCATGTCGTCGGTTCGTGCGTGAAGCGCGCCGAGGAATTGGGCGTCGAGCTGTCGGCACTGCCCGCAGCCGACGCCGCCGCGATCCACGCGGCGGTTACCCCCGAAGTGCTCGCCGCGCTGACCGTCGAGGCGTCAGTCGCCAGCCGCACCAGCTATGGCGGCACGGCGCCCGAACGGGTAAGGCAGGCCATTGCCGCGGCCCGTGCGGCGCTCGAAGGGACGATCTGATGGCGACCAAGCGCCTCTTCATTGTTGGCATGGTTGCAATCGCGCTACTCGGCGCGTGCGGCAGCAAGGAAGATTTGAAGCCCGTGGCAGGCCAGCCTGCACCGGTGATTCCCGTCGGCGCGGCCCGCGCCCCGACTACGGAGGAGCTTACGACGCCTGACGCGCAGGCCCGGCCCGCGCGCAGCGACGAACTTCTCAAACGGTCCGAACAACGCGAACCCGACGATTTCGACTTGCCGCCTCCGGGCTGAGCCTCAGGACTTTTTATCAATGAATCATTTTGAACTTCGCGACGGCGTTATGCACGCCGAGGATATTCCGCTGCCGCGCATCGCCGAAGAAATCGGCACCCCCGTCTATGTCTATTCGCGCGCGACGCTGGAGCGGCATGCGCAGACGTTCCGCGACGGGCTCAAGGATGTTCCCAGGAAGCACCTCGCCTTTGCGATCAAGAGCAACCCCAACCTTGGCGTGCTGCGCGTGCTCGCGCGGCAGGGCTATGGCGCCGACGTCGTATCGGGCGGCGAGCTCGAACGCGCGCTGGCGGCGGGCATGGCGGCCGAGGACATCGTCTTCTCGGGCGTCGGCAAGACGCGCGCCGAACTGGCGCAGGGGCTCGACCGGGGCATCGGCCAGTTCAACATCGAGCATGAGCCCGAGGGTATCGCACTCGCCGAGATTGCACTCGCCAAGGAAATGACCGCGCCCGCGGTGCTGCGCGTCAATCCCGACGTCGACGCGGGCACGCATGCCAAAATCTCGACCGGCAAGGCCGACAACAAGTTCGGCGTCGGGATCGACGTCGCGCACGAAATCTTCGCCCGGCTGTCGGCGCTGCCGGGGCTCAACTTGCGCGGCATCGCGGTCCATATCGGCAGCCAGCTCACTAGCCTCGCCCCGTTCGAGGCGGCGTTCAAGCGCGTCGGCGAGCTCGTCGCCGACCTGCGCGCGGCGGGGCACAGCATCACCCATGTCGACCTCGGCGGCGGGCTTGGCGTGCCGTATCGGGCGGGCGACAATATCATTCCGCCGTCGCCCGCCGATTATGGCGCGATGGTCGCGCGGGTAACGCGCGATTGGGACGTCACACTGATGTTCGAGCCCGGCCGCGTCATCGCGGGCAATTCGGGGGTTTTGCTGACCGAGACATTGTGGGTGAAGCCCGGCGCAACGCATCCCTTCGTCATCGTCGACGCGGCGATGAACGACCTTGCCAGGCCCGCGCTCTATGACGCCTGGCACGATTTCGTCGCGGTAAAGCCGTCGGGCGAGACGATGACCGCGTCGATCGTTGGGCCGGTCTGCGAAACCGGCGACACCTTCGCGCGCGACCGGCTGATCGACAAGGTCGAGGCGGGTGACCTCGCGGTCTTCTGCAGCGCGGGGGCTTATGGCGCGACGATGGCCTCGACCTATAACAGCCGCAGCCTCGTTCCCGAAGTGCTCGTCGACGGCGACCGTTATGCCGTCGTCGCCGACCGCATCGCGGCGGGCACGATCATGGCCGCCGAGCGCGTACCCGACTGGATCGACTGACGTGGAGCAGCTTCCCATCTTCCTCAACCTTCGCGGCCGCACGGTCGTGCTGGTCGGGGAGGGGGAGGCTGCCGACGCCAAGGCGCGGCTGATCGTGCGCGCTGGCGGGCGGATCGTCCCGACGTGGGAACAAGGCGCGACGATCGCTTTCGTCGCGCTCGACGTTGACGCCGAAGCCCGCGCCGCCGCCGTTGCGCTCCGCGCGCGCGGCCTTCTCGTTAACGTTGTCGACCGCCCCGCTCTCTGCGACTTCACCACCCCGGCGATCGTCGACCGCGCGCCGGTGACGATCGCGATCGGGACGGGCGGAGCCTCGGCCGGCCTCGCCAAAGCCGTCCGCCAGCGCATCGAAGCCTTGCTCCCCGCCCGCCTCGGCCCGCTCGCCGCAGCGCTCCATGCCGCGCGCGGCGCGATGAAAGCGCGCTGGCCCGCGGCCGCCGACCGTCGCCGCGCGATCGACGCCGCGCTCGCAAGCGGCGGCGCGCTCGACCCGCTCGATGCCGAAGCGGCGGACAAGGTCGAAAGCTGGCTGGCGGGAGATGCCGGGGGCCAGTCATCGCGCCTTGAAACCATCCACCTCGCCAGCATTGACCCCGACGACCTTACGTTGCGCGCCGCGCGCTTGCTCGGCGAGGCCGATCACATCTT
Source organism: Sphingopyxis sp. CCNWLW2 (assembly GCF_037095755.1). Classification (NCBI taxonomy): domain Bacteria; kingdom Pseudomonadati; phylum Pseudomonadota; class Alphaproteobacteria; order Sphingomonadales; family Sphingopyxidaceae; genus Sphingopyxis; species Sphingopyxis sp. CCNWLW2. The sequence continues at coordinate 1,993,131 of NZ_JBAWKJ010000001.1, forward strand.
CCACGCGGCGGACGTCCCCGCCGCCATCCTCGACCGCGCGCGCGCCGATGCCGTGCGCCACATCGCCGACGCGCGCCCCGCCGATCCGCCGCCCGGCCTGTCGCTCTGGCTGACCCGGTGACGAACGCGGTTCATCCGCTCTATGCGGCGATGGAGCCGACGATCTTCGAGCATATGTCAGGGCTTGCGCGGGCGCATGACGCGATCAACCTCGGGCAGGGCTTTCCCGACGAGCCGCCGTATCCCGACATGATCGCCGCCGCGGCGCGTGCGTTCGCCGAAAAGTCGAACCAATATCCGCCGGCGTTCGGCCTCCCCGAACTGCGCGACGCGATCTGCGGCTTTTATGCGCGGCGGCAAGGGCTGGCGCTGGCGCGCGAGCAAGTGATCGTGACCTCGGGCGCAACCGAGGCGCTGGCGGCGGCGATCCTTGGCCTGGTCGCGCCGGGCGACGAGGTGATCCTGTTCCAGCCCGCCTATGACAGCTATGCGCCGATGGTCCACCGCGCGGGCGGCGTGCCGGTATCCATCGCGCTCACGCCCCCCGACTGGCGCTATGACGTGGAGCAACTCTCGGCGGCGATCACGTCGCGCACCCGCGTCCTGATGTTCAACGATCCGCTCAATCCCGCGGGCACGGTTGCGAGCGAAGCCGAACTGGCAATGATCGCCGACACCTGCGTTCGTCACGACCTCGTCGCGATCTGCGACGAGGTTTGGGAGGATGTCCGCTTCGACGGCGCGCCGCATCGTTCGCTGATCTCCTTCCCGGGCATGGCGGAACGCGCGGTGAAAATCGGTTCGGCGGGCAAGATCTTCGGCCTCACCGGATGGAAGACCGGCTGGATCTGCGCCGCGCCCGCATTGGCGACCGCGCTCGGCCGCGCGCACCAGTTCCTCACCTTCACGACGCCGCCCGCGCTGCAATGGGCAGTTGCGGAGGGGCTGTCGCAACCCGACAGATGGTTTGCGGAACAGCGCAGCGGATGGGCCGCAACGCGTCAGCGCCTCAGCGACGCGCTGGCCGCCGCGGGCTTCGCCGTCCTGCCGAACGCCGCGACCTGGTTCCTGTGCATCGACCTCGCCGCGTCGGGGATCGCGCTTTCGGATCGCGAGTTCAGCGAACGCGCGGTGCGCGAAGTGGGGGTCGCCTCGATCCCCGTCTCGGCGCTCTTCGAAGGCGAAGGCCCGCGCCACATCCTGCGCCTCTGTTTCGCCAAGGAGGGCGCGGTGCTCGACGAGGCAGTGGCGCGCCTCGCGGCGTTTCGCGACAAGCTGATGGCAGAAAAAGCCTAGGGCGCGATCGCCAGCCCGTCGCCATTCTTGCCCGCGACGATCCGGCGCAGAACTGCGCCGCTCGCCACGTCGATCTCGGCGATCTTGTCATGCCCGGTCTCGGCCGCATACAGCCGCTTCGAATCGCTACTGAACAACAGCGTGACCTGTCCTTTCGCCTGCTCGCCCGACACCTTGATGGTCTTCAGCGGTGCACGCGTTTCGGCGTCGAACAGGCTGATGGTGCCGCTCGCGATGTTGCTCGTCGCGACAAGCTTGCCGTCGGGGCTCGTCAGGACGCGGATCGCAACCGGGTCGACCGGCTGCTCGGCGATCTTCTTGCCGGTCTTCGTATCCCAGATCGACACGCGCGGCGCATCGAGGTCGCCGACCCACAGCTCGCGCCCGCGCTTCGTCAGCGCTAGCCCCTCGGGCTTGCCGCCGATGATGAGGTCGCGCAGCTTCTTCGCGGTTTTGAGGTCGAGCACGCTGATCGTCCCCGATCCGATATTCGCGGTGTAAGCGGTGCGATTGTCGGGCGCGACGACGATCATATGCGTCCCCTTCTGCCCGGTCGAAATCGACGTCAGCTTGCCATCAGGCGCGACCACCGCGATCGACTCGCTGCCTTCGGTCGTCGCGACCAGCCGCCCGTCGGACAGCCACAGCAGTCCGTGCGGCCGCTGGTTTGGGCTGAGGTCGATCGTTCGGACCTTCGTCCGGCTCGCGACGTCGAACAGGTCGATCGTCGTGCCGCCATAGGCGACCACCGCCGCCTGCTTGCCGTCGGGCGAGACCGCGATCTCGTGCGGCATCTTGCCCGTCGGCAGCCGCACCAGCTCCTCCCCTGACGCCAGCGCGATGACGCTCAGCGTATCTTCGCCCTTGTTACCCACGAGCAAGGTTTCAGCCCCTGCGGGCGCGGCGAGCAACAGCGTGCAAAGGACGGCGGCGATGGTGTGGCGCATGACGGGTCTCCCGGTTTCGAGCCTCGCACCCTATCCCCGGTCCGCGCCGCCGCAACCCCGCTTCGACCAGCGGCATGGCCTGCGATTACGATAAGTTAACTGTGAAGCGCGCCCGCACCTTCCTAGCTCTGTTCCCCGGCGGCAGGTCGCGTCGCCGATCAAGACAGGAGGGGGAATATGGGTCTGCCAACCATCGATATCGAGGCGCTGCCGTTGCTCGACACCGCGGTCGGATTGTTCGGCTCGCTTGTGGGCGAAAGTGCATCGTCGGGGCCGTCGGTGTTCGAACTCGCCGTCGCCATCGCGATGATCGTATACGACTGAGCTGCGGCGGGAACGGGCGGCGTCACCAACCCGGCGCCCTCCGTTCCCGCGCCTTTCGCGATGCACGGCATGCCATCCCGCCACGACCATTTCCCCCGCGCCGATGCCGCACGCAGTCTGGCGATGCGCCGCGCGGTCACCGACCTCGACACTGCGTGGAAATCGGCCGACAACGCCCCCGACGGATTGGTAACCGCCATCGCGGCGCTCGCCGATGCCCCCGCCGACGTCGCGATATCGCGCCTGCTTCCGTGGCTCTCCGACACTGGCTGGCTTCGCGGCCGGCTCGATGCAGCGCTGGCGCTGCTTGCCGCCGACCCTTTTGCGCGTCCGCCGCTGCGGATGGTCGGCGGCGGCGATGGCGGCGCCGGCGGGCTGGTCCTCGCCGATCATGGGGCGATCCGCCTGACGCTCCAGTTGCGGCCGTTTACCGCGAATAGTGCCGCGCCTGCCACCGCGGTCTTCGTCCCCGGCCGCGCAGCGATCCATGTGCTCGAAAGTGGCGGGGCAGAGCTTCGCGCGCATGCCGTGACGGTCAGCGGGGCCGAGGATGCCGGCGGATGCACCGCTAAGAACGCCGCCCCGTGCCATAGCCGGCCGCCGCGTCCGCTGCGGACAGGCGAGACGCTGATCCTCGACACCGCGCGCCAAAGCTTCACGCTTCAGCACGGGCGCGCGGGCGTCCCCCGTGACATCCTCTTCGTCGAACTCAACGTCCAGCCGCCGTCGCGGCTTCCGATCCGCGCATATGACATCGCAAGCGGTCGCCTGACCCACGTCAGCGCGTCGCGCCGCGACAGCAGCTTCCGCCAGATGGCCCTCGCGCTGCTCCGCCAGCATGGCAGGACCGATGCCGCGCCGCTTTTCGTCGCCGAGACGGCGAGCGAGGACTTCGCCGCGCGCTGGAACGCGATGCGCGAACTCGTCGCGCTCGACCCCGCGGCGGCGCTTCCGCACCTCAGCGCGATGGCGGCGAGCGATCCGCATCCCGAGGTTCGGCGCGCCGCGGCGGCGACGCACGCGCTCTTCTCCCTGCCTTCCGGTGAGACGGGGCGGGAGGGGGGTGGAGGGCCGGGGCCTTGCACAAGCCCGGCGCCCTCCACCCCCAAACCCGCGCCCCATGCGAAGGGGCCAACCGCATGCCCCGCCTGATCGAACCGCTTGCGGGCCCCGCGCTCGATATCGAAGAGGTGACCGCGCGCCTCGATGAAAGCGGCGTCGACCTCGCCGACGAGGACAGCATCGCGCGCTGCGCTGACCTCCTCGCCGGCCTCCAACGCAACCCCGACTTCCTCACCGACCGCGTGATCGACGCGCTCAAGGCGAGCTACGCCGACCAGCTCGAAATCAACCGCTACACGGCGCAGGTCTTCCTCCTCCACCGCAGCCCGCGCGGTTTTTACCTCCGCGCCAACATGTGGCCCTCCGAGCGCGACGCCGCCTACACCGCGAGCGGCCCGGCAGCCTTCTCCTACGGCGTCCCGCACGACCATAATTTCCACTTCCTCACCGCGGGTTATTTCGGCCCCGGTTATGTCAGCGACTATTATGACTATGACCCCGAAACCGTCGACGGCCGCCTCGGCGAGCCGCTGAACCTCAAATTCGTCGAGCGCTACAGCCTCAGCGAAGGCAAGATGATGCTCTACCGCGCCCACCGCGACATCCACAGCCAGCTCCCGCCGCCAAGCCTCTCGGTTAGCCTCAACATCATGGACGAGGGCGAGCAGGTCCCCTGGCGCGATCAATATATCGTCGACCTCGAGCACGGAACGATCGCCAAGCGCCCGACGCTGACGAGCAGCGAGATGGTGCTCCGCTGCGCGGTGCATTTGACCGGGAATGGGAAGGATGTGGCGGAGCAGTTCGCGAAGGCGCATCCGGTCCCAAGGGCGCGCGCGAATGCGATTGGGGCGCTGGCGGCGGTGGAAGAGGGCAACGCGCGAGCTGCGGTTCTGGAGCGCGGCATGGCCGACTGCGACGCCCGCGTTCGCGACGATTGCCGGCGCTGGCTTGCGCTGTAGCTTCCCCTGCTGACAGCGCGGCTTTCGGCTGCTAGGGCGCGGCGCATGACCACGCCTCTTTCCCATATCCGCAACTTCTCCATCATTGCGCACATCGACCATGGCAAGTCGACGCTCGCCGACCGGCTGATCCAGTTCACGGGCGGGCTGACCGCGCGCGAGATGTCGGCGCAAGTCCTTGATAATATGGATATCGAGAAGGAGCGCGGGATCACGATCAAGGCGCAGACGGTGCGCCTGAAGTATAAGGCGCACGACGGCGAGACGTATGAGCTCAACCTGATGGACACGCCGGGCCACGTCGACTTCGCCTATGAAGTGTCGCGGTCGCTCGCGGCGTGCGAGGGCGCGCTGCTGGTGGTCGATGCGGCGCAGGGGGTCGAGGCGCAGACGCTCGCGAACGTCTATCAGTCGATCGAGCACGACCATGAAATCGTGCCCGTGATCAACAAGATCGACCTGCCCGCGGCCGACGTCGACAAGGTGAAGGCCGAGATCGAGGACATCATCGGGCTGCCCGCCGACGACGCGGTGCTTGCCAGCGCCAAGGCCGGGATCGGCATCGAGGAAGCGCTCGAGGCGATCGTCACGCGCATCCCGCCGCCAAAGGGCGATGCAACCGCGCCGCTCGTCGCGATGCTCGTCGACAGCTGGTACGACCCGTACCTCGGCGTCGTCATCCTGATCCGCGTCGTCGACGGCGTGCTGAAAAAAGGCCAGCAGATCAAGTTCATGCAGGCGGGCACCACCCACCTGATCGACCGCGTGGGCTGTTTCACGCCGAAGATCGAGCAGCTTGCCGAGCTTGGCCCCGGCGAGATCGGCTTCATCACCGCGCAGATCAAGGACGTCGCGCAGGCGCGCGTCGGCGACACGGTGACCGACGCGAAAAAGCCCGCGGCGCAGGCGCTGCCGGGGTTCAAGGAAGTCCAGCCCGTCGTCTTCTGCGGCATGTTCCCGACCGACGCGAACGACTTCGAGAAATTGCGCGAGAGCATCCAGAAGCTCCGTCTCAACGACGCGAGCTTCTCGTTCGAGATGGAAAGCAGCGCCGCATTGGGCTTCGGCTTCCGCTGCGGCTTCCTCGGCTTGCTCCACCTCGAGATCATCCAGGAGCGGCTGACGCGCGAATATGACCTCGACCTGATCACCACCGCGCCGTCGGTGGTGTACAAGCTGAAGCTCGGCCACACCAAGAATGAGGCGGCGAAGGAAATCGAGCTCCACAACCCCGCCGACATGCCCGACCCGAACCGCATCGACGAGATCCAGGAACCGTGGATCGAGGCGGTGATTTACGTGCCCGACGAATATCTCGGCCCGATCCTGAAACTGTGCCAGGACCGCCGCGGGGTGCAGAAGAATCTGACCTATGTGGGCGGCCGCGCGCAGATCACCTATGAACTGCCGCTCAACGAAGTCGTGTTCGATTTCTATGACCGGTTGAAGAGCATCAGCCGCGGCTACGCCAGCTTCGACTATCACCAGATCGGCCACCGCCCCGGCGACCTCGTCAAGATGAGCATTCTCGTCAACAACGAGCCGGTCGACGCGCTCTCCATGATCGTCCACCGCGGCACCGCCGAAACGCGCGGCCGCGGCATGTGCGAGCGGCTGAAGGACCTGATCCCGCGCCACATGTTCAAGATCCCGATCCAGGCCGCGATCGGCGGCAAGGTGATTGCCCGCGAAACGATCGCCGCGCTGCGCAAGGACGTGACGGCGAAGTGCTATGGCGGCGACGCGACCCGTAAGAAGAAGCTGCTCGAAAAGCAGAAAGAGGGCAAGAAGCGGATGCGCGAATATGGCAACGTCAATATCCCGCAGGAGGCATTTATTGCGGCGCTGCGGATGGGGGATGATGCCTGATTTGCTAAGGAAAAATGGGGCAGGGTGGTTGAAGCTGCCGGGCCGTTCGCCCCTTCGATGTCCTAGCCTTGGGAATACAGTTTAAGCTCCGCGAGTGTTACTTCCGAGGCGTCGACCAGCCGATAGTGCTTTTCCTGCACGATCGATACGTCGCTTCCGTCGAAAACGAGCTCGAACATCGCTATCACGTCATCGCTCATAAACTGTGTCGACACCGCTCTCGGTATCAAGTTTTCGTATTTATTTCCTGCGCTGTTCCCAACTCTGCAAAACGTCACGTCTTGAATAGTCTGTATCACCCCAAGCTTGTCGTTCCCTCCCTTTGCTTGTACCGGGACGATATATTGAGCCGCATTGCTGTCAACTCCAATGTATAGCTCATCTATCTCTATTTGGCCGTAGTTAACGATCTTGGTTCGAAGGTGATTTTGGAGACTGTATGCTGTAATTCCAAGAAAAATATCGACAAGTCTATTGTATCTTACCTTGGCAAGCAGGGCTTGTTCTTGAGTCAGCGCGTGTTGATTTATGATTCCTGGTGTTGCATCAGGAATTTTTCGAATCATAAGGCCGGGCGTAGGGACCAAATGAGACAGGCGACTCAATCTAAACCTGTATTGCGCGTCGCCAGCTCCTAAGATTAGCCAATAAAGGCCGTCGGGTTGCGTGTCTAAAATGGGCTTCGGCAATGCAGTCCGATGCCGAAAAGCATATATTACATCACCAGGATTTTTTGGGCTTTTTACGCCTGTTCGTTCGACGGCTACAGCTATGTCATCGCGATGGAACTCAAACTCCGTATCGCCATTATTATAAAAGCGCTGGAAAATGTCGAGAATTATGGATTTGTAGGCCGCTGTGCGCTTTGGCGATGCGGGCGTTTCTATCTCGTCGGGAGCCGCGTCATCGGCCATATGCGCGCCTCGCAAGTTGTTCGGCTTCAATTTCGTGTTGCCGGCGTTTTACGGCGCCGCTTTTACGATCTCGTTTGGACGGAATCGCTGCTACTCCAAAATGCTCAGCAGCCTGCGATAGATTCATTCGCAGCAAAGCTGTATCGCCTAAGCTTAACGTTTCGAACGGCGTTTCCGGCGCTGTGCCCATAGATTCCAAAACCTTTGCCGCGACTTCGCGAGCGAGCGGAGGCGGAACTGAATTGCCGATCTGGCGTGCACCATGCCACTTAGTTTCGTTAAAACGGAACCAGTCGGGATAGCCGTGAAGTCGTGCCATTTCTCGCACCGTTACACAGCGCGGGTGTTCGGGGTGGATCGGTCGTGGGCTGGTGAAGGCGCCTCGCGCACCGTCGGTTCCGGCGCGCAATGTATTGCTGAGGCCCTCCGGGGCGAGTCTATAGAATCGTGACACGGGTTCGGTGTCGCCTCCGGTTGTAGCTGCGAAACGCCTTCGCGAAATGTCGGTATGGTCCGTTCGGGCGCTCGAGGTCAGCAACGATGGATCCCATTGTCTCACGTAGCCAAAATGCCAAGCGTTGTTGGTCAGGCAGCGTAGCTCGCTAGCATAGGGGCTCGGATTGCCCCAAGCATCGGGCCGAATTTCGTCGGTGTGGAATAGGGCTTCGAATAGGTCGGCATCGGGAATATCCGATAGCGCTTGGAACACGTTCGGCCCCAGAGGGAGTGTCGCGGGGGCCTTGCCGCGGCCATCGGCCGCTTTGGTTGTTTGTTGGGGATAGCTAGGCAGTGCTTTCGGCCGCTTTGCGCCATACAGGAATAGACGCTCACGATGCTGCGGAACACCAAAATGGGCAGCGTCGAGCACGCGCCATGGCGACAGCACATCGTAACCTAGTTCGTTTGCTGTGGCGACGATCTCGTCCAGAAACTGGCGGTGTTTGCCGATCGTCAGTCCCTTTACATTTTCAAATACGAAGTAGGTCGCGTCCAATTCGGCGACGATCCGTAAGAAGTCCCGCACAAGTGCATTGCGGGGATCATCGAGCGCTCGTTGCCCGATCATCGAGAATCCCTGACAGGGTGCGCCGCCGAAAACAACGTCGACACGCCGTTTGCCGATTCCGGCTGCAACTCGAATTTCGCTACCGGTCAGTCCAACAACCGAGCGCGGCATGACGGCACAATGAGGAAAATTGAATTTATGGACAGCGCAATGGACCGGATCAATTTCTACAGCCGCGACAATGTCAAAACCAGCTTGTTCGAAGCCGAGACTCATCCCGCCAGCACCGGCGAAAAGGTCGATCCCGATTGGCCTCATTTTAAACTCCCTTCGAATCTCGTAGAGCGTTCGTAGCAGAACATTTAGGGAATGTCGATCGAATTTGTGGGTCCGAGAAATTTCTGCAACCTCTCTTCAAGCAATTGATTATTCTTGATTTCGCATTGCCATATCTCTTCGACTGACCATCCAAGCTGCTCCAATTCGGACCGTTTCTCGGCGTCGCGTTTGCGGTTTCGTTCGATCTTCTCATGCCAGAATCCAAGATTGGATTTCGGAAGTTTTCCTATCCGACAGCCGTGCCCGTGCCAGAAGCATCCGTGCACAAAAATGGCCTTACGGCGTCGTTTGAAAACGATGTCGGGCTTACCCGGCAATTCCTTCCGATGCAGGCGAAAGCGATACCCAAGCCGGTGAAGCAAGGACCGCACTTCGATTTCGGGCTTTGTATTCTTCGAGCCGACCTTCGCCATCAACTGGCTGCGACTCTCCTGCGAACGATTATCCATTATCTAAGAATAGTCAGCTTAAAGGAAAGTTCATCCTCCCTGAACTTAGCCTATCGTGTCATCGCCTCCTCCAATCGCACAATCCGCACCACGCACCGCGCCGGAATCTCGATCACGCCGCTCAGCATCAGTCGTTCCTCGTCGCCGACGATCATCGCCGATCCGTCGAGGACCTTCACGCAATCATCGTCGTGGATCAGGCGGCCGATGGAGAGGCAGGTCTGGGCCTTTTCGGGCTGGAAGCCTTCGTAGGGGACCCAGCCGCCATAGGGCTCGCGCAGCTGGATCCATTCGATCTCGACCCTTCGGCCGAAGCGGGCGGAGCCGGTTTCGGGGTGGAGGCGCCTTCGCGGAGGCGGCGGTCGAGGCTCATGCTTCGTCTTCCGCCTGGCGCGCGCCGGGCGCCGGCCCTCCCGCCTTCCACGCCGCCCAGCTCGCCTCGCTGTAGGCGGCGTTCCATTCGCGTTCGAGCGCCGCGATCTCGCGCTCGGCGCGGCGGCGGGCGGCGTCGCGGTCGCGGCTGGTCGGGCCGCTTTGGCTGTGGGTGTCGGCGAGGAACTCGTGGGGGTGCTGGATCACGGGCTGGCGCGCCTGTTGCCAGCCCTCGGCACGCTCGCGCAGGCGGTTGGCGGCGGCGCGCATGTCGCCGCGGGTGATCTTGCCGCTGGCGAGGTCGCTTTCGCCCGCCTCGCCCTCGATCATATGCTCCTCGAAGCGGTCGAACCACAGCTCGTCCTCTTCGCCGCCCTCGGTCCAGCGGACATGGTCGGCGGGCGGCGGGGCGGGGTTCGACAGGTCGCCGCCCTCGGCCTCCTCCCAGTCGACATTGCCCGCACCCGCCGACAGCGGGACGATCATGTCGGGGTGGTGCATGTGCCATTCGTGCTTCTGCGGGTTGATATAGGCGTCGGCTTTTCGCACCGCGGCCCAATCGGTTCCGGGGCCGGTGAGCAGGTCCCACGCGGCGCGCTTGACCGGGTCGTGCGAAATCTTGCGCTGATAGGCGGTGCGGATGATGCGGAGGCGGTCGTCGAGGTCGGTGTCCTGCCGGTTCGCGCGGGCATTGCGTTCCATCAGGCGCGCCTGGCGCTCGGCCTCCCACTCGGCCTGCCATTTCTCGCGCAGGCGGCGGACCGCGTGCGGGAGGGCGGTGGCGGGGGCATCGACGGGGTTGATGCCCGCGCCGAAGCTCTCGGGAAAGCGGCTCGCGGCGATATGCTGCATCGCGCGCACGTTCGGCCGGCGGCGTTCGAGGATGACGCGGCCCTCCTTCGAGATCGTCTCGGGCACGCCGTAGATCGCATATTCCATGAGCAGATCGGCGACGCGGCGCGCGCCCGCCTCGACCGCGCGGTCCCACGCGGCGGCGAAGCTGCCGGCGTCGTCGCGTTTGCGTAGCTGGTAGAAGGCCGAGGTCGAGTGGCCCGCGATCTTTGCCGCCATGCTCACCGCGCCGGTCGCGGCGAGATGCGCGATGAACATCCGCTGTTTCTGCGCGGTGATGCCGGTCCAGCGCTTGGTGCGCTGTTCGACGGGGGTGAAGGCGAGTTCTTCGGGGAGAGCATCGGGATCGATGGCGGGGTCAGCCTCCGCGTCGATGACGGCGGGGAGGGGCGGGAGGATTTCCTGTTTCATGGGCTTAGTTCCTGTGGTTCGTTTGAATTTCATAAACGAACCATATGGGAACAATGTAGGAAAGGGGAAAATGGAGAGGCATGCGCCCAACGCCGCCCCGTGTCAGGGGCGGGGCGACGAAGGGGGAGGGGGTGGCGGCGGGCGCCTACATCTCGATGGTGATGCGCACCTTCGACGGGGTGGTGCCCGCGGCGTGGGCGATTTCGGCGCGCATACGGGTCACGAGGTCCGAAAGATGGTCGCTGCCCGGCGCGCTGTCGCGGCTCAGGAGCTCGGTGGGCGAGGTGCCGAGGAGGTCGGCAAGCGCCTCCAGCCGCGCGAGCCGCGGACGCGAGCGGCCCTGTTCCCAATAGCAGATCGAGGTGACGGTGACGCCGAGCCGGCCGGCGATGTCGGTCTTGCTGAGCCCCCGTGCCTGACGCAGCCGCGCGAGGCGGTCGCCGAGCACTTCATAGCGTGTGTCGCTGTCCGGGTGGGCGTGGATCACAGACGTGCAACCTTTTCGACTTCGAGGTGCAACATTACCAAAGTTAAGGGTGGTCCGGCTTTCAACATTTCACCGATTATGGCGGGGGAAAAATGCGTAGGGCGCGCCGCCAAGCGGTGGATTGCGGGCGGGGCGCGGCGCCCCTATCGTGCGCGGGCAGGAGGCCGCGATGACCGGAATGGACAAGCAGGCAGGGGCGCGGGTGGCGCCGCGGATCGAGGATATCGCGGTGCACTGCACGCTGAACGATGGCACCGCGGTGTGCCTGCGCACGATCACCCCCGACGATGCGCCGCTGATCCGCGAGGGGATTGCGAAGCTGTCGGCGGAGTCGCGCTATCTGCGCTTTTTCTCGCCCGCGCCGGTGCTGCCCGATGCGGTGGTCGAGCGGCTCGCCGATGTCGACGGGCACGACCATATCGCGTGGGGCGCGATCTGCACCGAATGCCCGGGGCAGCCGCCGATCGGCGCGGTGCATGCGGTGCGCCATCGGCATGACGGGCCGGTGGGCGAATTTTCGATTGCGGTGCTCGACGCATTCCAGGGGCGGGGGCTGGCGCGGATGATGACCGCGGCGCTGCTCGTCCATTGCCATGCCGAGGGGCTTGATATGCTCGAGGTGCATATGCTGTCGGAAAATGCCGCGGCGCGGCGGCTGGTGAAATCGATGGATGCGGCGTGGGCGGGCGAGTCGGCGGGGGTCGCGGACTATAGGCTCGACGTCGCGGCGGCGATCGCGGCGCTGCGCGCCGATGACGATGCGCCGGGGGTGCAGGATGTGCTGCGCCTGCTGGAACAAGCCAGCGGCTAGTCCCTCCCGCCGCCCTGGGTCGCTGGTGGCGGCGGGAGGGTGGTCCGTGAAATGGGTCGCTGAAAGCGAGTTCCCGTCCCATTCAGGGTCAATATCTGCGATTGCGCGGGGCGACGGTGATCGAGATCACAGGTTCGCGAAAATAGGCCGCGCACGATAAAGGGCGCCGGAATCATCCGGCGCCCTTCACCCTGCCCTTTAGGGGAGGCAGCCCTTATTTCTTGGCGGGGTCGGCCGGCGGCGTGGTGGGGGCGACTTCCGACGGCGCGATCTCGCCGCTATCGTCCATCGCGTTGGCCTTTTCCTCACCGGCGGCTTCGACCGCGTCGGCCTTCGCTTCGGTTGCTTCCTTGGCCGCGCCCTCGGGCATGGCGTCGGCCTGCTCGTCGATCACGTCGGCCTTGGCTTCGGCCTGATCCTCGACCTTGTCGGCAGCCGGGCTCTGGCAGGCGCCGAGCGCGAGGGCCGAGGTGGCGGCGAGGGTGATGAACATCTTACGCATATTGAATGACTCCCAAAGTTGACTTGGGGGCTTAACGCGGGGTGAACGCAAGGGTTGCAATGAAATTGTCAAGCTAATGAAATCGCGTGTATTTCTTTTCTGATATGGGCGTTGCTAAGGCCGGCCCGGATCGCCCCGGCTTTTTGCCAGTCCGTGTACGGCAGGCAAAAAAAGAGGGCGCCCGAAGCGCCCTCTCTCATGTCTGGTCCGGTCCCGCGGCCTTTAGAAGCGCTGTTGGCGCTCGTAGAGGTCGCGGTAATGCTGGATGCGCGTGACGCGCAGTCCGGGCATGCCGCTGCGGTCGATCGACCGCTGCCAGCCGGCAAATTCCTCGAGGGTCAGCCCATAGCGTTCGCACGCTTCGTCGACGGACAGGAGTCCGCCGTTAACGGCCGCGACGACCTCTGCCTTGCGGCGAACGACCCAGCGGGTCGTCGTCGGCGGCGGCAGCGAGTCCAGCGTCAAGGGCTCTCCGAGGGGGCCGATAACCTGTGCGGGCCGGATTTTCTGATTCTCGATCATAGTCATTCCACATTATTACCGTCGGAGGGGGGTGTGCCCGACGCATTCATATCTAGATCCGAGGGATTCAACATCGGCTGAAATCCTCTGGTAAACAGGCCGTTCATAGTTTCGGGCAGGGCGTTCGCATCGTCGGATAAATCGAAGAAACGAACGACGCGCGGGGCTTTTTGTTCCGCTGTTGCGCGCGTCCCGCAAAATATGTGGCGCACGGCGTTAAGCTTCGCGGCATGGCGTTCGCGATGCGCCTGCGTCCTGAGCTGCCGCACCGTCGGCAGGGCGGCCTGGCGTGCGCTGGACACGGCCAATATGATGTCGAAGCCGGGCTTTGACAGCTTGGCCGCGCCGGCGATGCGCGGAAGATCGGACGGAACGAAGTTCATGCGACTCGTCTACGCCAGAGGAGCTAAGGTCCCGTAAATGCCCGTTTCAGAACCCGTTAGCGAAGCTTAATCCCCGTCAATATCTTGACACTTTGCGCGGAAAAGCTGGCTTTTTTGCATTCGCGTCCCTAGATGGCGCCGACCATGATTGCGACGATTCCTTCCCCCGCCGGGCTCGCCCAGGCCGACTTTCAGCTCGCTTCGCCGCTCAAGGACCGGCGAATCGTTGTCGCGATGTCGGGCGGAGTCGACTCGAGCGTCGTCGCCGCGCTCGCCGCGCGATCGGGCGCCGAGGTGATCGGCGTGACGCTCCAGCTCTATGATCATGGCGCCAAGGCGAAGCGCGTCGGTGCCTGCTGCGCCGGGCAGGACATCCGCGACGCGCGCGCGGTCGCCGACCGGCTGGGCTTCGCGCATCACGTCTATGACCATGAAAGCCGTTTCCGCGACACGGTGATCGACCAGTTCGCCGACGAATATTTGTCGGGCCGGACGCCGATCCCGTGCGTGCGCTGCAATATGGGGGTGAAGTTCACCGACCTGTTCCGGCTCGCGAAAGAGCTGGGAGCCGATTGCCTTGCGACGGGCCATTATGTCCGGCGTGTGATGGGCCCGGCGGGCGCCGAACTGCACCGTGCGGTCGATCCGGCGCGCGACCAGAGCTATTTCCTGTTCGCGACGACGCAGGACCAGCTCGACTTTCTGCGCTTTCCCTTGGGCGGCCTTGAGAAGAGCGTGGTGCGCGAGATCGCGCGCGATCTGGGGCTCGGCGTCGCGGGCAAGCCCGACAGCCAGGACATCTGCTTCGTCCCCGATGGCGATTATGCGACGCTGGTGCGCAAGCTGCGTCCCGAGGCCGACGATCAGGGCGACATCGTCCATGTCGACGGCACCGTGCTCGGCGCGCACAAGGGCCTGATTCATTATACCGTCGGGCAGCGGCGCGGGATCGAGATCGGCGGGCAGGCCGAACCATTGTACGTGGTGCGCCTCGAAGCCGCGACGAAGGCGGTGATCGTCGGGCCGCGGCGCGCGCTCGCGGTGTCGGGTGCGCGGCTGGGCGAAGCGAACTGGCTGGGCGCGGTCGACGGGCGCGCCGTGCTGGCGAAGGTGCGCAGCATGGCGAAGCCGGTGCCCGCGCGCGTCGCGGGCGACCGGCTGATCTTTGCGACGCCCGAATATGGCGTCGCGCCGGGGCAGGCGGCGGTGCTGTACGATGCCGCCGACAATTCGCGCGTGCTGGGCGGCGGCTGGATCGAAGAGACGTTCGCGGCGGACGATGTTTAACCCGGAATAGATTGCACTTTTTTCTCCGATGCCGCAGCCTGCCGGCAAATCGGGGAGAAGAATGATGGTCAATTGGGTCTTGCGCGGCGCCGTCCTGCTGTGGGCGCTGTTCTTTGTCATCGTCGGCGCGCGCGGGTTGTTCGACCCCGCGAGCTATACCGAGACCTTTGGCATATTGGTCGAGGGCCCGGCGACCAATACGATCCGCGCCGACCTGTCGGCCTTTTTCCTTGTCGCCGCGGGCGCGGCCGCGACCGGCGCGCTGGTGCCGGGCTGGCTGCGCGCGCTGCTGGTGCCCGCCGCGCTTTACGGCACCGCGCTCGCCGGCCGCTTGTTCGGGGTGGCGAGCGGCGATGCGGTGAACACGGGGATCGTGCAGGCGATGATCATTGAGGCGCTGACCGTGCTGCTGATGATCGGCAGCTGGTGGGTATTGTCGCGGCCGGTCGCGGCGGTCGATAATGCGGTGCCCGTCGACGCTGGATAGCGGGCCGTCCGATGAGTTTCGCGGACAGCTATCTTGGAAAGCTGCGTTCGCTCGTTGGGAGCCGCTGCCTCCTCGTCCCGGGCGCGCGCGTCGTGATAGTCCGCGGCGACGGATCGATTCTCCTGCAACATCGAAGCGACTTCGGCGTGTGGGGACTTCCCGGCGGAAATGCGGAGGAGGGCGAGGATCTGACGGAGGTGGCCGTCCGCGAGACGCTTGAGGAAACCGGACTTCGCATTCGAAATCCGGTGCCCTTCGGTTTCGGCAGCGATCCGGAATATGAGACGGTGCGCTTCCCGAACGGCGATGTTTGCCAGTTCTTCGTCATGATGTTCTTTGCGACCGAATTTGACGGCGATGTGACCGCCGACGGCTCGGAAACGCTGGATCTGCGTTGGTATCGCCCGGACGACCTGCCCCCGATGCTCGAGAATATGCGCCGAAGCGTCGAGGCATTTACCGCTTTCGAGAAGAGCGGGTCGTTTCAGATGATCTGATGCGTGGGCAGCTTTCGACCGGAAGCTACCGTTAGAAATATGTACCCCGGCGAAGGCCGGGTCCAGAGCGGGGCCAACATAGGTCGGCTCTCCAAAGCCCTGGACCCCGGCCTTCGCCGGGGTACACATATGGGCAAGAAGGATAATCATCGTCGTCATCCTCGGACGAGGCGCGTGACTCGTCCGACTTGACCCGGGGTCCCGCCTGATGCCGAAGCCATTGAGTGCGTCAAAAAGCGGGATCCCGGATCAAGTCCGGGATGACGAAGTGGGGTGAAGGCAACGTCCGCTTGCCACCCCAAACCCGACGCTACCCACAATGGCCTATTCCCGCCGCTGCTTGTCTTCTTAACCAATTTATGAGTTATTGCGCGCGGGGTCGCTTCTGTTTTCCTTTGTGGTGGGGAGGAAGCGTATGACAGGCGATGAGGACAAAAGGACGAGTTCGGAGCGGCGGTCGAGTGACCGCCGGACGACCGACGACCCGAATTATAAAGGGCCGGATCGCCGCAACGGCGATCGGCGGACGGGCAAGGATCGCCGTTCCGACTGAGTGCGGCGGGGCGTGCCGGCAGGAGAAGAAATTTGACCGAACCGCGCATACCGCGCCTCAGCGTCGACATCGTGTCCGACGTAATGTGCCCCTGGTGCATCATTGGCTGGCTGAAGTTCCGCAAGGTCATGGACCATTTTGCGGAGCGGCTGGATTTCCGCGTTCAGTGGCATCCGTTCGAGCTGAACCCCGACATGCCGGCGGAGGGCGAGGATACCGCCGCGCATGTCATGCGCAAATATGGGATTAGCGCCGAGCAGAGCCGCGCGAACAGCGGCAAGATGGCGGAGGTCGCCGCCGATCTCGGCTTCACCTTCAACCGCAGCGGTGAAAGCCGCGTGCGTAACAGTTTCGATGCGCACCGCCTGCTGACCTGGGCGGGGGCGCTTGAGGAGCCCGAGCAGGACGCGGCGACGGGCGTGCAGACCGCGCTGAAGCTCGCGTTGTTCGCCTCGCACTTCACCGACAATCGCGATGTCAGCGATCATACGGTGCTCGCCGACGTCGCGGCGTCGGTGGGGCTCGACCGCGCGCGCGCGGCGGCGATTCTGGCGTCGGACGAGTTCGGCGAGATGGTGCGCACCGAGGAAGCCTATTGGGCCGACCAGAATATCACCGGGGTGCCCGCTTTCATCCTCGGCGGGCGGATGCTGATCCCGGGGGCGCAGGATCCCGAGGTCTTCATTCGTGTGATCGAGACGAAAATACTGGCGGCCGCCGCCTGAGGAACGGCCGCGCGATCCCGCGCGTTTCCCGGCTGTCCCCTGAAAGGAGCCGGCCATGATCGACGATCCCCGCAAAGCAGATGCCCAAGCCGACGAAGCCCCCGAAGCGCGCAATCGCGAGCAGGATGACGAGGAGGCGCAGGCGCAGAGCGTTGCCGAAGCCGCGCGTCGCGATCGGCCGCAGGAAGACAGCGACAAGGTCGGCAACGGGAACGCCAGCGACGATGTTCAGGATCTGGTTGACCATATGCGTCAGATGGAACGGTCGGGGCGGATCGACATGGATGCCTATCGCGGCGAACGCAGCGACGACGACGAGGATGACGAGCTTGGCGAGGGCGGGGTCGAGGACGACGCGCCGCGCGGCGCGCCCTGATACCCTTGGATTGAGGATCAGAACGGCGCCGTAGCGGGCGTGATTGACCTGCTTTGCCGGTCAAAGCGGAGCGGCCTCGCCGGGATTTTGTCAGGCCCCCACCGCTAGGGTCGCCGCATGTCCGAACCCGATTTTCACGATCCGCGGGCGGTACGCCGGCGGCGCACCGCCCCACCGAAGCTGTGGCTGACGCGGGCGATGGCCGCTGCGTTCGTCGCTACGCTCGCGACCTTTCAGGGCTTTCCGGGCGGCGCCGAAGCGACGCCCGCGCCCGCGATGTCCATGCTTGCGGGCGGCGAAGGCGCGGCGGAGCGCGATGCGCTGTCGGCGCGCTTCGCGCTCTGCCACAGCGGCGGCGGCTGCAATTGCGTCGTCGACGGCGACACCTTCTGGTTCGCGGGCGACAAATATCGCATCGCCGACATCGACACCCCCGAAACGCATCCCGCGCGCTGCGCCGAGGAGGCGGCGCTCGGCGATGCCGCGACCGAACGGCTCCGCACCTGGCTGAATGCCGGCGCCTTCAGCCTGGAAAGCGCCGGGCGCGACACCGATCGCTATGGCCGCAACCTGCGCATCGTGACGCGCGGCGGGACGAGCGTCGGGTCGGTGCTCGTTGACGAAGGGCTGGCGCGGCCATGGGAGGGGCGGCGGCGCCCCTGGTGCTGATCGTTCGGGACGGCGGCGCGATGGAAAGTGGGCGCGGCTTTCGGGCGCCTTGCCTCGGGATATGGAGCCGACTCGCTTTCTGCGCGTATGATGGCGAAGCTCCCCCTTCCCGGAGCGGCAAGGAGAATGACGATGGCAGAGCATGACCATAGCGCGATCAAGGAAGGTTTGAATGTTGTCGGCGCCGACGGCGTCCATGTCGGCACCGTCGACCATCTCGACGGCGAGCGCATCAAGCTGACCAAGGCCGACAGTGGCGACGGCAAGCATCATTACCTGCCCGCGGGTCTGGTCGCGGCGGTCGAGGGCGACACGGTTCGCCTGTCGGCGAACGCCGCGAACGCGGTCGACCTGTTCGAAGAGGCCGAATAGTTTAGGCGAGATAACAGAGGGCCGGCGGCGCAATCGGGCGCGGCGGCACCGAACTGGCCCGTCCCCTCCCCTGGGGCGGGCCATTTTCCTATGCGGATGCGGCATAACGACGAAAGGGAGCCGGTGTCCCGGCTCCCTCCCCGATCGCTGGCGCGATGCGGTCTCTCCCGATTTTCCAAGGCGGGGAGCCGAGTGCACCCGGCTCCCCCCAGCGCGGCCACGTCCCTTATTGCAAGGGGTCGCCGCGGCTAGTCCCGATATGTCAGCGCGATTCGATCGCGGCGGTGGTGCGCGCCTGGATTTCGGCGCTCGACAATTTGGTGACGAGGCCGTGGGTCGCACCCACTGCGCCATGATAGATTTGGGCAATCGGCACATTGTAGAGCTTGCCGCCGCGGACCACGACGGCAGTGTCGCCCTCGACGCTCTGGACCGTGCCGACGCTGTTGCCGCTGGTGTCGTAAAGCTCGGCGCCCGCGCGCACCTGTTCGCGCGTCGCGAGGGTGAGGTTCGCCGTATCGACGGCCTTGCCGACCGTGCTGTCGACGCGATCGACGGTGCCGCCGACGGGGTTGGTGACGCCATCGACCGCGGCATCGACCGCGCCGCCCTTCAGCCCGACCTTGCCGACCAGATTGACGTTGGCGCTGCCGTCGGGGGCGAGCTGGGCGGGGGCCGGCGCGGGCGCGGTTTGCGTGAACGCCGGGAAAGCGAGGAAGGCGGGGGCGACCGTCAGAAGGGCAAATGCTTTGCGCATGTCTGTGTCTCCGTCGTGGGACTGGGTCAGGCATCGGCGCGCCCCGCGGGGGGGAAGGGGGCGGCGCCGATGCCTTGACGCAAGAAACTTGTGCAATGTCCGATTGTTGCATCGCATCGCGGCGATTGCGACGGACCGCCGCGCGTGCGCGACGAGTGGCTAATGCGGTTGCGGGCGGGGCGGTTTTCCGGGCGGTCCGGCGATCAATTTATTGAGCGTCGCGAGGCGCTGGCGCGCCGCGGTCCAGTCGCGTTCGGGGTGCGCCTGAATCTGATCGAGGAGGACGCGAACCTCCTTGCGGCGGTCGCCTTCGGTTACGGCCTGCATGGGCTTTCTCCTTTCGCCCGCCAGTATAGCAGCGGCGCGGCGCAAGCGGTGGCGGCTCGCCGCGCGGGCGGGGCGGTCCGTCGGCTGGCTGGCGCCGATGTTGGCGACTCGCAGCGGGCAGGGCGGTGCGAAAGCGCGCGGGGTAGCGCGGCGGGGCGGCGATGCCTATTTAGGCCGCGATGATCGACGGGGACCGGAAAATGGTGGTGGTGGCACGGCTGCGCACGGCGCCCCTGGTGGGGTGGCAATTCGCCTGCGCGGTGCTGCTCGGCGTGCTCGCGGTGCGGCTCGACTGGGGCGGCGATCCGGTCGATGCCTTCTGGAACATGGTCTTCGGGCAGCCGCTGCTGCTGCTCGCGATCGCCGCGGTGCTGAGCGTCTGGGCGTATATATTCGGCATGTGGCGGCGGCGCGGCGATTACCTCCGCCACGACGGGGTGACGCTCTATCGCGGCGCCAGCGCGCGCTGGCCGCTCGCGCTGGTCCGCGATGTGGTGGTGGCGCGCGGCAATATCGGGCTGGATTCGCTGCGGCTGGTCGTCGACGACGACAGCGAGGTCACGCGCGAGCTGGTGAAACTTTATATGCTCGAAGGCCCGCCAGAGGTCGTGCGCGACGGCGTGATGTTTGCGGTGGCGCGCGTGGGCGGGGTGATGCGGCCAGTTACGGTGCATTGAGGGGCGCGGAGTCGCTCTGGCGGTCCCAAAGTTCAGCGAAGTTCAGCCTCATCGTCATCGCGCGCCGGCATCGCCGGCGACACCGGGACCGCTTCGTCCGTGTCGTCGCGATACCAGCGCGGCAGCTCGCCGTCGCACAGGTCGGCCACCTCCAGCGCCACCGCGAGATCGTCGGGCGCCATCAGCGCGGCGGGCGCGGCGGGCGGTTCGGGGTGCAGATGGACCAGCGCCTCGGCGATCGGGGTCGCGGCGGGGGCAGCTCGGCCGGCGGCATTGCCGCGCAAACAATCGGGGCCGTAGGCGCGCAGCAGGAACATCAGCAGGCGGTCGCTCTGGCGCAGGCGGCGGCCGACGCGGCGGCCTTCACGGTCGAACACCGGCTCGTCGGTGCCGACCAGCGCGCGTTCGAAGGCGGCGTCGAGCAATTTCTTCGACGCCGCTTCGATCGCCGCCGACCAGGCGCGGTCGAACGCCTCCGCCCCCGGCGCGCGGCGCAGGCGATAGGCGGAGGATTCGGACATGCAGACACGCTGCGCGGCGGTGGCGACCGAGCCGCTGTCGGCCAGCGCCTCGATAAAAGCGCGCTGCTTGTCGGGCGACCAGCCATCCTTGCGGCGTTTTTTCAGCACCGGCACCCAGTCGTAAGCGGCGGGGTCGTGGCCGTGTGCGTCGAGCGCGGGGGCGTCGTCGACCGTGGGGGCGGGGGTCGCGCCGGGCGAGGGGATGGGGGCGATGTGGCTCATCCGCCAGTTTGGAGCATAGGCGGAGAATGTAGGACAGGGGTTTTTGGGGCGGGGTGTGCGAAATAGGATTTGGGGCGCGGCAGCGGCGCCGAGATTGGGTTTACGCGAAGGCAGGACGGTCTATCCCGCGTTGTAATCTCGGACGAGGCGAGTGCCTCGTCCGACTTGAACCGGACCCATGCGGCGCCTCGGCAATGTGAGAGTCTATTAAGTGGTCGCCGCAATTCTTGTTAAGCTTAAATAGTCTTGTCCTATTTGACTCGATTTTGACATGCGTCGTTTTCGGGCTTTGTTACGGAATTATTCGGATTTTTCCTGAATTATTGCCAATATGGAAGTTTTAAAATTCATTTTGGAGTTAAATTTACGCGAACATGGATGCGATTTGAGGCATGATTCCCGTGTCTTGGGAGCAGGGGGATGCGAATGGGACGGGAAGGAATAGATCCGGGCAGTGGTTATGATCTGCCATATCGGTTGAGTCTCATCGAACAGCAGATTCAGTCGCTGTTCAAAAACGGACCGGTCATATCGACGCCGGAATCGACTTATCGACATGTTGGCGGCGGGTGGCGCGGCAAGCCGGTGCCGATTTCCTTTCCCGACGGAAAGGCGCGCGGCATTCGTGAAATGATCTGGAGACGGCGGCGGCGGGAAAGTCATTTTCCCGCCGATCTTTTTGCCGATCCCGCATGGGATATGCTGCTGGATCTGTATGCGTCGCACTATGAGCGAAAGACGGTTTCGGTTTCGAGCCTGTGTATCGCCGCGGCGGTCCCCGCGACGACAGCGTTGCGATGGATCAAGACGATGGCCGACGAAGGTTTCTTCGACCGCACTGAAGATCCTGACGACGGGCGCCGGATCCACATCGCGCTTTCGGAGGATGGGCGCCAGCGGATGGACAATTATTTCGGTGAACTGACGCAGGACGGCGAATAGGAAGGAGCGTGCGAGGCGGTTGGTCTGCTGCCCTGCCGGATCGCTTGCCGGCGCGGCGGAGGGGGTGCGAGGTGACGCCGGTGTGAGCGTGCCGCACCGCGCGCTGGCCATGATATAGGCGCAGGGCTGGAAGTCGGCGTGCATGGGGCGGAGGCTAGGGCGGCGATGGACCCCGGATCAAGTCCGGGGTGACGAAGATGGGGTCGGATTGGATGCTTCTCTCTGGATCGTCATGCCGGACTTGATCCGGCATCCATGCGGAGTGCGCCGAGCAAGAAATCACGAATCTAGTCAATATTCCGCAGTTCCGGTGAGTAGTCGCGCCTCGGAGAAGAGACAGCGCAGGATGTCTGAATTTTGATTTAGTCGATCAGTCCTATGAAGCTTGAGCAATCCGGATCGTCCTTTACGCGATATTTATCATGAGAGAAAAACGCGTGGCGAAAGTCCGATTTGGTATACCTTAGCCAGTTCAACCATGCTCTTTGATAAGATTCTACGCGAGAAGTAGACATGTTCCCTATGGGATCGGGAGGGCTCGAACGAAGATGCCATTCTAGTCCGCATAAATGATATGCGACCTCGGCTAAGCTGATACCAAGTTCTTCCTCTCCCTTTATTAGGTCTTCGCGCGTCGCAGCGCCGTTTATTATATGTGCGGCAGCCTCGGCTTGTACGCTGTAGCCTTCTAGATTTTCAGCGCCGCTATAGGGAGTTGTAGCAATATACGGCGAAAACGTCTTAAAAAACGCAGCAAGCCCAGTTAGGTCAACGGTACAATTTGACAGCATTTCATCGCGTTCATCAACATACAGCCGTGCGGCGAAGCACGTGCTAGCATCGTCTAATTTTTGAACATATTTGATGCGATCGGACGTATAACTCCGCGCCGTTGGTTCCTCGAACAAGCCTGCGATGTATTGCGGGGCCGAAAACAGAGCGAGCACGGCAACAATTAAACCAATAAATTGGTATTTAGTTGGTTTAGACCAGTTTTTCCATTGTTTCCGGGTTGGTAGTATCGAGTTTATCCTTCCCGCTTATCCGTCATTATCAAACCGAAAATCCGCCCGAGTTGCGCCGGTTCGAGCTTGCCGCCAGCACCTTCTTGCCCTGCGGGGTCAGGGCCCATTTGGCGCCCTGCTTGACGACCAGTCCCAGCGTGACGAGTTCGTCGCGCACGGGATCGGTGGGGAGTTGGGGGCGGCGGTTCGACAGGCCTTCGAGGCTCGCGCGCTGGGGTTGGCTGAGGATCAGGAGTTTCTGTTTTTCGGTCATTTGGGTTGCCTCTGACTTCTTGTCTTAATCTTGTGGGGCGGCGTTGCCCTCCCCGCGGCGAGTAGGGAGCAAGCTCCCAAGTCTTGCTGCCCCTCCCGCAGGCGGGAGGGGTTTTCAGGGTCGCTTATTCCGCGGCGATGCCGGCTTGTTTGAACATGTCTTCGCCGTCGGCTTCGGCGTCGTTGACGGGCGCCGCGTCTTCGCTGTTCTTCGCCTTCTTGCGGCTGTCGAAGCTGGTCCACACGCTGTTCCAGTCGCCGCGCGTCGCGCCCTTGCTGTATTCGGTCGCGCGCGTTTCGAAGAAGTTCGCGTGCTCGACGCCGTTGAGCAGCGGGGCGAGCCAGGGGAGCGGGTGCTCGTCGATCATGTAGATCGGCTGGAACCCGAGCTGGCCGAGGCGCCAGTCGGCGATGTAGCGGATGTAGCGCTTGATCTCCTTCGGCGTCATGCCGGGGACGGGGCCCTGTTCGAACGCGAGGTCGATGAACGCATCCTCGAGCCGCACCGTCTTCTGGCAGGTGTCGATGATGTCTTCCTTCACCGCCTTGGTCAGGCAGTCGCGTTCCTTCACGAAGGTGTGGAACAGCTTGATGATGCCTTCGCAGTGGAGGCTTTCGTCGCGGATCGACCAGCTGACGATCTGGCCCATGCCCTTCATCTTGTTGAAGCGCGGGAAGTTCATGAGCATCGCGAAGCTGGCGAAGAGTTGGAGGCCCTCGGTAAAGCCGCCGAACATCGCGAGCGTGCGCGCGATATCCTCGTCGCTGTCGACGCCGAAGGTGCCCATATAATCGTGCTTGGCGCGCATCTCGTCATATTCGAGGAACATGCCATATTCGCTTTCGGGCATGCCGATCGTGTCGAGCAGGTGGCTGTACGCCGCGATGTGCACCGTCTCCATGTTGCTGAACGCGGTCAGCATCATCTTGATTTCGGTCGGCTTGAACACGCGGCCATATTTGTCGTGGTAGCAATCCTGCACCTCGATATCGGCCTGCGTGAAGAAGCGGAAAATCTGCGTGAGCAGGTTGCGTTCATGGTCGCTGATCTTCTGCGCCCAGTCGCGGCAATCCTCGCCCAGCGGCACTTCTTCGGGAACCCAGTGGATCTGCTGCTGGCGTTTCCAGAAATCATAGGCCCACGGATATTCGAAGGGCTTGTAGGTCTTGCGGGCTTCGAGAAGGGACATGTTCTTATCCTCGGGTCTTGTCTCGGTTCGTGTGCCCCGGCGAAAGCCGGGGTCCAATCCTGTGTTGCGTTACTGCGCGCTGGGTCCCGGCTTTCGCCGGGGTTCACGCGGCGGGAGCGTTACTGACAGGCCAGACACTCGTCATAGTCGGTGCTCTCGGCGCTCAGTTCGAACTTCGGCGCTTCGGCGGTGTTGTCGGCCTCGACCCCGCCCGCGAAGCCGGCGCGCTGCACCGATTTCGAGCGGAGATAATAGAGCGATTTGATGCCGAGTTCCCACGCGCGGTAGTGGAGCATGAGCAGATCCCATTTCTCGACGTCGGCCGGGATGAAGAGGTTCAGCGACTGCGCCTGATCGATGTAGGGCGTGCGGTCGGCCGAGAGTTCGAGCAGCCAGCGCTGGTCGATCTCGAAGCTCGTCTTGTAGCAGTCCTTCTCGTCCTGCGACAGGAAGTCGAGGTGCTGGACGCTGCCGCCGCGTTCGAGGATCGAGTTCCACACCGCGTCGCTGTTCTTCGCCTTGTCGACGAGCAAAGCTTCGAGGTGCGGGTTGCGGATCGAGAAGCTGCCCGAGAGCGTCTTGTGCGTGTAGATGTTCGCGGGGATCGGCTCGATGCACGCGCTGGTGCCGCCGCAGATGATCGAGATCGACGCGGTCGGCGCGATCGCCATCTTGCAGCTGAAACGCTCCATCACGCCCTGATCGGCGGCGTCGGGGCAGGGGCCGCGCTCGTTCGCGAGCAGCATCGACGCCTGATCGACCTGCGCGCGGATATGCTTGAAGACGCGGAGGTTCGACGATTTCGCCATCGCGCCCTCGAACGGCAGGCCGCGCGCCTGGAGGAAGCTGTGGAAGCCCATGACGCCGAGCCCGACCGAGCGTTCGCGGCTGGCGCTATATTTGGCGCGCGCCATTTCGGGTGGGGCGCGGTCGATATAGTCCTGCAGGACATTGTCGAGCATGCGCATGACGTCTTCGATGAAGATCTTGTCGCCGTTCCACTCGTCCCAGGTTTCGAGGTTGAGCGACGAGAGGCAGCAGACCGCGGTGCGATCGTTGCCGAGATGGTCGCGGCCCGTGGGCAGCGTGATTTCCGAGCAGAGGTTCGAGGTGGTGACCTTGAGCCCGAGATCGCGATGATGCTTCGGCATCATGCGGTTCACCTGGTCGATGAAGATGATGTAGGGCTCGCCGGTCGCGAGGCGCGTTTCGACGAGCTTCTGGAACAGCCCGCGCGCGTCGACGGTGCCGCGGACGCTGTTGTCCTTCGGGCTGCGGAGGTTGAATTCGGCGCCGTCGCGGACGGCCTCCATGAACTCGTCAGTGATCAGCACGCCGTGGTGGAGGTTGAGCGCCTTGCGGTTGAAGTCGCCCGACGGCTTACGCACCTCGAGGAATTCCTCGATCTCGGGGTGCGAGACGTCGAGATAGCAGGCGGCCGAGCCGCGGCGAAGGCTGCCCTGCGAGATGGCGAGGGTGAGCGAGTCCATCACGCGGACGAAGGGAATGATGCCGCTGGTCTTGCCGTTGAGGCCGACGGGTTCGCCGATGCCGCGCACCGCGCCCCAATAGGTGCCGATGCCGCCGCCGCGGCTGGCGAGCCAGACATTCTCGTTCCACGTGCCGACGATGCCCTCGAGGCTGTCGTCGACCGAGTTCAGATAGCAGGAGATGGGCAGGCCGCGGCCGGTGCCGCCGTTCGAGAGAACGGGGGTCGCGGGCATGAACCACAGCTTCGAGATATAGTCGTAGAGGCGCTGGGCGTGATCCTGATCGTCGGCATAGGCCGACGCGACGCGCGCGAAGAGATCCTGATATGATTCGCCGGGCAGCAGGTAACGATCCTCGAGCGTTTCCTTGCCGAAGTCGGTGAGCAGCGCGTCGCGGCTTTTGTCGGTGACGATCTCGAATCGGCGCGCGTGCACCTTGGGCTCGCTGCTGTCGTTGAGCTTCGCCGCGGGCGCCGCATCGGCAACCGATTCGCTCGCTGCCGGAGCGTCATTCTTTGCCAGTTCCATCGTCGCCACGTCGCTCGTCTCCACCCGTTCCGTTTCCCGAAAATCCATCTTATTCGCCCCCGATTTGAACGCGCACGCGGTGCGCTTTGTTCCTGTCTTGTTCGACTCAGGGCGAAGCCCCGGTCTTAGCATCTAAACCTGTCCACGTGGGCACTTTTTTTGGGCGCAGCGAGGGTTTTCCCGTGTCCATATGGGATGGACGACGGAAATCCGCCAGTTGCAGCCGAATACTATTTCTTGGGGTGCCCCCGTGTGTGACCCACCACCTATAGTGCCACGTCGGCGCCGCGATGCAAGACGCTAAATGACAGATCGGGGACTCAATTCGTCGATAATTTGATTCGTCTCGTCGCGGCGGATGCACGAGCGCGAGGCGCCGCGCCAGCCTTTCCGCGGGTTAGCGCGCGGATTGGCAGAAGCGGGATGAAAAGCGGATTTTTTTGAGTGGGGAAGGCAAGTGCGAAAGACGGCACCGGTGACGCTGTTGTGGTGCGGTTCATTGTATCGGCAAGCGATCCTCCTGCGGCGGACCGCCTCGTGGGCTTCGGGCAAAAGAAAAGGGCCCCGGCTATGCCGGAGCCCCATTCCTAAATTCTAATCCGGGTCAGGCCTGACCGCCACCGCTATCGGTGCCGCCGCCGCCCAGGAATCGCCAAAACCAACCCATGACAAATCTCCTGTCGCACTGCCCACGACGGAACAGTTAACAGCGCGTATACCTTAATTATTAAGGTAAATCGAGTCTTAACTATAAACATTGCCGCCAGTTTGGCAGTTATGCAGTGCGGTTCTGGGAAGTGGCGGTGAGAGTCGCGGTCAGTTCGGAAAACAGTTGAGGTTTTCCAAGATGATAGCCCTGGCCGACATCGCAGCCGAGGCCCGCCAGAAGCGCCATGGTTTCGGCGTCTTCGATGCCTTCGGCGACCGCGACGGCGCCGAGACGGTGCGCGAGATCGATCGTCGATTTGACGACTTCGAGGTTCCGCTGCGAATCGCGCATCGTCATCACGAATCGCTTGTCGATCTTGATTTCGTCGGCCTCGATCTCGGTTAGATATTCGAGGTTTGACTGGCCGGTGCCATAATCGTCGATCGACAAACGAATGCCCGTCCGGCGGAGCTGAGCGAGCGTCTGGCGCGCCTGGCGGCTGTTTTCGATCTGCGCTGTTTCGGTGATCTCGATCGTCAAAATCTCGGGCGGCAGATGATGCGCGGTGAGCATCACGCGGATCGTGCCGACGAGGTCGCTATGGTCGAGCAGGCTCGCCGACAGGTTGACCGACATGCTGATGGGAAGCCCGCGTTCGCGCAGCTGCGCCGCCGAGCGGATCGCCTGGTCCATCACGAACAGCGTCAGGCGATAGATGTCCTGGCTCTTTTCGGCCTGGACGATGAATTCGTCGGGCGGGATCGGGCCGCGCGTCGGGTGCGTCCAGCGCGCGAGCGCCTCGACCCCGACGAGCTGCCGCGTCGCGATTTGATATTGCGGCTGGAAGGCGACCCAGATGTCGCCGCCGGTCAGCGCGTCCTCGAGCTGCGAGTGGAAGGAGAGCTGCCAACCGGCGTCTTCCTTTTGCCGCGAGGTATATTTTGTCCATAGCGAGCGCGTGCGGATCGCGCGTTCGGCCGCGACGAGCGCCGCGGCGAGGCGCTGCGCGTTCGACCCTTCGAACTCGTCATTGACCCCGAAGGCGATCGCGACGTCGACGCGCAGCTCGCCGATCGTCAGCGGCGCGTTGAACAGCGCGGCGAGGCCCGCGAGCTGCCCCTCGATCTGGCTGTGCTGATAATAGGGGACGAGCCACGCGAAGGTGCCGTCGAGATCGTGGTGCAGCGTCGTCCCCTGCGACGCGAGCTGGAGGCGTCGCGTGACCTGCTCGACCAGCTTGCCGATTCCGTCGCCCGGGATGAAGGCGGCGAGATCCTCGAAATTGACGACCTTCGCCGCGACGACAGTCGCGCTGCCGAACGCCGTCTGCGTCCGCAGCGCTTCGAAATTGGGGAGGCCTGACACCGGATTTTCGCGCTGCGCAGAGGCACGGCGGCGGGTGCGGGATACGTTGGTGCCGATCGCCGCGATGAAGACGAGCGCCGGGCCGATCCAGATCGTGATCAGCATGGAGCTGAGGACGACCTTACCGGCAACGAGCAGCGCCGTTGTCGCCACCGCGAGCGACATGAAGCCGCGCTTCACCTGCGCGAACAGCAACGCCATCATAACCCCGACGGCGAGCAGGAAGGCCGGCGCCCAGCCGACGTCGACCGGATTGCCGCGCTTTAGCGTCTCAGCGGCAATCAGGTGGACATAGCCGCCTGGAAGGCGGTTGTGACCGGGAAGGAAGAAGCTGTCCTGAAAATTGGGGGCGGTCGGGGCGAAGATGACGTCCTTGCCCACGAGTTCGCGTGCGGCGACTTTGCCGCTGACGACATCGGCGGCGCTATACCGCGGGATCGTCGCTGGGTCGTAAGTGAAGTCGAGGCGGAAGGTCGCCGGCTCCGCGCTATATTTGCCGGCGATGATCGACGCGAAGCTGGGCAGCACGCGGTCGTCGGCGGCATAGCTGATCGGCACGCGCCACAGCTGCCAAAATTCGGTTTCCCACGCGATGCTGGCGATCCGCACGTCGTTGCCGAAAGCGGGGCTGGGAAAGGTCGAGATATTTTCACCGGAACCCGGCGCAGTCCGCGTGGGCACCGCAAGGACGACGCGGTCGCCCATCCGCTTCACAGCATCGACGAGCAGAGGGAAGTCGCGGTCCTTTTCGCGGCGGTCGAAATAGAAATCGACGAACAGGCGCTTGGCGCCTGCCGCATTCACAGCGTCGACCACGGCGGCATAATGCCGCGGCGCATAATCGCGATTGGGTGATGCATCTAGTGTCTTCGCGTCGAGTTCGACCATCACGATGTCGCCGGTCACTGGCCGCCAGGCGACGCTGCCAACGAAGGCTTCGAGCACGCGATCGATAGGTTCGGCGATCGACGTCAGTCCCGCCGCCAGGCTGAGAAGCAGCGACAGGGCGATGGTTCGCCAGCTGATCATCAGACTTTTGACCGGGATGGGCACGCACGTCTCCAGCAATTGCCGGCCCGTGCCTAGTCCCAGATGGTTATCATCGTGTTAATTATGAATGAAATCCTGCGCCGCGCGCCGGAGCATCAGGCGCAGGATTCCATGTGTTTCAGGCGATCGCGGGCAGCGGCGCCAGCGCCGCGTCGCCAGCGAGCGCCGAGGCGGCGAGGCCGGTCGCCGCGGGGACGATCTGCTGGAGATAGAAACGCGTCGAGGCGATCTTCGCTTCGAGGAAGGCGCGGTCGCCGCTACCTTCGTCGAGCGCCGCGCGCGCGGCTTTGTGCTGGATCGCCATCAGCCAGCCACAAGTGGCAGTCGCGAGCATGGTGAGATAGGGATAGCTGCCGGCAAGCCGGTCGCCGGTGTTCGCGCCGACCATCCAGTCGGTGACCGCGCGGCACGCGTCGACGAGCTGCTGCAATTCGGGGAAGTCGGCGGCGCCGTGCGCGATATCGTCGATCAGGGAGCGGACAAGATCGCCCCCCGCCATGCCGAGCTTGCGCCCGACGAGGTCGGCGGCCTGGATGCCGTTGGTGCCCTCGTAGATCGGGGCGATGCGTGCATCGCGATAATGCTGCGCGGCGCCGGTTTCCTCGATGAAGCCCATGCCGCCGTGAACCTGCACGCCGAGGCTCGCGACCTCGCAACCGATGTCGGTCGCGTGCGCCTTGACCAGCGGGATCAGGATCTCGGCGCGCATCGCGGCGGCTTCGTCGCCGAGCTTGCCGAAATCGATCTGCGCGGCGGCATAATAGGTCAGCGCGCGTGCGGCCTCGGTCTGCGCGCGCATCCGCCACAGCATGCGGCGCACGTCGGGGTGCTGGTCGATCGTGACGGGGTTGCGGTCGGTGCCGCCCGCGAGCGCCGACTGGACGCGCTCGGCGGCGAAGCGCTGCGCCTGCTGCGTCGCGCGCTCGGCGATCTGCACGCCCTGACAGCCGACCATCAGCCGCGCGTTGTTCATCATCACGAACATCGCGCGCATGCCGCCCATTTCGGCGCCGACGATCTCGCCGAGGCAATCCTCGTCCTCGCCATAGACCATCACTGCGGTGGGCGAGCCGTGGATGCCGAGCTTGTGCTCGATCGACGCGCAATGGACGCCGTTCGAATGCGCCGGCTTGCCATCGGCGTCGAGGCGGTATTTGGGGACGAGGAAGAGCGAGATTCCGCGCGTTCCCTCGGGCGCGCCGGGGGTGCGCGCGAGGACGAGGTGGACGATATTGTCGGTGAGATCATGCTCGCCGAAGGTGATGAAAATCTTCTGGCCCTTGATCCGGTAGAGGCCGGCGTTCGGGCCTTCGGTCACCTTTTCGGCGGTCGAGCGCAGCGCGCCGACGTCGCTGCCCGCGGCAGGCTCGGTCAGGTTCATCGTGCCGTTCCATTCGCCCGAGACGAGCTTGGGAAGCCAGGTCTGGCGCTGTTCCTCGGTGCCATAGGCCATCAGCGCGTGGATCGCGCCGGGGGTCAGGATGTTGCACAGGGTAAAGCCCATGTCGGCGCTGCCGAGCGCCTCGATCACCACGGTCGCGAGGGTGAAAGGCAGGTCCTGCCCGCCATATTCGCCGGGGCCGTCGATGCTGCCCCACCCATTGTCGACGAAGGCTTTGTACGCTTCCTTGAAGCCCGGGGGCATGGTGACCTTGCCGTCCGACCATTTGGGGTTGTTGACGTCGCCGACGCGGTTGAGCGGCGCGTAGACGTCGGCGGCAAATTCGCCGATTCCGGTGACGATCGCTTCGATCATGTCGGGGGTTGCGGCGGCGAAACGCTCGTGCTGCGCCATCGCGTCGACGCGCGCGATATGGTCGAGGACGAAGAGCTGTTCGGTGGTCGGCGGCGTATAGGTCATGGGCAAGCTACTTTGCTGGTGAATCTCGTTGCGCGGGCGCTATAGCGCGGCATGGCCGATGCCTCAAAGTCTACAATTGCACTTCCGTTCGATAGCTCGGCGATCGCCGAGGCGGCGGCGCTGATCGCGGCAGGCGAGCCGGTCGCGGTGCCCACCGAGACGGTCTATGGCCTCGCCGCCGATGCGCGCAATGCGGAGGCGGTCGCGCGAATTTATGCCGCGAAGGGGCGGCCCGATTTCAATCCGTTGATCGTGCATGTGCCCGACCTTGCCGGGGCCGAGCGTCTAGGAGTGTTTGGCGATGTCGAGCGCCTGCTGGCGGCGCGCTTCTGGCCGGGGCCGCTGACGCTGGTGGTGCCGCGCACAGCGGATTGCCCGGTGGCGAGCATCGCGACCGCGGGGCTCGATACGATCGCGATAAGGGTGCCCGGACACCGCGCGATGCAGGCTTTGCTCGCCGAGAGTGGCGCACCGCTCGCCGCGCCCAGCGCCAATGCGAGCGGCGGGGTGAGCCCGACGAAGGCAAGCCATGTGCTCGCGAGCCTCGACGGGCGGATCGCCATGGTGATCGACGACGGCGCGACGACGGCAGGGGTCGAATCGACAATTGCTCGCGTGCAGGACGGCGCGATCGAGATATTGCGCCCGGGGCCGGTGACCGCCGCGATGCTCGGCGAAGCGAGCGGGCTTGCGGTGACCGGTGTAAAGGGATCGGAGATCGTCGCGCCGGGGATGCTCGCGAGCCATTATGCGCCGGGAAAGCCGGTGCGGCTGGGGGCGGTGATTTTTGCCGCTGACGAGTTCGGGATCGGGTTCGGCGCGGTCGCGGGTGATTATGATTTGAGCGCCGCGGGCGATTTGACCGAGGCGGCGGCGCGGTTGTTCGACGCGCTCCACGCCGGGGCGGCAAGTGCAAAGCCGAAGATCGCGGTGGCGGCGATCCCGGTCGAGGGGCTGGGCGCGGCGATCAACGACCGGCTGGCGCGGGCGGCGGTGTGATCTTCTCCCCTCCCGCTTGCGGGAGGGGTTGGGGGAGGGCCTGTTTCGGCAACTCCCCACCTCGACATGCCCTCCCCCAACCCCTCCCATAAATGGGAGGGGAGATCAGGCGGCCGCCGGCTCGATCGGGTCGCCGTGCGGCGCCTTGCGCGCGACGATCAGGCAGGCGGCGACGATCAGCAGCGCGCCGGCGAAAGTCGGCAGCGTGACGGCTTCGTCGAAGAAGAACCAGCCGAAGAGCATCGCCCACAGGAAACCCGTATATTCGGTGGTCGCGAGAATCTGCGTTTCGGCGCGGGCATAGGCCCAGCTCAAAAGCAGCAGCGAGGTCGTCGCGAGGAGCGCGGCGCCGAGGATGTGCGGCGCATGGCCCGCAGCGGGGACAGCGAGGAACCATGGCGCGCCCAATGCGAGGATCGCGGCGACGAAGAAATTCTGGAAAAAGGCGATCTCCATCGGCTCGGCCATCTTCGCCTGCCGCCGCGCGAGGATGAGGTTGTAGGCGTAGAAGATCGCCGAGAGGAACACCGCGCCGACGGCGAGTAGCGCCTCGTCGCTATAGTCGCTGCCGCCGAGTTTCCCCGCGACGATGACGATCACCCCGCACAGGCCGAGGATCGACGCCGCGATCGAGCGCGGACCGATCTTCTCGCCGAGAAAGATCGCGGCCATGTAGAGCGCCATCAGCGGCGCGACAAAGGCGAGCGCGATCGCCTCCGCCATCGGCAGCCGCGCGAGCGCCCAGAAAAAGCAGAGCGCCATCCCCGCAACGAACAGCGAGCGCCATGCGTGGATCTGCATCGTCGCCTTGTCGGGCCATTTTGGGCGGCTCGCGAAATAGAGCGCGCCCGCGAGCAGCGTGCCGGTCCCGGTGCGCCAGAGCACGGCGTTATAGGCGCCGAGCTCGATCGACAGGCCCTTCATCAGCACATCCATCGCCGAAAAGGTCGCGATCCCCGCACACGCGATCAGGAAGGGGATGACGGGAGAGGGCGAATCGGGGCGCATGGGTTGGCAACTAGCAGAGTCAGCGGACCTTTCGGCCGCTTTCCTTCGCCCGGTTGGCGAAATAGGCCATGAGCTGGTCAAGCCGGCCTTCGATGGCGTCGCTCGGTGGGTCGGGAAGCACGCCGAGCGAGCCATAGCGATGAAATAGTGAATGGCGTCCGCCGATGTCGACGGCTTCAAATATCGACTTTCCCGCGTGCGGGATGATCTCGCCCATCGGGTCGAACGGCAGTTTTTCGGTCACTTCGCCAGGACTATATTCTTCCAGCCATTCGGCAATGAAGCCGCAGTCGGCGGCGCCGAGCGCGAGTTCGAATTTGCCCCGGTCCGGCTTGATATACTCGTTTTGGAAATCGAGGACGACCCGCCCCTGCTTCGGTTTCGGGTTGCCCAATCCATCGCTGTCGTCGGCAGGCGGATATTCGCAATCGATCCGGACGATCTGATAGTTGCTGCGCATGTAGAGCGCCGTCGAACGGAGGTGGATTGCAGGCGCGAGCTCCGCCCTGTTCGAATCGTCATAGGGGCGGAAGGATTCCTGCCCTCGGCGGCGGAGGAGCGGAGCGAAACCCTCTTCGGCATCGAGCAGATCGCCGTCGCAGGTAAAGGCGAGAGGGTCGAAGAAGCTCTTGGCCTCATCGAGCTGTTTACGCGCCGTCTCCTGACCTTCGTCGAGGCCGAGGCAGATCGCGCTAGTTGCCGGCCTGCCTGCCGCCAGCCGCACATCCGGTTCAGCCGCAGGCCTATCTTCCTCCGCCGGCGATGCGACCTGCCCAGCCGCCGGCGCGAGGGGCAGGAGCAACAGGCCAAGCAGCAAGCCGCCGCGACGCATCACCGGAAGGTCGCCTGACCCGCGCCGTCGATGTTGAGCTTTTGCCCCGAGCAATAGCTGTTCGCGCCCGAGACGAACCAGACGACCGCTGCGGCGACGTCGGCGGGCATGGCGACGCGGCCGAAGGGCATTTTGGTGTCGAGATGGTGGATGTCCTCGTTGCCGGTGATCGCGCGCGACAGTTTCTCGCCCATGTCGCTGACGGTGAGCGCGGGGGCGACGATGTTGACGCGGACGCCGTTGCCGAGCTCTTCCTTGGCGAGCGCGTAGGCGAGGGCTTCGCCGGCCGCCTTCGCCATCGTGTAGGGCGCGCCATTGGGCGAATGGGTATAGGTCGCGATGCTCGAGATGATAATGATGTCGCTGCGCGCGTGGGTGCGGAGCTGCGGCAGCGCGAGACGCGACAGGCGGTGCGGGCCGGCGGCGTGGACGGCGAAGAGCTTGTCGACTTCTTCGGGCGTTGTTTCGGCCACCGACTGCCCGCGGCTGGCGATGCCGGCGTTGTTGATCAGGATCGACATGGGGCCGAAGTCGGCCTCGATCGCGGCGACCATCGCGGCGCAGGCGGCCTCGTCGGTGACCGACGCCTGATAGGCTTTGGCCTTGCGGCCGAGCGCCTCGATCGCGGCGACGGTTTCGGCGGCGGCGTCTTCGCCGCGGGTGTAGTTGACCGCGACGTCGGCGCCGGCTTCGGCCAGGCCGATCGCGATGCCGCGGCCGATCCCGCGCGAGGCGCCGGTGACGAGCGCGGTGCGCCCCGCGAGAATCCCGTCGGCCATGTCTCTCTCCCTAACCCATCAGTTCATTATAGATGTCGTCGTCGCTGCGGCTCGCGGCGTTGCGCCATTTGGGCGCCGCCTTGCGGTTGAGCACGGTGCCATTCGCATCGAGGATCGCGACGGTCGGCGTGCCCTTGATTTTAAAGCGGAAGCGCTTGGGCACATCGGCGTTGCGGCCTTGCCCGCTGATATGCGGCATGCCGATGTCGGCGTAGACGATCTCGTAGCGATTGCGGACGGGGGCGAAGCGGTCGGTCGCGATCAGGTTCGCGAGCCAGGCGCTGTCGTGGCAGCCGCCGGTGCCCATCACGAGCAGGACGGGCTTGCCCGACTGTCCGGCTTTGGCGAGCGCGGCGTCGATCGCGGGCATCGGGTTCGGGTCGAAGGCATCGCTCTTGTAAGCGTCGGCGACGCCCGGAATCGTACGCGTTTCGGTGGCTGCGGCGGACGACATGACGAGCAGCGCGGCGGTGAGGGCGAGGGCGATCGGGCGTGTCATTTGCCGACGATAGGTTTCGGATGACGTTTCCGTCAACGTAAGATAGCCTTCGCCCCATGAGCTGGAAAAAAGAGATCGAAGAGCTGGGCCAACGCCGCGCGATGGCCGAGAAGATGGGCGGCGCGGAAAAGGTCGCGCGGCAGCATGGGCGCGGCAAGATGGACGCGCGGGCGCGGCTCGCGGGGATCGTCGACGAAGGCAGCTTTCGCGAGATCGGCAAGATCGCGGGCCGCGGCAAATATGGTGCGGACGGCGAGCTGGAGGATCTGGCGGCGTCGAATTTCATCTTCGGGCGCGCGAATATCGACGGGCGGCCGGTCGTCGCCTCGGCCGACGATTTCACCGTGCGCGGCGGCGCGGCCGATGCGGCGCTGCACCGGAAATTCGTCCAGTGCGAGGCGATGGCGCATGAATATCGCCTTCCGCTGATCCGCATGATCGACGGTACCGGCGGCGGCGGGTCGGTCAAGACGTTGGAGGATATGGGCTATACCTATATCCCGCACGTGCCCGGCTGGGACGAGATCATCGCGAACCTCGATACCGTGCCGGTGGTGGCGCTCGCGCTCGGGCCGACCGCGGGCCTGGGCGCGGCGCGCGTCGTTGCGAGCCATTACAGCGTGATGGTGCGCGGGCTGTCGCAGCTGTTCGCGGCGGGACCCGCGGTCGCGGCGGCGATCGGCGATACATTGGACCGCGAGGAACTCGGCGGCAGCGACGTGCATACGCGCAACGGTGTCGTCGATGACGAGGTCGCGAGCGAGGTCGAGGCTTTTGCCGCGGCGCGGCGGTTTTTGTCCTATCTGCCGTCGTCGATCCACGACCGGGCGCAGCGCACGGCATGCAGCGATCCGGTCGACCGGCGCGAGGAGAGCCTGCTGTCGGCGGTGCCGCGCGAGGCGAAGCAGGTTTACTCGATGCGGCGCATCGCGAACGCGGTGTTCGACCAGGACAGTTTCTTCGAAATGGGCGCGCGTTGGGGGCGGGCGGTGATTACCGCCTTCGCGCGATTGGACGGCTATCCGGTCGCGGTGCTCGCGAGCGATCCGTCGTATCTTGGCGGATCGTGGGACGCGAAGACGAGCGAGAAGGCGGAACGCTTCGTGAAGATGGCCGACCAGTTCCGGCTGCCGATCGTCCATCTGGTCGACAATCCGGGCTTTATGATCGGCGGCGAAGCCGAGCGGACGGGGACGATCCGGTACGGCGTGCAGGCGATGAACGCGATCTACCGCGCGACGGTGCCGCTCGCATCGGTGGTGGTGCGCCGCGCCTATGGCATCGCGGGCAGCGCGATGTCGAACGCCGAGCGCTTCCAGTACCGCTTTGCCTGGCCGTCGGGCGACTGGGGCAGCCTGCCGATCGAGGGCGGGGTCGAGGTTGCGTACAAGAGCGAGCTGGAGGCGGCGGAGGACCCCGCGGCGCATCTGGAGGCGATCAGGGAGCGGCTCAATCGCGTACGTTCGCCGTTCCGCACCGCGGAGAAATATGGGGTCGAGGATATCATCGACCCGCGCGATACGCGGCCGCTCCTGTGCGAGTTTGCCGAGCTGGCGTGGCGGGTGCTGAAATAGTCCTTCATTCGTCATTCCGGCGAAGGCCGGAATCCCGACCTTGCTTTTGGATCGCGAGGGTGAGATCCCGGCCTTCGCCGGGATGACGGAACGAAGGGGGACGGCAGCCTTTGAACACCGCGCGCCATCATGGCATGGACTGGCTGCGGATCGGCGCGTTCGGGCTGCTGATCCTCTATCATATCGGCATGTATTTCGTGCCGTGGGGCTGGCATGTGAAGATCGCCGAGCCGCTGGACTGGGTGCAGTTGCCGATGCTCGCGACGAACAGCTGGCGGCTCGCGCTGCTGTTCCTCGTGTCGGGTTATGCGAGCGCGGCGCTGTTCGCGAAGCTGGGCGGCAGCGGCGCCTTTGCGCGCTCGCGCAGCGCGCGGCTGCTGATCCCGCTCGTCTTCGGCATCATCGTCATCATCCCGCCGCAGCCGTGGATCGAACTCGTCGGCCAGCATGGCTATCGGCATGGCTTCCTGCATTTCTGGCTCCATGATTATTTCCGCTTCGGATCGCTGGGCGGGATCGTCCTGCCGACGTGGCAGCATCTGTGGTTTGTCGTTTATCTGTGGGTCTATACGATGCTCGCCGCGGCCCTGGCGGCGCTGGTGCCGGGCGCGATGCGGGCGCGGATCGCCGATGGCGCGGCGCGGTGGCTCAGC
Source organism: Sphingopyxis sp. CCNWLW2 (assembly GCF_037095755.1). Lineage (NCBI taxonomy): Bacteria > Pseudomonadati > Pseudomonadota > Alphaproteobacteria > Sphingomonadales > Sphingopyxidaceae > Sphingopyxis > Sphingopyxis sp. CCNWLW2. The sequence continues at coordinate 2,030,805 of NZ_JBAWKJ010000001.1, forward strand.
GGCGCTGGGCTGCTCATCTGGCCGCTCGCGGCGTGGTTGCTCATCCATGCCGCCTTTCCGGACCATGAGGAGACGCACGCGCTGTTCGACGACGGCCCGTCGCATCTTCATTATCTGATGCCCTTCCTTGTCGGCTGGTTGCTCCGGGTGCGGCCGCAGCTGTTCGATGTGGTGGCGCGCTGGTGGCGCGTCGCGCTGGTCCTCGCGGTCGCGGCGTTCGCGGTGGTCGCATGGATCATGTGCCTCTGGCTGACCGGGGCGCAGCCCGCCGAGTGGGGCCGGCTGCCGTTCAATATCGCGCATCTGGTGCAGGGCTGGGCGACGATCGTCGCGCTGGTCGGGATCGCCGACCATTATTGGAACCGCGATCACCCGTCGCGCACGATGCTCGCCGAGGCGGTGTTCCCCTTTTATATCATCCACCAGACGATCATCGTCGTCGTCGGCTGGTATCTGCTGCAGGCCGGCGTCGCGGCACTGCCGTCCTTCCTAGTCCTGCTCGTCGCGACCACGCTTGGATGCTGGCTTTTCTACGTCATCGGGCGCAACATCGGCTGGCTGCGGCCGCTGATCGGATTGCAGCGCAGATAGGGAGGGCGTCATGGGGGCTTTAAGGGGAATCCTGACGATTGTCGGGGTCGCGGCGATCCTTGTCGGCGGGCTGTGGGTGCTGCAGGGGCTCGACATCGTCCGCTGGCCGGCGAGCAGTTTCATGCTCGGCGACACGGTTTGGACGCGCAATGGCCTGTTTTTGTCGATCCTCGGTATCGTCCTGATCCTGTTCGCTCGCAAAAGACGGCAGCCCTGACGGATCGACTACAAATGTAGTTGATCTGTATTGTCTATGTGATACGCCATGGCCAATCCGGGGTTGGATTGGAGATGAAGATGACGATTTCCCTGCGCCTCTTGCCCGGCCTGCTGATGGCCGGTGCGATAATCGCTGCGCCGTTGATCGCCTCGCCGGCGGCGATTGCCGCGGACGAAGTGAATGGCGATGCGGTCGCCGAAAAATATGCCGCGCTGCTCGAGCGCGACTATGTCTATCCCGAAACCGGCACGAAATACGCAGCGGCGCTGCGCGCGGGTGTGAAGGCCGGGCGTTACAAGGCGCTTTCGGGCGAGGCATTGGCCCGCGCGATCGACGCCGACATCGACGCGGTGGCGCCCGACGGGCATTTGCGGTTGCGCGTTCCCGATGCGGTGAGACCCGCGGGAGGTGCCAGCGGACCAGCACCCGGACCGCGGCCGCAGAAGCCTCCGATCGAGCAGGCGGGCTGGATCGCGCCGGGGATTGCTTTTGTCCGCTTCAACGTCTTTCCCAACGATGCGAGCGTGACCGAGCAGGCGGCGAAGTTCATGGCGGACCATGCCGACGCGAAAGCCATCATCTTTGACATTCGCTCGCATGGCGGTGGCGGGCTCGAACAGATGGACGTCATGTTCCCGTGGATTTTCGACAAGAAGACGCGCCTCGTCACGATGGCGACACGCGCGTCGGTCGACGCCGAGGGCGGCTCGCCGATCGCCGGCATTCCCTCGCTGCACGTGGTGAAGGGCGACGCCGGCATGGTGACGCGCGAACATTGGATCACGCCGAATGCCGACAAACGGCTGAGGGATGCGAAAATCTATGTGCTGACGTCGGGCGCGACGGGATCGGCGGCCGAGCATTTCTCGCTTGCGATGAAGCATACCGGGCGCGGCGTGCTGGTGGGTAGCGCGACCGGCGGTGCCAATCATTTCGGGCGCGGCGAGGATCTGGGCGGCGGCTATGGCGCCTTCATCCCGGTCGGGCGCACCTATGACCCCGCGACCGGCAAGGATTGGGAAGGCGATGGCGTCCAGCCCGACATCGCGGTGGCACCCGCCGACGCGCTGGTGCGCGTGCTCACCGAACTGGGTGTGGCGCCGGCGGAGGCGAAGACGCTGTCCGATGCGCATATGCCCAAGTGGCCGATGGAGCGGCGCAAGCCGCGGAAGTAAACAGCTTCCCAATTCCGTTCGTGTCGAGCGAAGTCGAGATACCCTGAAGGCAGGTACAACCGATGAGCATCTCGACTTCGCTCGATGCGAACGGGATTTGATGGCTAGGCGTTCGCGAGAGCCGTCAGGGCCTCGCCGTCGACGCGCATCACGGTCCATTCGTCCATCAGCCTGGCGCCGAGGCTCTGGTAGAAACCGATCGACGGCGTGTTCCAGTCGAGCACCCACCATTCGAGGCGCGCGCAGTCGCGTTCGACGCAGAGCTTGGCGAGATGCGCGAGCAGCGCCTTGCCGAGCCCCGATCCGCGCGCTTCGGGGCGGACGAACAGATCCTCGAGATAAATGCCGGGCTTGCCCTCGAAGGTCGAGAAATTGTGGAAGAAGAGCGCGAAGCCCTGTGCCGCGCCATCGATTTCGCCGATCAGGACTTCCGCATAAGGCCGCGGGCCGAAGAGTTTCTCGCCGAGCTTCGCCTCGTCGAAGCGGACTTCGTGCGCGAGCTTTTCATAATCGGCGAGGTCGCGGATGAACTGCGCGATCAGCGGCAGGTCGACGGGGGTGGCGGGGCGGATCGAGAGGGTCACCGGGCTATCCTGCTGAGAGGGAGGTTGCGGCGCTTTTAACGCGCGCGCGGCGGGGGGCAATGGTGCGCTTATCCGGTCAGCGAGAAGGTGCGCCCTTGCCGCCACGCCGGCACCCTGTAATCAGGACCGGCGACAGAGTGCGCGAACGACGGGAGATGCCGATGCCGATGCCGATGGTGAGCGCGCGATTGCTGGTGCTGGCGTTGCTGGCGGGGAGCGCGGGTGTTTCCGCCATGGCGCAATCGGCGCCAGTCGCTCCGCCCGCGGAGACCGTCCGCGACGGTCTGCGCGATTTCGATTTCGAAATCGGGACCTGGGCAACCGAGGTGCGCGTGCTGCGCAATCCCTTGTCGGGCAAGCCGCCGGTCTGGGCCGAATATCGCGGCACGAGCCTCGTCCGCAGCCTGATGGATGGCAGGGCGAACAGCGTCGAGCTGTCGGTCGCGGGGCCCGCGGGGAAGATCGAGGGCATCTCGTTGCGGCTTTACGATCCCGGCGCCCGCCGGTGGAGCCTCAACTTCGCCAGCCTGCGCGACGGGGCGTTGACCCCGCCAGTGATCGGCGGTTTTGGCGCCGATGGACGCGGCGTCTTTTATGGCGACGACAAGCTGGGCGAGCGGCCCGTCCGCGTGCGGTTCGTCATCACGCAGGTTTCGGCCGACGAGGCGCGTTTCGAGCAGGCCTTTTCGGCCGATAGCGGCGCGACATGGGAAGTGAACTGGGTCGCGGTCGACCGGCGGACGGACTGAGCCGCCACGGGAATGTCGCTTGCGGGGGTTACGCCGCCTTGCCGTGCAGCGTGTCCATGCTCACCGAACTGCCCGCGTCGATCTCGGCCGCCTTCGCTTCGACGAGCTTGACGATATGGCTGATCATGTCGGCGTCCTCGACATGATGGTCGGTGACGCCCGACAGGAACACCATATGCTTGCCATTGCCGCCACCGGTGATGCCGATGTCGGTTTCGCGCGCTTCGCCGGGGCCGTTGACGACGCACCCTAATACCGAGAGCGACATCGGGGTCTTGATGTGGCTGAGCGCGTCTTCGAGCGCCTGCACGGTGCGGATGACGTCGAAGCCCTGCCGCGCGCAGCTGGGGCAGGAGACGACGCGGACGCCGCGGGTGCGGAGGCCCAAGGATTTGAGGATTTCATAGCCGACGCGCACTTCCTCTTCGGGTTCGGCCGAGAGTGATACGCGGATCGTGTCGCCGATGCCGGCCCAGAGGAGGTTGCCGATGCCGAGCGCCGATTTGACGGTGCCGCCGATCAGCCCGCCGGCTTCGGTGATGCCGAGGTGCAGCGGGCAGTCGACCGCGTCGGCGAGCTGCGCGTAAGCGGCGACCGCGAGGAAGACGTCGCTCGCCTTCACCGCGACCTTATATTCGTGGAAGTCGTGATCCTGCAGCAGCTTGATATGGTCGAGTGCGCTTTCGACGAGCGCCTCGGGGCAGGGCTCGCCATATTTTTCGAGCAGGTCTTTTTCGAGGCTACCGGCGTTGACCCCGATGCGGATCGCGCACCCGTTGGCCTTTGCGGCGCGGACGACTTCGCCGACGCGCTCGGACGAACCGATATTGCCGGGGTTGATGCGCAGGCACGCGGCGCCGGCGTCGGCGGCTTCGAGGGCACGTTTATAATGGAAATGGATGTCGGCGATGATCGGGATGCGCGACGCGCGGACGATCTTGCCGAGCGCCGCGGTCGATTCGGTATCGGGGCACGACACGCGGATGAGGTCGGCGCCTGCCTCCTCGCAGCGGCGGATCTGGTCGATCGTCGCGACCGGATCGCTGGTCAGCGTGTTCGTCATCGTCTGCACGCTGATCGGCGCGCCGCCGCCGACGGGGACATTGCCGACCATGATCTGGCGGCATTCGCGCCGCGCGATGTCGCGCCAGGGGCGCAGGCCGGGGTTGTGATCGCTCATGGTGCGGGCTCGATAAGAAAGGGAGATATGCGCCGCTCTTTAGCCGCCCGGGGGGCGCTTGGCAAAGCCCGGTGTGTTCCGCGGCGCCTGTTGCGCGAAAGACACAGTCTGACGCCGATTCGTCACTTTGCGCAATTTTCGTTTGTGCGTCGCAGCAAAATCGGCAATTTCGAACGCGTTCGACGTTACAGGCCCGTACGAAGAGGCGTGAACACGCAACGGCAGGCTGGGACGATCCGTTTTTTATTTAGGGGGATCACCCATGAAATTTCTTACCAAAGCGTGTTTCGGCATGCTGCTCGCCGCGTCGTCCATGTCGACGCCCGCCTTCGCCCAGGAAGAAGAAGCGGCCAGCGGTCCGTTCACGCTTTCGGGCGGCATTGCGGTCACCTCGGACTATCGTTTCCGCGGAATTTCGCTGTCGAACGAAAAGGTCGCCGTGCAGCCGACGCTGACGCTCAGCCATGAAAGCGGCCTCTATGCGGGCGTCTGGGGCTCCTCGCTCCCCGACAGCGATGCCTATGGCAAGTTCGAACTCGACCTCTACGCGGGCTTCAACACCGAAATCGCCTCGGGCACGACGGCCGATATCGGCGTGACCTATTACACCTATCCGGGCAGCCATGACGGCGGCGCGCCGACCGACTATTTCGAAGGCATCGGCAAGCTGTCGCACGACATCGGTCCGGTCTCGGTCACCGGCATGGTCGCCTATGCGCCCAAGCAGAATTCGCTCGGCGACGACGACAATATCTACCTGAACCTCGGTGCCGGCTTTGGCGTGCCCAATACGCCGCTGACGCTGACCGCGGGCGTCGGTTACAACGACGGTTCGCTGGGCCTTGTGTCGCCGGACGGCAAATATATCGACTGGTCAATCGGCGCTTCGGCGGTTGCGGGCCCGCTGACCTTCTCGGTCCAATATATCGACACCGACGTCAAAAAATCGGGCATCAAGGCGCTCGACACGCTTTACGATCCAACCGTGGTCTTTACGCTGGGCGCATCTTTCTGATCGCCTAGCGGGTCAGCGACCACGCGCTAAGGGGACGGCTTCGGGGGAGGCCGTCCCCTTTTTCGTGCGCGAATGCCGGGTTACCGCCAGCGCAGATTATGGGAGCCGAGATCGGCGAGGGTCCTGGCCCCCATCAATTTCATGCCGCGTTCCATCTCGGCGCGCAGCAGCGCGATCGCGCGCGCGACGCCATCCTCGCCCGCCGCGGCGAGCGCGTAGAGATAGAGGCGGCCGCCCGAGCAGGCCTTGGCGCCGACCGACAGCGCTTTCAGCACATGCGTGCCGCGCGTGATGCCGCCGTCGCAGATCACCTCGACCTTGTCCCCCACCGCCTCGACGATGTCGGCGAGCGCGTCGAAGGGGGAGATGCTGCCGTCGAGCTGGCGTCCGCCATGGTTGGAGACCATGATCGCGGTGGCGCCGATGTCGGCGGCGCGCTTCGCATCCTCGACCGCGACGATGCCCTTAAGGCAGAAGGGGCCGTCCCATTTCTTGCGGATCGCCTCGGCGCGTTTCCAGTCGAGGCTTTGGTCGAGCATCGAGGTGAAATATTCGGCGACCGATTTGGGGACGCTCGACCCTTCGGAAACATGCGTCGCAAGGTTCGGCAGGCTGAATTTTTCGCGGAGGACATAGTTGAGACCCCAGCCGGGCTTGGCGGCATAGCTCAACATGTTGCGCGCCGTGAAACGCGGCGGCGAGGTGAAGCCCGAGCGCAGGCAGCGTTCGCGGTTGCCGCCGACGATCGTGTCGACGGTGAGCGCCACGGCATCGAATTTCGCATCGCGTGCAGCGTCGAGCATCGCCTGATTGAGCCCTTCGTCATGGTGGACGTAGAGCTGGAACAGCTTGGGGCCGTTCGTCAGCGCGCCGGCTTCGGCGAGGCTGATCGTCGCGAGGCTCGAGATGCCCGCGACGGTGCCCGCATTGGCGGCGGCGCGGAGGACGGCGCGCTCGCCCTGCCAGTGGAACAGGCGCTGGAGCGCGGTCGGCGACAGGAAGAGCGGCATCGCCATTTCGCGCCCGAAGAGCGTGGTGCGCATGTCGACGCTTTCGACCCCGGCGAGGACGCGCGGGATCAGGTCGCAATCGTCGAACGCCGCGCGGTTGCGGCGGCGGGTGACCTCGTCGTCGGCGGCGCCGTCGATATAGTCGAACACCGGCCAGGGCAGGCGGCGCTTCGCGAGCGCGCGGAAGTCGTCGATATTGTGGCAGTCGGTCAGGCGCACCTAATTTCCCCGTTGTACCTCTGCGAAGGCAGGGGGCCATCACCTGCCGCCGCGCAAAATTCCAGCACCGGAGATGGGCCCCTGCCTTCGCAGGGGCACAGGCTCCTTAAAACACCGTCCGCGCCGCGACCGTCCCCTTGGTCGCAAAGCTGAAACGCGGTTCGACGGCGAGATTCCTGTCGAGGATGTGCGCAGCGACGCGTTTGCCGACCGCGGGGCCGTTCTTGAACCCGTGGCCCGAGCCGCCGCCGACGAGCCAGACGCGTTCCTGCCCCGGGAAACGGTCGATCAGATAATCGCCGTTCGAGCTATTCTCATATTGGCAGACGCGCCCGCCGATCAGCGGTGCATTGGCGAGTCCGGGAAAGCGGCGCTGCATGTATGCGCGCGCCTCGGCGATCCCTGCCGGGGAGAGCTGGCGTTCCATCGTGTCGGGATCGACCGCCGGACCATGGACGTCGATCGCGATCTTGAACCCCGCGCCCTCGAGGTCGGGGATGCCATAGACGATGCGGCCGTTGTTGAAATCGGCCCACACGGGCAGCTCGGGCGGCGCGAAGCGGCTGTCGCCTTGCGGCGCGCCGAAATGATAGACTTCCTGCCGCGTCGCGACGATCTTGCCGCCCAATTGCTGCGGGAAAAGTTCGGCGATCCACGGGCCCGCGGCATAGACGAGATGGTCGGCGGTGCCGCCGTCGGGAAGCGTGTGCTTCCTGATCCGCTTCGAAAAGAGCGGCGCGGGCATGACGACGCGCTCGACCTCGATCTGCGCATCGGCGATCACCTCCTGCACCCCGCGCGCCGCGATCAGCGCGCCCGCCTCGGTTTCGAGGATGCCGGTTTCGCCCTGATAGAATTGGATCTGGCGATATTTGTCCTGCAGCCAGCGGACGTCGCCATGCTCGTGGCCGACGCGGTTCGCCTGCAGCCACGCGAGCGACTGCGCGGTGTAGGCGTCGCCCTGTGGCGCGAACCACAGCACGCCGGTGTTGTGGAAGATCGGTGCGCTCGCGCTGTCGGAAAGATCTTTCCAATATTTGAGCGAGTCGCGTGCCATCTCCGAATAGATGGTGTCGGCGCCGTACCCCATGCGGATGACGCGGCTTTCGCCCCCCGACGAGGCGCGTGCGTTGCCCGCACCATAGGCGTCGAACAGCCGGACCGTCTTGCCCGCGCGCAGCAGATGCCACGCGGTCCAGGCGCCGAACACGCCCGCGCCGATGATCGCGACATCGACATGCTGGACCTTGGGCTTCGCGGGTTTGCGCTTCTTCGGCTTGCGTTCCTTGCGCTCGGCGGCCGCGGCGGCCGCCGCGGCGACAGGCAGCGCGGCGAGGCCGGTGAGCAGCGCCCGCCGGGTCGGCACGTCAGCGGCCAACGGTCGCGCCCTCCTTCTTCTTGTAATAGCGATAGCCGCCGATCCATGTTTCGAGCGGGGTCATTTTACGAATTTCGTCGGGACTCGCGAGCATCGGATCGGCCTCGACGATCAGGAAGTCGGCGCGCATCCCGGGCATCAGCGTGCCGATGCGGTCCTCGGCGAACCCGGCGAAGGCGGCGGTGCGCGTGAAGCCGTCGAGCGCGGCTTCGCGCGTCACGATCTCCTCGGGACGCCAGCCGCCGAACGGCTCGCCCTTCGCATCGGTGCGCGAGATCGCGGCGGCGATGCCGGGGAAGGGGTTGGCGCTTTCGACCGGGACGTCGGAGCCGAAGGCAAGGCGGGCGCCCGCATTTTCGAGGCTGCGCCAGGCATAGGCGCCCTTGAGCCGATCGGGGCCAAGGCGGGCTTCGGCCATCACGCGGTCGCTGGTCTGGTGGACGGGCTGCGTCGAGGCAATGACCTTGAGCGTTGCGAAGCGCGGAATGTCGACGGGATCGATGATCTGCGCATGCTCGATGCGCCAGCGGCGCTCGCCGGGCAGGTCGGCGGTGAGGTCGGTAATGGCGTCGAGCGCCTCGGCATTGGCGGCGTCGCCGATCGCGTGGATCGCGACCTGGAACTTGTCCATCGACGCGCGCACCATCTTGTTGCGGAGCTGCGCGGGGGTGAGGAGGGGCAGGCCCTTTTGCCCCGGCGCGTCGCTGTACGGCGCCTTCAGCCAGGCGCCGCGCGACCCCAAGGCGCCGTCGAGCAAGAGCTTCACCCCGACCATGCGGAGCCGATCGTCGTAGAGCCAGGGCGTCGGTTCGGGCCCCGCGATGATCGCCATATTGTCGATGTCGGCGCCGTAGCTGAGGATGCGCACCGAAAGCTGTTTCTTGTCGCCGGCGCGGCGATACGCCTGCCAGTCGGCGATGCTGGTGCCCATGTCGGCGATCGTCGTGATCCCCTGTTCGAGCAATTTCTGCTGCGCGAGATACAGCGCGCGGTCGAGGTCGCGTGCGAGCGGTCTAGGCTTGGCGCTCTCGATCAGGCTCATCGCGGCGTCGACGAAGACCCCGCTCGGCTTGCCGCCCTCCATTTCGATGCGCCCACCTTCGGGTGACTTGCTCGCGGGAGTGATCTTTGCGGCGGTCATCGCCGCCGTGTTCGCCCAGCCGGCGTGGCCGTCGACGCGTTCGAGCCAGACGGGGCGGTTCGGCACCGCGGCGTCGAGATCGGCGGCAGTCGGGAAGCGGCCGAGCCCCCATTTTTCCTGATTCCAGCCCGAGCCGATGATCCACGGCATTTCAGGATTTTCGGCGGCATATTTGCGGATCGCCGCCTGCGCTTCGGCGAGGCTATTGGTGGCGCTGAGGTCGAGCAGCATGAGCTGGAAGCCCAAACCCATGACATGGCCGTGCGCGTCGATCAGGCCCGGAATCAGCGTACGGCCCTTGCCGTCTTCCTTGAAATCGGGACGTTCGGGGCGTTTGTCCTTGCGGTCGAGCAGCTGCTTGACCTTGCCTTGCGTGTCGATGACGAGGCCGGTGAAGCGCACGAGCTTGCCGTCCTTGTCGAGCGTGATGCCGTTGACATTGTCAACGAGGGTGTCGGCGTGCGCAGGGGTGGTGACTAGCAGCGCCGCGAGCACCAGCAATCCCCTCCCGCTTGCGGGAGGGGCAGCGAGACTTGCGAGCTTGCTCGTTAGTCGTAGCGGGGAGGGCATGGTGCGGGGTCGGCTAGCCCTCCCCGCTGCAACTAGGCCCGGCCTTGCCGGACCAAGTTTCGCTGCCCCTCCCGCAAGCGGGAGGGGAGTGTTTTGCACGAGCCCGCCGCTCACTTGGGAATCCTCGTCACGAGCGAGCTGGTGTCCTTTCGCCCGCCACCGGCCTTTTGCACGTCGGCGTAGAATTGGTCGACGAGGCTCGCGACCGGCAAGGTCGCGCCGTTGACGCGTGCTTCGTCGAGCGCGAGGCCCAAATCCTTGCGCATCCAGTCGACTGCGAAACCGAAGTCGAATTCATCCTTCGCCATCGTGCCCCAGCGGTTGAGCATCTGCCAGCTCGCCGCGGCGCCGCCCGAGACGGCCTCGAACACCTTGTCGGTGTCGAGCTTCGACGCCTGCGCGAAACGCAGCGCTTCGGAGAGTCCCTGAACCACCCCGGCGATCGCGATCTGGTTGACCATCTTCGTCGTCTGCCCCGCGCCGGGCCCGCCGATATGCACCATGCGTGCGGCATAGGCCTGCATCACCGGCGCGGCGGCGTCGAAGGCTGCCTTGGTGCCACCGCACATGATCGAGAGCGTGCCGTTCTGCGCGCCGGCCTCGCCGCCCGAGACCGGGGCGTCGACGCAGAGGAGGCCGAGCCCTTCGGCCTCGACCGACAGCTGGCGCGCGATGCGGGCGGAGACGGTGGTGTGGTCGACGAACAGCGCGCCCTTTCGCATCGCCTTGAACGCGCCGTCGCGGCCGAGCGTCACCTGCGCGAGATCGTCGTCGTTGCCGACGCAGGTGAGGACGACATCGGCGCCCTGCGCCGCCTCGGCCGGCGTTGCCACAGCGATGCCGCCGTGCTGCGCGACCCAGGCATCGGCCTTGGCGCGCGTCCGGTTGTAAACGGTGAGGTGGTGGCCCGCCTTGACGAGGTGGCCTGCCATCGGTCCGCCCATGACGCCGGTTCCGATGAAGCTGATGCGCAATTTTTGTTCGCTCATGGCCAAGTCCATAAGCATAGTTTGCGCGGCGCGCCAGATAGGCTAGTGCGCTTGCCGTTATGACAGATCAACTCACCCTGACCTCCGCCGCCGATTTACCGGCGATCACATTGGACGATGTGCGCGCGGCGGCGGGGCGAATTAACGGCGCGGTGGTCCGCACCCCGACGCTCCATTCGCAGACCCTGTCCGAAATGGTCGGCGCCGAAGTGTGGCTGAAGTTCGAAAATCTGCAGTTCACCGCGGCGTACAAGGAGCGCGGTGCGCTGAACGCGCTGTTGCTGATGGACGAGGAAGCACGCGCACGCGGTGTGATCGCCGCGTCGGCGGGCAATCATGCGCAGGGGCTCGCCTATCATGGCAAGCGTCTCGGCGTTCCCGTTACCATCGTGATGCCGAGCACGACGCCGCAAGTGAAAGTCTCGCAGACCGCGAGCCATGGCGCGACGATCGTGCTGTTCGGCGAGAAGTTCGACGATGCTTATGCGCATGCGCGCGAGCTGGAAGTCGAGCGCGGGCTGACCTTCGTCCATCCCTTCGACCATCCGCACGTCGCGGCGGGGCAGGGCACGGTCGCATTGGAAATGCTCGAGGACGTGCCCGATCTCGACACGCTGATCGTGCCGATCGGCGGCGGCGGGCTGCTCGCGGGCATGGGCACCGCGGCGCGCGGGATCAAGAATGACATGCGCCTGATCGGCGTGCAGGCCGAACTCTATCCGTCGATGTACGCCGAACTCAACGGCGTCGACATGGCGTGCGAGGGCGATACGCTTGCCGAGGGTATCGCGGTCAAGGAGCCGGGCAGCTACACGCGCAAGCTCGTCGCCGAACTCAACGACGATATCGTGCTCGTCGCCGAGCGCCACCTCGAGCGCGCGGTCAGCTTGCTGCTCCAGATCGAAAAGACGGTGGTCGAGGGCGCGGGCGCGGCGGGGCTCGCGGCGCTGCTCGCGCACCCGGAAGAATTCGCCGGACGCAAGGTCGGGCTGGTGCTGACCGGCGGCAATATCGACACCCGCCTGCTCGCGAACGTGCTGCTGCGCGACCTCGCGCGCTCGGGCCGCATCGCGCGCCTGCGCATCCGGCTTCAGGATCGTCCGGGCGCGCTGTTCAAGGTGATGAAGCTGTTCGACGAGAAGCAGGTCAACATCATCGAAATCTATCACCAGCGCATCTTCACGACGCTGCCCGCCAAGGGGCTGATCACCGACATCGAGTGCGAAGCGCGCGACCGCGAGCATCTCGACAGCCTCGTCGCGGCGCTCCGCGATGCGGGCTATATGGTGACCACCGTCGAACTGGCATAGACTATGTCGATATTCAGCCCGTGGCGGGCTGCGAACGGCCGTCTCCTGCGCTTCCGGTGCTCACGTACAAAAGTACGCTGCGCTCCGGTTCTCGGAGCCGGCCATTCTCGCTCCACCACGAACTGAATCTCGACATAGTCTGGGCGGCCGATGAAAGAATATACTCTCGAACTTACTGCGACGCCCGAGAGCATCGACGAGCTGGGGCATGTCAACAATGCCGTCTGGGTCCAGTGGATCCAGCAGGTCGCGACGGGGCATTGGGACGCCGCCGCGCCGCAGAGCCACAAGGACGCCTATATCTGGGTCGTGGTGCGGCACGAGATCGATTATCTGCGCGCGCTGGGCCCCGGCGAGACGGTGACCGCGCGGACGTGGGTCGCCGACAAGCCGCAGGGTGCGAAGTTCGACCGCTTCATGGAATTCACCGGCACGGACGGCAAGGTGCATGTCCGCGCGCGGACGGTGTGGGCGCTGCTCGACAAGGCGAGCGGGCGGCCGCTTCGGGTGACTGACGAAATTGTTGCGCCTTTTCTGATGAGTAGCTGAAAGTTGGTCTGATAGACAATAGACCGCTTCCCTTATAATATTCGCGGCGGATATTTGAAGGAGGGGCTGGCGATGGCGATCTCTTCACTACCGCAACTGGAACGATTTTTCCTGACCGATGCGGGTCTCGAAACCGATATTTTATTCAACAAGGGCATCGACTTGCCGCTCTTTTCGTCGGTGACCTTGTTCACGTCCGACGAAGGTCTCGACGTGCTCGAAGCCTATTACCGCGACTTCCTCGATCTCGCGCGGCGTAAGGGCACCGGCCTGATCCTCGAAAGCGCGACCTGGCGCGCGAGTCCCGACTGGGCCGAACCGCTGGGCTTTTCACTGGCCGAACTCGATGCGTTGAACGGCGCGGCGATCGATCTGCTGACCCGGCTGCGCGCCGAATATGCCGATGTGCCGGTCGTTATCAGCGGCTGCCTCGGCCCGCGCGGCGACGGCTATGATCCGGGGACGGTTATGCGCGCGGAGGAGGCTCAGGCCTATCACGCGCATCAGGCGGGGGTGCTCGCGGTGGCGGGGGCCGAGATGCTCGCGGCGATCACGATGACCAATGTCCCCGAGGCGGTGGGCGTGGCGAATGCCGCGAGGGCGCTGGGGCTTCCGGTCGCGATCAGTTTCACGGTCGAGACCGACGGGCGGCTGCCGACGGGGGATGCGCTGGGCGCTGCTGTCGCAGCGGTCGATGCGGCGACCGGTGGTTACCCGGCCTATTATATGATCAACTGTGCGCATCCGACGCATTTCGACGCGGTCTTGGATGATGGTGCGGCGTGGACGGCGCGGATCGGCGGAGTGCGTGCGAATGCATCGTGCCTCAGCCATACCGAGCTCGACGCGATGACCGAACTCGATATCGGCGATCCGGCGGACCTCGCGGCGCGCCACCGCGCGTTGCTCGACCGCTTTCCGCAGATCAAGGTCGTCGGCGGCTGTTGCGGCACCGACCTGCGTCATGTGACGGCGATTGCGGAAGCCTGCGTGGCGTAGCGTGGTTGCCAGCGCGCCTGTGCGGGCATAGGCGTTCGCGATGCTGATCCGTTCCGCCACGCCCGAAGACGCCGCCGCGATCTGGACGATCATCGAGCCGGTGATCCGTGCCGGCGAGACGCTGACGCTCGATCGCGACATGGCAGAGGAGGATGCGCTCTCCTATTGGTTCGGCGGCGATAAGGAGAGCTTCGTGGCGGAGGAGGGCGGCGTCATCCTTGGCACCTATTATCTTCGCGCGAACCAGACGGGTGGCGGCGCGCATGTCGCCAACGCGGGTTATGTGACCGGCGCGGCAGCGACCGGGCGCGGGGTCGCGCGGGCGATGGGCCTACATTCGATCGCGCATGCGAAGGCGCGTGGCTTTCGCGCGATGCAGTTCAATTTTGTGGTGAGTGCGAACGTGCGCGCGGTCGGGCTGTGGCAGTCGCTGGGGTTCGAAAACGTCGGCCGCTTGCCGGGCGCGTTCGATCATCCGGTCGAGGGTTTCGTCGATGCGCTGGTGATGTTCCGGACGCTCTGACTATTCGCGATGCGTTCGCTCAGTGGCTTGTCGGCCAGGGCCTTGAGCGCCTTCAGTATCGCGCCGTGAACATCGCCGACCTCTTCGAAGAGCGCGCGATAGACCTCGCTTATCCGCACGCTATAGGCGTCGATGCGGGCGAGCTGGTCGTGACCCGCATCGGTCAGCCGGAAAATCTTGCGCCGCGCGTCGGCGGGGTCGGCGTGCTGGGTGATCAGGCCAAGGCGGAGCAGCGCGGGGCATTTCTGGATCACCAGCTGGTGCGACTGACCGAGCGCGCGTGCAAGGTCGGCGGCCGAGGCTTCGCCGGCCTCGACGAGCGCGGTGAGCAGCGAGCAGGAGCGGACGGGGACGGTGATGCCGGCTTCGTCGAACAAGGGACGCGTCTGTTCCTCGATCCGCTGGCTCAGTGCTTCGCTGAGGCGGCCGAGGAAGGTGAGGTCGTCGAGATCAGTCGAGGCGGGCATAGGTCTGGGTTGTTCCATCGCGGTTGAGGCGTTCGAGCGCGGTGACCTTGCCGCCTTTGCGTACAATACGGAAGCGGAAGTCGCGCACGCCTTCGATCGCGAGCAGGTCGCCGGCGAGCGGCTCGAGCGTCAGGCGGAGGCGTTCGCGCCAGGTGTAGAGCAATTTGCCCTCGACGAGATCGACGCGCCGTCCTTCGTAGCGGCCGGCGATGGCCTTGAGCGCGGTCGTGGTCGGCTGCGGGCGCGCGGCGAGTTCGGGCGCGAGCCAGTCGGCGTCGGCGCGTTTGGCCGGATCGGTCTTGGCAAGGTCGGTCAGCGCAAGGCGATGCGCGACGGCGAGGGCGTCGGCCGACGGAACCAGATGGTCGGGCGTGACGCCCTGACCTTCGAAATCGCCGCGGTCGATAGGGTCGCGGATCTGACCGATCGGCACCTGCACAAAAAAGTCGGTGCCGACGGGCTTGCGGTCGACCGGATGCGCGCCGCCCGCGGTGCGTTCGCCGACCAGCGTCGCGCGGCCGAGTTTCTTGAGCGTGTAGGCGAACCATTCGGCGGCGGAGAAGCTGGTCGAGCCGGTAAGGACATAGACGGGTTTGCCGGTCAGCCGCTTTGCGGGCAGCGCAGGGAGCACCCATTGGCCGCGTTCGACGCGGCGGCCGTCGAGATTATAATAATAATCGAAGAGTTCCTGATCCTTGTCGCCGCGGAACAGCTGGCTCGCGAGCAATTGCGCCATCTCAAGATAGCCGCCATTATTGTAGCGCAGGTCATAAATCACCGCGTCGCCATTTTCGATAAAGCGCATCGCCGCCGCGGCGGCGTCATAGCCGGGTTCGGGGTCGGCGAAATGCGTCAGGTCGACATAGGCGATATTGCCGCCCAGATAGCGGAGGCCGGCAAAGCCGAAATTCTTCCGCGCCTCTTCGCGCCGTTCCGCCTCGCGCACTGCCTCGGCGCGCGCGGGGTCCTGCCGTGCGGCATAGTCGGCGACCCATGCCGGATCGACTCCGACCGAGAAATGCAGGTCGTTGCTTGTGGCGATCAGGTCGTCGGTCAGCTCGCTCGCGAGCGAGCGCCGGTCGGTCGCTTTATCATAATCACCGGCGTCGAGGTGGCTGCGGAGCGTCGCGGCAATGGTTTTCGCCTTGTCGGGAAAGACATAGTTCGCCTCAAGCGTCTGGCCGAGCTGTTCGACGACCGCGCGCTTGTCGGCGGCCGTGAGCGGCGCGTCTTGCGCTGCGGCGGTGCTTCCCATCCCTGCGGTGGTGGCGATCAGAATTGCAGTCCAATGCCGAATATTCATGCGTTTTCCCGTCCGTTATGCGATTCATGCAATATATTGCGCAATATGTTGTAATTATCATCGGCGCAAGCCCGGCTATCGATTGAGGCGACGCGAAGCCGCGGGAACCATCATTCGGCGAAGATGTTTTGCGTGTGCGGCGCGGGCAGGAGAGGAGTCATCCATGGAAACGCAATTGCTGCACCGCGGGCGGTTGATCGATCATATCCAGCTTGTCGTCGCCGACCTGACGGCGAGCCGCGCCTTTTACGGCGCGATCTTCGATGTCTTCGGCGTACCGATCGGCGGTGAGGCCGAGGATTATTTCTGGGCCGACGAGTTGTTCGTGTCGACGAAGGACAGTCAGGCGGCGCTCGGCAAGCTGACCGGGCGGCATCATCTGGCGTTTCAGGCGGCGGACCGCGGTGCGGTCGACGCCTTTTACAAGGCGGGCCTCGCCGCGGGCGGGCGCGACAATGGCGCACCGGGCGAGCGGCCTTATCATCCGGGCTATTATGCGGCTTTCCTGCTCGATCCCGATGGCAACAATATCGAGGCGGTCTATCATGGTGCGCATCAGCGCAGCGCGGCGTCGGTGGAGATCCGCTTCGAAGGTTGATGCAGGTTTGGAATGGCGAGGCGCCCCGGCCATCGCGCCCGCTCAGCCCGTCTCGGCGCATAAAAATGAAGTCCGCCGGCAAGCCGACGGACTTCAAGAGAGCAAGATGGCCTTGGTTCCACCTTCCTCGGGTCGCACCCGTTCAATGGCCGATTCGGTCGATTGTTTCACTACCCACGTGGGTAGGGGACAGAATATTTTCATTTTATCGCATTGCGCTTGCCTTCGCGCCTCTGCTCCTCTCAAATGAGATCGCTGCGGGTCTTCTGGGGGGAAGTGCATGCAGAGCGACCAGCTATCGACCTTTCCGTCCGACCATAATGCGCCGGCCGAATGGGAGGTGCTCAACACGCTGATCGGCGAAATCTATGATTCGGTGCTCCATCCCGAAAGCTGGAACGAAACCCTCGCCCGCATCACCGGCACCCTCTGCCCGTTAAGTTGGGAAGCCGCCTTCATCCTCTGGGAAAGCAGCAATCCGCCGAGCGCGCGCTTCGTCGCCGCGACGGGCCTCGCCGCGGGAATCCAGGAGATCTACACCGCGGTCTATGCCGGCAGCCATCCATGGTCGCGCAAGTTCCAGCGCTATGGCAACGGCAGCGTCATCGATAGCTATGACATTATGACGCGCGAGGAATTCTATGAGAGTGAGTTCTTCCGCAATTTCCTGAAACCCTATGGCATCGACCGGCTTGTCGGGGTGTTGCTCGACCGGCGCGACGGCGACCGGCTCGGGTTGATGATCCCCGGCCCCGGCGACCGCGACGTCGAGCGGCTGAAGCGCGGCCTCCGCGTCCTCGCGCCGCATATCCAGCGCGCCATGCGGATCAGCGACCGCATCGCCTCGCTCGACCTTGCTGCGGGCGCCGCGCGCGCCGCCGCCGACGCCGCGCCCTTCGCGATCTTCAGCCTCGACGATCAGCTGGGTATCCTTGCCGCGAACAGCCGCGCCGCGCGCTACGAACAGGCGGGCTTCATCCGCATCGCGCAGGACCGCTTCGCCTTCACCCATCCCGCCAGCCAGAAACGATTGCTCGACCTCGTCAAAAGTTCGGACCCCGCCGGTCTCGCCTTCCAGACGGTCGGCGACGCGGGCGCCGAGTGCCCCGTGCTCGTCGCGCGCGTCACGCGCCAGTCGGCGCAGCAACTCGGCGGCGTGCGCCTCGGCGCGTCGCTGATCGTCACGCTCGGCAGCGCGCCGGGCGAAACCCCCGTGGTCGAAATCGACCGCGTCGCGCAATGGTTCGGGCTGACCCCCGCCGAAGCCCGCCTCGCCGTCGCGCTCGCCGCGGGCGACACGCTGAAGGACTATGCGGCGCTGCGGGCGGTCAGCGTGAACGCGGCCCGCTTCCTTCTGAAAGGGATATTCCGCAAGACCGGGGCAACGACGCAGGCGCAACTCGTCGCGCTGCTCGCGCGACTGCCTGCGCCGGGCGCGAGTTAGGCGCGCCCACTTCGCTTACGCATAACCCACCCAGCCGCGCCAGGTGAAGGCGGCGTAGAATTGCTCGACGTTGGCGAAGCCCGCGGCGCGAAGCACGTCTTCGTCGGCTTCTGGGCTCAGCATCGCGACATGGGTGGCGACGGCCTCGCGGCCCTTGGCGACCTGATCCGGATCGCCGCCCGAGGCGATGGCATAGGCGGCGTAGCGATCGAGCCAGCGATCGCGTTCGTCAGCACCCTGTGGGAAGCTGCCGTGCGCGGCCACAAAGGGTGCGCCGGGCTTGAGGCGGCGACGGATTTCTGCGGCGGTGCGGATGCGTTCTTCGGTCGCGAGGAAGTGAAGGGTCAGGAGGCAGGTCGCGCCGTCGAACGGGCCGGCCGGGGCGTCGTCGATATAGCCTTCGATCAATTCCGCGCGGTGGGCGTTTGGCCCGAGCACCTCAGCCGCGAGGTCGAGCATCGGTCCGGCGGGGTCGACACCGGTGAAACGCCAGCCCGGATGCGCCTCGGCCATCGCCTTCATCTCGCTGCCGCCGCCCGCGCCGAGCACGAGGATATGCGCGTCGTCGGGGACGCGCTCGGCCAGCAACAGCCCGGTCATGCGGTGGAGGCCGTCGAGCCCGGGGACGAAGCGCCGCGGCCCTTCGGTATAGCGCGCGACCGCGGCGGGGTCCTTGAAGCTGTCGAGGAAATGCTGGGCGCCTTCAGCCATGGATATGCTCCTGCGTTTGGGGGGATCGCGCGGCCATGCGCGCGTGGAAATCGGCGGCGAGCGCCGCGAGCGTCACTTCGCCGAAGCGCGCGAGCAGCAGCGCTTCGGCATCGCGAAAGCTGGTGTCGAGCGCGGCGTTGACCGCCTGTTCGACGAGGCAGCCGGGCGCCTCGGTGCGGTTGCCCATCGCCATCAGGCTGGGCCGGCCGATCGCGCCATAGACGTCGCGCATCGTGATTTGCCTAAGGTCCTTCGCGATCGTCCAGCCGCCGCCATGGCCCTTTTCGCTGTGGACGAAGCCCGCATCGCGCAACCCGCCGAGGATGCGGCGGATCACGACCGGGTGCGTCTGCATCGCCTTCGCGAGCTGGTCCGAGGTCATCGGAGAGCCCTGTTCGGCCATATGGAGGAGGACGTGGAGCACGCCCGAGAGTCGGCTGTCGCGTTTCATGTAACTTTAAATAGTGCGTGAAATGTGATCGTCAAGACGCGGGATTGACCGCCGACGGCGGAGCGGTTAGCCACGCTCGCGATGACCAACGACCAATCTCTCCGATTCAAGGCGTATTGGCGCTCCTTTACATAGGAGCGGCATGGCATCACCTGTGACCATCGCCGCCGTGTTCGGACAAGGCGAATGGTCATCATCACACCACCAACCCCCGGTCACGGCGTGCGCTTTTTGAAGAAGACGCGACATGACCGATACCTTGCTTGCCCTGTCGACCGACCATTGCCGCATCACGCCGCTGTTTGCCGACGATGCGCGCGCCTTGTCCGCGATCACCGACGAGACGGTGACCTCGCAGGTTCATTTCCTGCCCGCACCCTTCACCGAGGCCGACGCGCGCGCGCTGATCGCCAAATCAGGAGGCGGCGATGTCTTTCATGCGGTGCGCGACGAAAGCGGCCTCGATTTGAGCGGCGTGATCGGCGTCCACCGCCGCGTGGGGCAGGAATATGAGATCGGCTACTGGTTCGCGGCGCGGGTGCGGGGGAAGGGCATCGCGACCGAGGCGGTGCGCGCGGTCGTCGGGGCGCTCGCCACGTCGCGGCCGGGCTGCTCGATCGTCGCCGAATGCCACCCCGATAATGAGCGCTCGCACGCGCTGCTGCGCCGGATCGGTTTCGTATCGACGGGGCGCGCGGGGAAAAGGCCGGGGCGGATGCTGATGGCGTGGCGCGCGGCGCCCGCCTATCGCATCGACGTCTGCTGATCGGGTGTTTCGTCGCTCACCTCTTCGGTCAGCGCCTTGACGATCGCCGCGACCGATGTGGGCGCATAGGCGAAGCCCATATGGCCGCAGTCGACCTCGACCTGCCGATCACTCTCATGCGGAAGCCCGCGCGCGCTGCTCACCGCGACGACGCCGTCATGCTTCGACCAGAGCGCGAAGGTCGGCATTTCGGGGCGCGGGGCGGGGTGGAAGTCGATCGGCGGATTGTCGACCGGGTGGCGCGCGACGAGGTGATAGAGGCGCCAGGCGCGGTTGGCGCGGCGGCTGCCCGAAAAGGGCGAACCGAGCGTAACGACGCGCGCGACCTTGTCCGGGTGATGCTTGGCATATTCGCGCGCATAGATGCCGCCGAGGCTCCAGCCGACGAGCGCGGGGGCATAGCCGGTGCGGTCGATGATCCACTGGACGCGGGTGTCGATGCGATCGATGATATCGGGGGTCGCGCCGCGGTTGAAGCCGAGACCCCAGGCGTAACAGCGGAAACCCGAGCGGCGGAGGTCGGCGCGCAGCCCCTTGGTGGCCCAGTCGCCCGACAGGAAGCCCGGGAGCACCATCACCGGCGGATGCTCGCTGTCGGGATTGGGCTCGGGCGGCATCGGCCGGATGCGCGCTCCGATGGCGCGCGCCAGCGATCCAATCTCGCGCCAGAGCAACGTCAGCGGCGGCAGCGCGTCGGGATCGGGGATGCGCGCGGGCCATTCGGCGCGCCGGGTGAGGAAGCCGCGGATCATGGTTCGGGCCTATAGCAGAATTTGTACCCCTGCGAAGGCAGGGGTCCATCTCCCGCCGGCTCTAGGTTGCACCCAACGGAGATGGGTCCCCGCCTTCGCGGGGACACGACAATTTGTGACGATGGAGAAATATCACTTTTTCGGAACCAGCCTCACCAACTTGCCGCCCTCGCCGTCGGTGAGCAGCCAGACCGAGCCGTCGTCGCGTACCTCGACCTCGCGGATGCGCTGGCCGAAATTCCAGCGGTCGGACTTGTGGAGCTTGTCGCCATCGACCTGCATGCGGATCAGCCCTTCGCCCGACAGCGCCCCCATCAAGAGGCTGTTCTTCCAGCCCGGATAGAGATCGCCGTCATACCAGACGAGCCCGCCCGGCGAGACCGACGGGTTCCACCAGAGTTTCGGCGCCGCGAATTCGGGGCGCGTCGGGTGGTCGGGAATATCCTTGCCGTCATAATGGTCGCCGTTCGACACGATCGGATAGCCATAATTGGCCTTCGCCTCGACCAGATTGACCTCGTCGCCGCCCTTCGGCCCCATTTCCTGGTTCCAGAGCTTGCCGGTGCCGTCGAAGGCGAGGCCAAGGATGTTGCGATGGCCGAGCGACCAGATTTGCGCGGTCACGCCGCCTTCACTGACGAAGGGGTTATCCGCCGGGATGCTGCCGTCGGGATTGAGGCGAAGGACCTTGCCGAGATTGCCCGTCATATCCTGCGCGGGTGTGAATTTCTGGCGCTCGCCCGATCCGATGAAGAGATATTTGCCGTCGGGCGAGAAGAGAAGGCGGTGCGAATAATGGCCTTGCCCGGTGACCTTGGGGTTCTGTTTCCAGATGATCTGGAGCCCTTCGAGCGCGGGCGCGGCGCCTTGCTTCAGCTTCGCCTTGCCGACCACCGCGCCATAGGTGTTGCCGGGGCCGGGCTCGGCCCAGCTCAGGTAAATCGTGCCGCTGGTCGCAAAGTCGGGCGCGACGATCACGTCGCCGAACCCGCCCTGACCGCCATAGGCGACCGCGGGGACACCCGCGACGTCGAGCGTCGGGCCGCTTTCCTGCCACAGTTTGAGCTTGCCCGATCGTTCGGTGATCAGCGCCGCGCGCGTCCCGGGGACAAAAGTCATCGCCCAGGGTTCGTTGAAGCTCGCGACCTCCTTCACCGTGAAGGGTGCATCGGCGAGCGGCGTCGCGGGCTGCGCGCCCGAGGCGTCGAGCTTGGCGGTGTCCGCGGGCGCGGCTTCGGTCGACGCGGGGGCGGCCGAGCAGGCGGCGACGGCCAGCGCGGAAATCAGGGCAAGATGCGGCAGGTTTTTCATCGAAAGGGGCTCGCTTCGCTGGGGACGGATGCGTCGTTCTGACGCGCCCGTATCGCAAAGTCGATAGGGCTTAGCGGTTCGCCGCTTCGCGCCGTGCGGTGATCGCCTCGACGCTGTCCATGATCGCGTCGACCGCTTCGCTCGACGGCGGCGCGTCGGCGCGCTTCTGCGAGAATTGGCCACTGTTCATAATCTCTTCGAGCGCGGCGCGGGCGCGCGAGACGCGGCTTTTCATCGTGCCGAGCGCGCAGTCGCAGATGCTCGCTGCCTCTTCATAGGACAGCCCGCCGGCGCCGACGAGGATCAGCGCCTCGCGCTGGTCCTGCGGCAATTCCATCAGCCCGCGCTGCAGGTCGGCCATCTCGCCGCTGTCTTCTTGG
Source organism: Sphingopyxis sp. CCNWLW2 (assembly GCF_037095755.1). Lineage (NCBI taxonomy): Bacteria > Pseudomonadati > Pseudomonadota > Alphaproteobacteria > Sphingomonadales > Sphingopyxidaceae > Sphingopyxis > Sphingopyxis sp. CCNWLW2. The sequence continues at coordinate 2,053,190 of NZ_JBAWKJ010000001.1, forward strand.
GCAGCGGGGGTCGACATCGTGCGCTCGACCGCGGTCTCGTCATATTCGCCGACGAATTTGTTGCGGCGCATCTGTGACAGGAAGGTGTTGCGCAGGATGACGAAGGTCCACGCCTTGATCGAGGTGCCGCGTTCGAACCGCTCGCGCGACGCCCACGCCTTGACCATCGTGTCCTGCGTCAGATCGTCGGCGAGGTCGGGGTTGCCCGACAGGCTGCGGCCATAGGCGCGAAGGTGCGGAATGACGCCAGCGAGCAGCGTCTTGAATTCGCTGTCGGACAGGGTTTCGGCCTGCGGCTGCGAAGCAGCGGCGGTGGTTCCGGTCATTATTGCTTCGGACTTTTCTGATCGAGCTGGGAAAGAAGGTCGAGCATATTGTCGGGCAGCTTTTCGGCGACGACATTACCATAGATCATGCGCAGCTTCGCGCTGACCGGCTCGGGCGCTTGCCGCCCGGTCAGCGTGCGATGCCACTGGTCGCCGGTCGTGCCGGGAAAGCTTCCCAGCGTGCGGCGCGCATCGGCGCCCGGGGGGAGGGGGCCCTTGCCGTTCATCCTATTGTTGCCTTGCGTAGCCATGCGGGAGCAACGACGAAAACGGCCCGGGGTTCCCCGCTTGCTTGTTTTTTCGACGAACGGTGTTGCGATAAAAGCACAATGTCTGATCCGGCCGGTTTCGGTTACTGCCTCTTTGGGTGCGCTTTTGGTTCCCATAATGGATTCAACCCGCTAAGCCCTTGGTCTATTCAGCGGTGCTTCAGTGCGCCCAAGCGATCAGGATTGTGTGACTAGCGACGAAACGCCTCAGCCGCTCGACGATGCCAGCTTCAAGCGCGAATTGGCGGCCATGCTGCCGCATCTGCGCGCGTTCGGGCGTAGCCTGACCGGCAACGCCGACCTCGCCGACGATCTGGTGCAGGAAACGATGCTGAAGGCGTGGAAGGCGCGCGCGCAATATGTGCCGGGCCCCGCCAGCATGAAGAGCTGGGCCTTTGTCATCCTGCGCAATTGTTTCCTGTCGCAGATGCGGCGGAAGAAATTCACCGCCGAATATGACGAGCTCGCCGCCGAGCGGCTGCTCGTCGCGCCCGATGATCAGGGCGACAGCCTGAACCTCGCCGATGTTCAGCGCGCGTTGATGCTGCTGCCCGTCGACCAGCGCGAGGCGCTGGTGCTGATCGGCGCCGGGCAATTATCTTATGAGGAGGGTGCGGCGATCTGCGGCTGCGCGGTGGGCACGATGAAAAGCCGCGTGTCGCGCGGCCGTACCGCGCTGCAGGCGATATTGGAGAGCGGCGAAATGCCGCGGCGCAGCACCGACGCGATGCCATCGAGCGAGGCGTTCCGCACGATCATGGACAATGTCGATCAGCTGACCGCGAACGGTCCCGGCGGGGACTGATCAATATTGCGTCATTCCCGCGAAGGCGGGAATCCCGCTCTTTGTACCGCGCCTGGTGGGACGGATACCCGTATCGCAAACGCATAAAGCGGGATTCCCGCCTTCGCGGGAATGACGAATTGAGAGAAGTCGGGCAGTTACGCCGCGAGTTGCGGCGTGAATAGCAAGCTCTGGCTGATCGCCGCGCGCACGGTATTTTCGCGGAACGGCTTCGAAATCAGGAAGGTCGGCTCGACGCGGCCGCCCGTGAGCAATTGTTCGGGAAAGGCGGTGATGAAGATCGCCGGGACCGGCGCGATCGCCAAGATATCCTGCACCGCGTCGATCCCCGACGATCCGTCGGCAAGCTGGATGTCGGCGAGGACGAGCCCCGCGTCGGTTTCCTCGAAGGCGGCAACCGCATCTTCGTGGGTGGTCGCGACGCCCGCGACGCGGTGGCCCAGATCGCGCACGATCTGTTCGAGCTCCATCGCGATCAGCGGCTCGTCTTCGATGATCAGCACCGAGGTTTGCGATTCGCGGTCGAGTTCGCCGACCGCATCGGCGAGCAATGTTTCGACCGTCGGCCCGTCGGTACCGGTGATCAGACCGGCTTCCTCGACCGAAAATCCCTCGAGCGCGGTGAGCAGCAGGATCTGCCGGCCGAGCGGGGTGATCTGGACGAGGCGCCGATGCGCGGCGCGGACGAGCGGGTGCTCGCCCTCATCGCTGTCTTCGCCCTCGTCGATATAGGCGCTTTCCCAGATGCGGTGGAAATTGCGGTAGAGGTCGATCCGGGTGCCGTCGCCGCTGTGGAATTCGTCGGGGGCGGCGACGATGACTTCGAGCGTCGTGTGGACGAAATTGTCGCCATGCTGCTGGCTGCCCGTCAAAGCCCGCGCGTAGCGGCGCAGGAAGGGGAGATGCCCGCGAAGTTCCTCACCCAATGTCATCAAAATTGCTCCCTCTTGAGTGAAGTCATACGCGTCCCGGCGCGGGTCGGTTCCGCCTGGCCGCCGAAAGAGCGGCGCCGGCCGTTGCAACTTGTCGCGCCCTAATGCGTAGAGTCAGCCGGGACGCGATGAAAATGCGACGTAAGTAAGTGGAATTTAATTACTTTTCCGGTTGCGGCGCGAGCATGCTTTTGTAGGGACCATATTCATGGCAGAGCGGCGCCCCGGGGACATGAGCGATGCCGGGTCATCGGCATCGCGAGGCAGCGAGGGACGAGGTTTGGCGGACGGGGGAGACGAAGCTGCAGCACGTGCCGAAAGGCTGCGTCTCGACACGCTTCGCGAATATCGCATCATGGACACCCCGCCCGAGCAGGCGTTCGACCGCGTCACGAAAATGGTCGCCGAACTGTACGGTGTGCCGATCGCGCTGGTCTCGCTCGTCGACGATTGCCGCCAATGGTTCAAATCGGCCTATGGCCTCGATACCCCCGAAACGCCGCGCGAGATAAGCTTTTGCCAATATGTCATCGCCGAGGAGCGGCCGGTGATGGTGACCGATGTGCTGGGCGATCCGCGCTTTCGCGACAATCCGCTGGTGACCGGCGACCTGCACATCCGCTTCTATGCGGGGGTGCCGCTGCGCGCTTATAACGGCGCGATCCTCGGCAGCCTGTGCCTGATCGATCGCGACGAGCGCGGACCGTTGACCGATGTCGAGCTCGATCGGCTCGGGGATTTCGCCGGGATCATCATGGCCGAGGCCGACCTTCGCCGGATCGGCGCCGAGCGCGACGAAGCACGCCGGACGCTCGAGCGCGCGCTCGATTTTTCGGGGATCGCGACCTGGCAATATGATCCGCGGACCGACCGGCTGCGCACGCAGGGCGCCGGCGCCGAACTATGGGGCTCTGAATTCCAGGCGATGCTGGCGACCGGCAACGGATTTTTCGACCTTGTCCATCCCGACGACCGCGCCGCGTTGCGCGAGATACTGAAGGAAGCGATCGCGAACGGCACGCCCTATGCGGCCGAATATCGCGTCCTCAATCCCGAGCGCGGGGTGCGCTGGAATGCCGTGCGCGGCGACTGGGACGTGCGGTCGGATGATGCGATGCTGACCGGGGTGAGCATCGACATCACCGAACAGAAAAGCCGGCAGGAGAATGCCAATCTGTTGATGCGCGAATTGCACCACCGGATGCGCAACCTGTTCGCGACGGTCAGCGCGATCATCTCGCTCACCCGCCACGCCGCGCGCGACGTCGACGATTATGTCGAACGGATCAGCAGCCGGCTCGACGCGCTCAACCGCGCGCAGAATGTCCTGCTCGGCGCCAATTTCATGACCGGGTCGATGCACGCGCTGATGCGCGAGGTCGAGGCGGCTTTTCCGCGGATCCGCTGGTCGGGGCCCGACCTGCTGCTCCCCGAAAATGCCCTGGTCGCAATGGCGCTGGTGTTCAACGAGCTTGCGACCAATGCGGTCAAGCATGGCGCGCTGGCGACCGACGCGGGCCGTGTCGAGATCCACTGGTCGCAGGATCCGGAGGGCAGCGAGTCGCGGATGTTTCGCCTGACCTGGACCGAAACCGGGACGCAGGGGCTGGTCGGGCCGCCCGATCGCACCAGTTTCGGCACGCTGCTGATGGAACGCAGCGTGCGCAACAATCTGGGCGGCTCGATCGCGCGCCACTGGGAGCCGACCGGGCTGGTGGTCGACATCGCGCTGCCCGCAAAGTGGCGCGAGGCTTAGCGCGGGCCCGGATTTGTTCCTTCTTTGTTCGTTGTGCTATGCAGGCGATATGAACAAGGCGGCGATTCCGATTCCGGCAGGTGGGTGCTGATGGTGAAGGCCAAGCATTGGCTCGAACCGCATTCGGGCGGGCTTTATGTGAAGCCCGCCGACCTGTGGATCGATCCCTCGCGCCCGGTCGAGCGCGCTGCGGTGACGCACGGTCACGCCGACCATGCGCGCAGCGGTCATGGCGCGGTGTTCGCGACGCCGGAGACGCTGGCGATTATGGCGCTGCGCTATGGCGTCGACGTCGAGGCGAGCCACAATCAGGCGTTTGACTATGGCGACGGGTTCGAACGCGGCGGGGTGCGCTTTTCCTTTCACCCGGCGGGGCATGTGCTCGGCAGCGCGCAGATATTGATGGAATATGCGGGCGAGCGGATCGTCGTCACCGGCGATTACAAGCGGCGGCCCGACCCGACCTGCGCGCCGTTTGAGGTCGTGCCGTGCGATATTTTCATCACCGAGGCGACCTTTGGCTTGCCGGTCTTCCGCCATCCGCCGACCGAGGGCGAGATCTCCAAGCTGATCGGCGCGGTGCGCGCCGAGCCCGACCGCTCGGTGCTCGTCGGCGCCTATGCGCTCGGCAAGGCGCAGCGCGTGATTGCAGAGCTGCGCGGGGCGGGATGGGATGCGCCGATCTATATCCACGGCGCGCTCGAGAAGATGTGCGAGCTATACGCCGTGCATGGTGTCGACCTGGGCGAACTGCGGCTGGTTAGCGAGACGGACAAGGCCGAGATGGCGGGGCAGATCGTCCTCGCACCGCCCTCGGCGCTGGGTGATCGCTGGTCGCGGCGGTTGCCCGATCCGGTGACCGCGATGGCGTCGGGCTGGATGCGCGTGCGCCAACGCGCGCGGCAGCGGATGGTCGAATTGCCGCTGGTGATTTCGGACCATGCCGATTGGGACGAGCTGACGACGACGATCTCAGAGGTGAACCCGAAGGAGAGCTGGATCACCCACGGCAGCGAGGATGGGCTGCTGCGCTGGTGCGAACTGCATCAGCGCAAGGCGCGCGCGCTGCACCTCGTCGGCCGCGATCTGGAGGAGGAAGTGTGAAGCGCTTCGCGGCCCTGATCGACCGGCTGATCTACACGCGCTCGCGCAATACGAAGCTCGCGCTGATTGTCGATTATCTGCGACATACCCCCGATCCCGACCGCGGCTGGGCGATCGCGGCGCTGACCGAGAGCCTCGACTTTCCCGCAGTAAAGGCGGGGACGGTGCGGACGTTGTTGGCGACACGGGTGGACGAGGAATTATTTCGCCTGTCGCGGCATTTCGTCGGCGACACGGCGGAGACGGCGGCGCTGCTCTGGCCGGAAAATAAGCCCCTCCCCTTCAGGGGAGGGGTTGGGGTGGGGCATGTCGATCGTGCGGAACCGGAACAGGCCCCACCCCGCCCCTCCCCTAAAGGGGAGGGAGAATTGTCCGTATCCCAAGCCGTCGACGCCCTCTCCGCCGCCAGCCGCAGCGATGCCCCCGCCATCGTCGCGTCGCTGCTCGACCGGCTCGATGCCGACGGGCGTTATGCGCTGCTCAAGCTCGCGCTCGGTGGGATGCGCGTCGGAGTGTCGGCGCGGCTCGCGAAACAGGCGTTCGCGCAGGCGTTCGATGTGCCCGTCGACGATGTCGAGGAGTTGTGGCACGCGATCCCGCCGCCCTATGCGCCGCTGTTCGCATGGGGCGAGGGAAGGGCGGAGCGGCCCGACCTTGCCGACGTCGCCTTCTTTCGTCCCTTCATGCTCGCGCATCCCTTGGAAGAAGAAAGCGTCGACCTCGCCGATTATGCTGCCGAATGGAAATGGGACGGAATCCGTGTCCAGATCGTCCATGGCGGCAGCGAGACGCGCATCTACAGCCGCGGCGGCGAGGAAATCAGCGGGGCGTTCCCCGAGCTCGTCGCGGCGTTCGATCAGGACGCCGTGATCGACGGCGAATTGCTCGTGCGCGGCGAGGTGCAGGGGGGTGAGGCGGCGAGCTTCAATGCGCTGCAACAGCGGCTCGGACGCAAGGTCGTGTCGAAGAAGATGCTCGCCGACTATCCCGCCTTCGTGCGCGTGTACGACCTGCTCGCGGTCGACGGCGAAGACCTGCGCGGGCTGCCGTGGACCGAACGGCGGCGGCGGCTGGAGGCCTTTGTCCCACGCCTCGCCGACAGCCATTTCGACCTGTCGCAGGTAATCGACGCCGAGGATTTCGACGACCTCGCCGGGCGCCGCGCCGGCGCGCGCGATGCGGCGATCGAGGGGGTGATGCTCAAGCGCCGCGACGCCCCTTACGTGGCGGGGCGCCGCGCGGGTCTCTGGTATAAATGGAAGCGCGATCCGCTCACCGCCGATTGCGTGATGATGTACGCCCAAAGGGGCAATGGACGCCGCGCCAGCTTCTATTCGGACTATACCTTCGGATGCTGGTCCGACGCGGGCGAGTTGCTGCCCGTTGGCAAAGCCTATTCGGGCTTCACCGACGAGGAATTGAAGTGGCTCGACAAGTTCGTGCGCGACAACACGCTGAACCGTTTCGGCCCGGTGCGCGAAGTCGAGAAATCGCTCGTGCTCGAGGTCGCGTTCGATTCGATCCACAGCAGCAAGCGCCACAAGTCGGGGCTCGCGATGCGCTTTCCGCGCATTTCGCGCATCCGCCGCGACAAGCCCGCCGAAGAGGCCGACCGGATCGCGACCTTGCAGGCAATGGTGACCTGAAAAATAACCGCAAAATTTGCGGTCACAGGGTTGCAACCCGCGGGTCCGATACCGAGTTTAAGGCCGCAAACCCCTCAATAATAAAATGGAGACTGCCATGACGATCGCCCATCCTCCCCTCCCTTACGCTCAGGACGCGCTCGAGCCGCATATCTCGGCCGACACGCTGGCGACGCACCATGGCAAGCATCACAAAGCCTATGTCGACAAGACGAACGCCGCGATCGAAGGCACCGACCTCGCGTCGAAACCGCTCGAGGAAATCGTCCACCATGCCGAAGGATCGGGCAACAAGGGCCTGTTCAACAACGCCGCGCAGGCGTGGAACCATGCTTTCTATTGGGAAAGCCTGAGCCCGACCAAGACCGCGCCCAAGGACGACCTGCTCGCCGCGATCGAACGCGATTTCGGTTCGCTCGACGACCTCAAGAAGAAGCTCAAGGAAACCGCGGTCAACCATTTCGCGTCGGGCTGGGCGTGGCTCGTCTCGCGCGACGGCACGCTGTCGGTCACCGACACGCACGACGCCGGCACCGAGCTGACCCTGGGTATCAAGCCTTTGCTCGTGATCGACGTGTGGGAGCATGCCTATTACATCGACCGCAAGAACCTGCGTCCGGCCTATGTCGACGCGGTGGTAGACGAACTGCTCAACTGGGACTTCGCGGCGGAGAATTTCGCGCGCGACGCGACCTGGACCTATCCGGCCTGAGGCATAAATAATCTGGCCCTGATGTCCTATCTTCATGGCGGCGCGTCTTCTATAGCGCCGCCATGACGATCAGCCTCTTCGAACTCTTCAAAATCGGTGTCGGACCGTCGAGCTCACATACCGTGGGCCCGATGGTTGCGGCGCGGCGCTTCACCGTCTGGCTCGACGAGCAGGCGCTGCTTGCCAAGGTCGCGCATGTCGAAGCCGACCTCTATGGCTCGCTCGCGCTGACCGGCAAGGGCCACGCCGCCGACACCGCGATCGTCGCGGGCCTCGCCGGCGAAATTCCCGCGAGCACCAGTCTTGCCGCGATCCGCGCGCATTGGGACCGCGCCGAGAGCGAAGGCTTTATCTACCTGCTCGGCCGCCAGCGCGCTCGCTTTCAACCGAAAAGCGACCTGCATTTCCAGATGCGCCAGCGCCAGCCGTTTCACAGCAATGCCGTGAGCTTCACCGCGCGCGACGGCGATGGCGAGATCCTCGCCAAGCGCATGTATTTCTCGATCGGCGGCGGCTTTGTAGTCGATGAGGATGAGGCGGGGCGCAACAGCCGCGGCGCCGAGGACGAGGTCGAACTGCCCTTCGCCTTCACCTCGGGCGCCGACCTGCTCGAAATGGGCGCGGCGTCGGGCAAGAGCTTCGCCGAAATGATGCTCGAAAACGAGCTCGCGCACCGCAGCCTCGAAGAGGTCGAGGCAGGGCTCGACGCGATCGCCGGCGCGATGGACGCGTCGATCGACGCGGGTTGCTGCAGCACGGGTGTCCTGCCCGGCGGGCTCAAGGTCAAGCGCCGCGCGCCGCAGATCGCCGACGACATCCGCAACCGCCACGAGGCGAATCTGACCGATCCGCTCGCGATGATGGACTGGATCAACCTGTGGGCGATGGCGGTGAACGAGGAAAATGCCGCCGGCGGCAAGGTCGTCACCGCGCCCACGAACGGCGCGGCGGGGATCATCCCCGCGGTGATCCGTTTCTACCGGCGCGGCTATCGCGGCGACGATGCCGGGGTGCGTACCTTCCTGCTCGCCGCGGGCGCGGTCGGCGCGCTCTACAAGCGCAACGCCAGCATCTCGGGCGCCGAGGTCGGCTGCCAGGGCGAGGTCGGCGTCGCCTGCTCGATGGCGGCGGCGGGGCTGACCGCCGCGCTCGGCGGCACCAACGCGCAGGTCGAAAATGCCGCCGAAATCGGCATGGAACATAATCTCGGCCTCACCTGCGATCCGATCGGCGGGCTGGTGCAGATTCCGTGCATCGAACGCAACGCGATGGGTTCGATCAAGGCGATCGACGCGAGCCGCATCGCGATGATCGGCGACGGCACCCACGTCGTCAGCCTCGACACGGTGATCGCGACGATGCTGCAAACGGGCCGCGACATGCGCGACAAATATAAGGAAACATCCAAAGGGGGTCTTGCGGTCAGCGTCGTGGAGTGCTGATAGCCGGGCGAGAAGGAGATCGCCCATGAAGACCCGCGCCGCCGTAGCTTTTGAAGCGAAGAAGCCGCTGGAGATCGTCGAACTCGACCTCGAAGGCCCGAAGGCGGGCGAAGTGCTGGTCGAAATCATGGCGACGGGCATCTGCCACACCGACGCCTACACGCTCGACGGCTTCGACAGCGAGGGCATCTTCCCGAGCGTGCTTGGTCACGAAGGCGCGGGGGTGGTGCGCGAGGTCGGCGCGGGCGTGACGTCGGTGAAGCCCGGCGACCATGTGATCCCGCTCTACACGCCCGAATGCCGCCAGTGCAAAAGCTGCCTTTCGGGCAAGACCAACCTCTGCACCGCGATCCGCGCGACGCAGGGCAAGGGGCTGATGCCCGACGGCACGACACGCTTTTCGTACAAGGGCCAGCCGATCTTCCATTATATGGGCTGCTCGACCTTTTCGAACTTCACCGTGCTGCCCGAGATCGCGGTCGCGAAGATTCGCGAAGATGCGCCGTTCCAGTCGAGCTGTTACATCGGCTGCGGCGTGACCACCGGGGTGGGAGCCGTTATCAATACGGCAAAAGTGCAGGTCGGTGACAATGTCGTCGTGTTCGGGCTTGGCGGCATCGGGCTCAACGTGATCCAGGGCGCGCGCCTCGCCGGTGCCGACAAGATCATTGGCGTCGACATCAACCCCGCGCGCGAGGAATGGGGCCGCAAGTTCGGTATGACCGAGTTCCTCAATTCGAAGGGCATGAGCCGCGAGGAGGTTGTCGCGGCGATCGTCCAGATGACCGACGGCGGCGCCGACTACACCTTCGACGCCACGGGCAACACCGAGGTGATGCGCACCGCGCTCGAGGCCTGTCATCGCGGCTGGGGCACCTCGATCATCATCGGTGTCGCTGAGGCCGGCAAGGAAATCGCGACGCGCCCGTTCCAGCTCGTCACCGGGCGCAACTGGCGCGGCACCGCGTTCGGCGGCGCCAAGGGCCGCACCGATGTGCCGAAGATCGTCGACATGTATATGACCGGAAAGATCGAGATCGATCCGATGATCACCCACGTCATGGGGCTCGAGGAGATCAACAAGGGCTTCGACCTGATGCACGCGGGCGAGAGCATTCGCAGCGTCGTGGTGTTCTGAGGCCGGCATGTTCAGTCATGTGGCGCTGGGCGCCGACGATATCGAAGCCGCGCGTCGTTTCTATGACGCCGCACTTGGCGCGCTCGGGGTGCCGCCGGGGGTCGTCGACGAATGGGGGCGGCTCATCTATTCGCACGCCGGTGGGCGCTTTTTGCTGACGAAGCCGCTCAACGGCGCGGCCGCGAGCGGAGCCAATGGCGGAACGCTGGGTTTCGCCGCGGCGTCGACCGAGGCCGTCGATGCGTGGCACACCGCGGGCGTGGCGAACGGGGGTACGGCGATCGAGGACCCGCCCGGCATCCGTCAGGTCACCGCAGGACGGACGGTCTATCTCGCCTATCTGCGCGATCCCGCCGGCAACAAGCTGTGCGCGACGCACCGGCTGGCATGACCGAAATGGACCAGCCCGCCTTTGTCCTGACCTTCAGCTGCGCCGATGCGGTCGGTATCGTTGCCGCGGTGACGGGGCTGCTCGCGGAACGCGACGGCTTCATCCTCGACAGCCAGCAATATGCCGATCTCGATTCGGGGCGCTTTTTCATGCGCGTCGAGTTCCGCGGTGCGGGGCCGCGTTTTCCGGGCGAGCTCGCCGCCGTACAGGACGCGTTCGCGCCGATCGTCGATCGTTTCGCGATGGACGCGCGGATCAGCGACCGCCGCGTCAAGCCGCGCTTTGTCATCGCGGTGTCGCAGGGCAGCCATTGCCTCAATGACCTGCTCCACCGCTGGTCGACCGGCAACCTCGCGATCGACATCGCCGCGGTGGTGTCGAACCATGAGCATCAGCGGCGGCTGACCGAATGGCACGGCGTGCCCTTTCATCACCTGCCGGTCAGCGACGCCAATCGTGCCGAACAGGAAGCGGCGATCCTGCAGATCATGGCCGATGCGGGCGCCGAGCATCTGGTGCTCGCGCGCTATATGCAGGTTCTGTCGCAGGACCTGTCGGCAAAGCTTTCGGGGCGCTGCATCAATATCCATCACAGCTTCCTGCCCGGCTTCAAGGGCGCCAAACCCTATCACCGCGCGCACGAACGCGGCGTCAAGCTGATCGGCGCGACTGCGCATTTCGTGACGAGCGACCTCGACGAAGGGCCGATCATCGAACAGGCGGTCGAGCGCGTCGACCATCGCGATTCGGTCGACGAATTGATCCGTATCGGCCGCGATACCGAGGCGCAGGTGCTGGCGCGGGCGGTGCGCTGGGTCGCCGAGCAGCGCGTTTTGATCGACGGCCGCAAGACGGTGGTCTTCCGCTAGGCCGGTCACCCGGAAGGATTCATCGTTTTCGGTAAACCGGAAACGGAATCGTGGCTGGTCCTCGTCAGAGGGGCGGAGTAGGTATCGATTCGCAACCAGAATCAGGAGGAGCAAAAGGCGATGTACAGTCACAATATGGTCGGGGCGAACGACCTCGAAGCCGCCAAGAAATTCTATGACGCGACCTTTCAGGCGATCGGCGGCAAGCCGGCGATCACCGACGACAAGGGCCGTCTGATCTATATGTACAATGGCGGGCTGTTCCTCGTCGGTGCGCCGATCGACGGCGAACCCGCGACCGCGGGCAACGGCTGCACGATCGGCTTTGCGATGGAAGGCCCCGAGCAGGCGAAGGCGTGGCACGACGCCGGCGTCGCCAACGGCGGCACTTCGATCGAAGACCCGCCGGGCATTCGCGAAGGCGGTTTCGGCGCCATGTACCTCGCCTATCTGCGCGATCCGTCGGGCAACAAGCTCTGCGCGCTCCACCGCGTCGTCTGAGCCGATAATATGATGCGAGGCGAAGCGGGATTGCTGGCCGATTTGGGCGTGCTCGCGATCCCCTTCGCCGCGCACGAACATGAGGCGGTGTTCACCGTTGCCGAGAGCGATGCGGTGCACGCCGCGATGCCGGGGGCGCACACCAAGAATCTGTTCCTGAAGGACAAGGGCGGTGCCTTCTGGCTCGTCACCGTGCCATCCGACGCGCGCGTCAAGCTGAAGGCGCTGCCCGCCGCGATCGGGTGCAAGCATGTGAGCTTCGGCAAGGCCGAGGATATGGAACGATTGCTCGGCATTTCGCCGGGGTCGGTGACGCCGCTCGCGGCGATCAACGCTGTGCCGGGGAGCATCACCATCGTGCTCGACGAAGTGCTGGCGATAGCGGAAACGGTCAACGTCCATCCGCTGCGCAACACCGCGACGCTTGGCTTGCCCGGCGCAACGATCCTCGACCTTCTGCGTCATTGGGGACATCAGCCCGTCGTCGCGCCCATCCCCGTTCAGGAGTCCGCATGACCCTCGAAACCCTCTCCACCGTTCGCAGCCATGGCGGCACGCAGGGCGTGTACAGGCATGCGAGCACGACCACCGGCACCGACATGACCTTTGCGGTGTTCGTTCCCGACCATGCGCCGGGGGCCAAGCTTCCGGTGCTCTGGTATTTGTCGGGGCTGACCTGCACCCACGCCAATGTGATGGAGAAGGGCGAATATCGCGCGGCGTGCGCCGAGCATGGCGTGATCTTCATCGCCCCCGACACGAGCCCGCGCGGCGATGGCGTTCCCGACGATCCCGATGCGGCGTGGGATTTCGGGCTGGGCGCGGGTTTCTATGTCGATGCGACCGAGGAGCCGTGGGCGAAGAATTATCGGATGCGCTCGTACATCGAGGATGAGCTGCCTTCGTTCGTCCTGCGCAATTTTGCGAGCGCCGACCTGACGCGGCAGGCGATCACCGGCCATTCGATGGGCGGGCATGGTGCGCTGACCATCGGGCTACGCAATCAGGACCGCTTTCGTTCGGTGTCGGCCTTTTCGCCGATCGTCGCGCCATTGCAATGTCCGTGGGGCGAGAAGGCGCTCGGCAACTATCTCGGGAACAACCGCGAGGAGTGGCACGCCTATGACGCGTGCGCGCTGCTCGATCAGGGGCTGCGCGTGCCCGACCTGCTCGTCGATCAGGGTGACGCCGATAATTTCCTCGCGGAGCAGCTCAAGACCGAGTTGCTGGTCGCGGCGTGCGAGCGCGCGGGGCAGAAGGCCGAAATCCGGATGCAGCCGGGGTATGACCATAGCTATTATTTCATCTCGACCTTTCTGGCCGAGCATGTCGCGTGGCATGCGGAGCGGTTGAAGAGTTAATTGCTCCCCTCCCGCTTGCGGGAGGGGTTGGGGGTGGGCCGGCAACGTTGAAGTTGCCCACCCTGCTGAGACTAGCGAGCAAGCTCGCAAGTCTCGCTGCCCCTCCCGCAGGCGGGAGGGGTTTAGTTGTGCTCCGGGATCAGCAAGGTCGACCCCATCGTACGCCCCGCCTGCAAATCGGCGTGCGCGCGCGCAGCATCCTGCAATCCGTAGCGCTGCCCGACGGTGATCTGCACGGCACCCGAGGCGATCATCTCGAACACGCGCGCGGCGCCCGCGGCGCGTTCGCCGGGAAGGTGGTAATAGTCGAACAGCGTCGGGCGGGTGACGAACTGCGATCCGTGCTGCGCCAGCACGCCGAGATTGACCCCGGTCACCGGGCCGCCGGCGTTGCCATAGCTGACGATCAGCCCGCGCCGTGCGGTGGCCTTCAGCGAGACCTCCCAAGTTGCCATGCCGATGCCGTCGAAGGTGACGGGGACGCCTTGGCCGTCGGTGATTTCGCGGACATGCGCGGCGACGTCGTCGCTCTTGTACATCAGCACATGGTCGGCGCCGGCTTCGCGCGCAGTGTGCGCCTTGGCTTCGGTGCTGACGGTGCCGATGACGGTCGCGCCGATCGCCTTCAGCCACTGGACGAGGATCAGCCCGACGCCGCCCGCGGCGGCGTGGACGAGCACGGGCGAACCCGCTTGAACCTTCGCGCAGCGTTCGACGAGCATCTCCACCGTGCAGGCTTTCAGCAGCGCGGCGGCGGCGGTTTCGTCGTCGATGTCGGCGGGAAGCTTGAACAGCGACGCCGCGCCGACAATCCGCGCGCTGGCATAGGCGGTGCGCTCGGGGCCGAAGGTGGCAACGCGGTCGCCGGGCTGGAGGCCGTGGACGTCGGCGCCGACGGCGATGACTTCACCGGCGGATTCGACGCCGAGCCCGCTCGGCAGCGGCACGGGGTAGGTGCCGTCGCGGTGATAGGTGTCGAGATAGTTGAGTCCGACCGCGGTCTGGCGGAGCAGCACCTGGCCGGGGCCGGGGTCGCCGAGCGTTACCTCGCGCCAGTCGATGACCTCGGGTCCGCCCTGGCTTTCGATAAAGGCTTCGATCGCTTGCATGCGCCGCTCTCCTGCTGTCCGGTCCATCTGGTGGGCCGCGGCTGGGAGCGCAAGGGCGGTGCGACAAAAGCCCCTCCCCGTCGGGGGAGGGGTTTATGGCCTACTTCGACGGACGGCGCGGGCTGCGCTGGCCGTAGGGCTTGGGCTTGTAGCGTTCGTTGCCGCCGGGACCGCCGGGGCCACGCGGGCCGCGCGGACCCGAACGATCGCCGAAACCGCGATCGCCGCCGGGCGCACGGCCGAGCGTGCTGCGGGGCGCGTTGTCGCGCGGACCCTTATCGCGGCGCGGCGGATAGGTCGGGCCGTCGGGCGCGGGCGTGATCGACACGCCGCTGTCGTCCTCGCCATCGGCGTTGGCGCTGCGTACCACCGCTTCGGCGAAGCGATCGGCTATGCCACGCGGGATGTTGAACATCGTTTCCTTGGGACCGATGCGGATCGCGCCGATCTCGTTCTTGCTCACATGGCCACGGCGGCAGAGCAAAGGCAGGATCCAGCGCGGGTCGGCATTCTGGTGGCGGCCGATATTGAGGCGGAACCAGACGCTGTCCTCGAAGCCCTCGCGGTGGTCGCCACCACGCTCCGGACGTTCGAAACGTTCGCCGCGCTCGGGGCGGCCGGCACCGTCGCGGCCGCGCGGGCTGTTGTCGAGCAGATCCTCGGGCGGCGGCATCAGCGCGCGGTGCGCCTGGACGAGCGAGGCAGCGATGTCTTCGGGCGTGCGCTCGGCCATCAGGCGCTGCGCGAGTTCCAGATCTTCGGGCTCATGTTCGACGGGCGTGAGCAATTTTTCCATCAACCGTTCCTGATCGCGCTTGCGCACGTCGGCGGCGGTCGGGGCGTCCATCCATTCGGCGTTGATGCGCGCACCGCGCAGCATGCCGTCGACGCGGCGGCGCCGCGGATAGGGGACGATGATGACCGCGGTGCCCTTTTTGCCCGCGCGGCCGGTGCGGCCCGAACGGTGCTGGAGTGCTTCGGCGTCGCGCGGGATTTCGACGTGGATGACGAGGCTGAGCGTCGGAAGGTCGATGCCGCGCGCGGCGACGTCGGTCGCGACGCAAACCTTGGCGCGGCGATCGCGCAGCGCCTGCAATGCGGCGTTGCGCTCATTCTGGCTATGCTCGCCCGACAGCGCGACCGCGGCAAAACCGCGCTCGACGAGGCTGGCGTGGAGGCGGCGCACATTGTCGCGCGTCGCGCAGAACAGCATTGCGGTTTCGGCGTCGTGCAGGCGGAGCAGGTTGACGACCGCGCCTTCGATGTCGGCGGGGGCGACGGTTACCGCCTGATAGGCGATGTCGCCATGGCCGCGGTCTTCGCCGACGGTCGAGATGCGCAAGGCATCCTGCTGGTAACGCTTGGCGAGCTGGACGATCGGCTTGGGGAGTGTCGCCGAGAACAAAAGCGTGCGGCGCGCCGCGGGGGTGCCGTCGAGGATTTCCTCAAGGTCGTCGCGAAAGCCCATGTCGAGCATTTCGTCGGCTTCGTCGAGGACGGCGACGCGGAGCGCGGTGAGGTCGAGCGCGCCGCGTTCGAGGTGATCGCGCAGGCGGCCCGGGGTGCCGACGACGATCTGCACGCCCTGACCGAGCGCACGGCGTTCCTTGCTGGCGTCCATGCCGCCGACGCAGGTCGCGATGCGCGCGCCGGCCTTGGCGTAGAGCCAGCCGAGTTCGCGGCTGACCTGCAGCGCGAGTTCGCGCGTCGGTGCGACGATCAGCGCGAGCGGCGAGGTTGCGAAGGGCAGGCGGCCGTCCTCGATCAGCTCGTCGGCCATCGCGAGGCCGAAGGCGACGGTCTTGCCCGAGCCGGTCTGGGCGGAGACGAGCAGGTCGCGGCCCTTGGCTTCGTCTTCGGTGACTTGCGTCTGGACGGGGGTGAGCGCTTCATAGCCGCGCGCGACAAGGGCGTCCGAAAGGACGGGGGAAAGATTCTCGAAAGGCATTTTTATCTCAATAATATGGGCGGTCACCGGTGCGGTGACGGGCCGACGGAAAAGGGGCTCAATGGGCTTAAATCACCTGTCCGGCAGCGTGTCCGCTAGCCCAGGCCCATTGAAAATTATAGCCGCCTAACCACCCTGTGACATCTACGGCTTCGCCGACCGCATAGAGGTTCGGGACGGTTTTGGCCATCATTGTTTGCGAGGATAGGTTTGCAGTCGAGATTCCGCCGACGGTGACCTCGGCTTTGGCGAAGCCTTCGGTGCCGTTGGGACGGAAAATCCAGCCCGCGAGCCGCGCCCCTGCATCGGCGAGCTTGCGGTCGGTCTGGGCGCCGAGTTCGCCGGGAAGCGCGAGGCGTTCGGCGAGGGTTTCAGCGAGTCGGTCGGGAAGCATGGCGCCCAAGGCGGCGCGCATGGTGGTGCGGGGGCGGGTGCGTTTGGCTTCGAGCAGCCAGCCTTGCGGCGCTTCGGGCAGGAGGTCGATCGTCACGGGTTCGCCGTGGCGCCAATAGCTGCTGACCTGAAGAATCGCGGGCCCCGACAGGCCGCGGTGGGTGAAGAGAGCTGCTTCGCGGAACGCAGCCTTGCCCGCGCGCGCTTCGACCGGGGCGGCGATTCCCGACAGCTCGCGGAACAGGACATCGTCGCCGCCTAGTGTCAGCGGGACGAGTGCGGGGCGCGGTTCGACCACCTTCAATCCGAACTGGCGCGCGAGATCATAGGCGAAGCCCGTCGCGCCCATCTTGGGGATCGACGGGCCACCGGTCGCGATGACGAGTGCCGGGGCGGTGAAGGTCTGGTCGCCGAAGCGGACGGCGAACTTGCCGTCTGCGTGCGTCACGTCGCTCACCGGCTGGCCGGTGCGGACATCGACACCGACTTTCGCCGCTTCTTCGAGCAGCATAGCGACGATCTGTTTCGCCGACCCGTCGCAGAAGAGCTGGCCGAGCGTTTTCTCGTGATAGGCGATGCCGTGGCGCTCGACGAGCGCGATGAAATCGGCGGGGGTGTAGCGCGCGAGCGCCGATTTGGCGAAATGCGGGTTCGCCGAGAGGAAGCGGTCGGGCGCGCTATTCACATTGGTGAAGTTGCAGCGTCCGCCGCCCGAGATCAGGATCTTCTTGCCCACCGCGTCGGCATGGTCGAGCAGCAGCACGCGGCGGCCGCGTGCGCCCGCGACCGCGGCGCACATCAGCCCGGCCGCGCCGGCACCCAGCACGATGGCGTCAAATTCGGTTGCGGACATGGTGGCTCAGTGCAGCTTTGCGATCGAAAGGCTGTCGGCCTTGGCGCGGATTTTCACCGATTCCTCGCTGCGCGTCAGCGCTTTCGCGATCGACTTCAGCGGCATGCCTTTTTTGGCGAGCGTGTGGAGCTTGTCGATCTCGGCCGGGGTCCACGGCTGTTTGTGGCGTTCGAACTTGTCTTTCATGCCTGCGTCTCCGGGTCGGCTTCGACGGCGAGGATCGCGATCGCATCCTCGCGGTCCTGATATTCGACGCTTTCGCCAGCCTCGGCGCCCATCAGCGCGCGAGCGAGCGGGGCGGAAAAGGCGATGTGGCCCCGCGCCGGGTCGGCTTCGTCGCCGCCGACGATCGTGATCGTCTTTTCGGCCTTGTTCAGCCGGTACGTCACGCGGCTGCCGATGCCGACACTGCCGTCCGCGGGCGGTGCCTGCACCTCGGCAGTCGATTGCCGCGTGTGGAAATAGCGCAGGCGGCGCTGCAATTTCTTGCGCGCGTCCTCGTCGGCGGTGTCCGCGATCTCGCCCTCAAGCCGCGCGACCTCCTCGCCGAGCAGGCGCAGCCCGCGCGGAGTCACCAGGTTCGGGCCGACCGCGATGGGCAGCTCATATTCGGGTTCCTTATGCTCGTCGTCGCTCTCGCGGCGAAAGGCTACGCTCATGGTCGGGCTTTCGGTTTCGGGGGAGAAATTGCCCTCTGGACGCCGAAGGTGGCGACAAGATGGCAGACCGCTGGACAGCGTCGGCGATCGTGTGTTATGCAAGCAATACACGAAGGAGATTTACAATGCGGAACTGGATGATGGCGATTTTGCCGCTGGCGCTCGTCACGGGCTGCAACGCCTCGGCGCCCAGCGACGAGAAGCAGGCCGAGCGTAGCGGGCCGCCGGCCAGCGCCGGGCCGATCACGACGCAGAGCTATGCGCTGACCGGATTCAGCCGCGTTGAAGTCGCGGGCCCCGACGATGTCACCATTCGCGAGGGCGACGCTTTCTCGATCATCGCGCGGGGCCGCAAGGAGGCGCTCGACCGGCTCGAGATCAAGCTCGACGGTCCCGATTTGAAGATCGGCCGCAAGCGCGAGGGCTTCAGCTTTTCGAGCCGCGACGAGGATGACGTCGATATCGCGATTACCATGCCCCGGCTGACCGCCGCGCGCGTGACCGGGTCGGGATCGATCGACGCCGACAATGTCGACGGCGATGCCGTCGAAGCCGTGGTCACCGGATCGGGCGACCTCAAGGTGGCGAAGCTGACCGGCAAACGCGCCGATATCACCGTGTCGGGTTCGGGTGATATCGAGATTGGCGGCGGCACGATCGGATCGGGCGAGCTCAGCGTCACCGGATCTGGCGACATCGACGCCGACGGGCTGGTCGCGACGACGCTCGAGGTATCGGTCACCGGATCGGGCAATGTCGACGCGCAGGCGACGGGCACGGCCGATATTCGCATCCTCGGGTCGGGCGATGTGACGCTGGCCGGCGGCGCGACCTGTTCGACGCGGCAGATGGGTTCGGGCACCGCGACCTGCGAATGATGCGATGCTGGTGCCGCCCGCCCGGACGGGGTAAGGCGGCACCATGACGCTTGCCTCAAGATGCGCCGCGATCGCGGCCGCCGCCCTGCTTGCCGCCGGCCCTGCATGGGCCGCCGAAAAGCGTTATGGCCTCACCAGTTTCGAGATGATCGACGTCAGCGCCGATGTGACGGTCGAGGTGGTGACGCGGGCACCGGTGAGCGCTGTGGCGACCGGGCCGCAGGACGCGCTCGACCGCCTGAGCGTCGAAGCGCGCGACGGCAAGCTGGTGATCAGCGAACGCCAGTTCGCGGGCGACGAAAAGCGCCGCGCGCCGCGCGGGCCGGTGACGGTTCGCGTTAACGCCGCGAACTTGCGCGCGGCGACGCTTTCGGGTGCGGGATCGCTCCAGATCGACAGGCTTAAAGGGCAGCGCGCGATGGTCGCACTGCGCGGGCCCGGACGACTGGTGGTCGGCCAGATCAGTGCCGACCGGTTGCAGGTCGCGATGATCGGAAACGGCACGATGACCCTTGGCGGCGCGACAAAGAATGCGCAGATGACGCTGTCGGGAGCGGGCGCGGTCGATGCGGGGGCGCTGTCGGTCGACGAACTGATCAGCGACAGCGAGGGCGCCGGCGATCACATCCTGCGCGCGGTCAAGAGCGCCGCGATCACCGCGCGCGGGATCGGCAAGACCGTCGTACTCGGCAAGCCGGTCTGTACGGTGCGCAATATCGGCAGCGGCTCGGTGACGTGCGGGTCGGGGAAGTAACAGTCGGTAGCGACCGAAAGTGGTCGCTCCACTTCTTACTTCGTCATCCCCGCGAAAGCGGGGACCCAGCGAGCCGCCGTCGCAACTGGGTTCCCGCTTTCGCGGGAATGACGAAGGTGGGATTGTCCACTGCCGACGCCAATGCCGATTAACTCAATGCCCCGCCGCGCCCAGCCCGTCGATCTTTTTCGACTGGCGGACGATCAGCCCGGGGAACCAGCGCGCGAGGCGTGACAGGCGCTTCGCCATCTTGCCGACCGTCGTGTGGACGCTCGTTCCATGCACCGCTTCCCACGCCGCCTCGGCGACGCGTTCGACGGGGACGATTTCGAAGCCGCTGGCGGACAGGCGGGTGCGCGCGGGTTCGTTGCTGTCGGCGCTGACCTGGTCGAGCAGGGGGGTGTCGATGAAGCCCGGCATCAGCGACCGCACCTTGATGCCATGTTTGGCGAATTCGATTTCGAGCGCTTCGGTGAGGCCGCGCACCGCGAACTTGGTCGCCGAATAGATCGCGAGGCCCGCGACGCCATAGAATCCCGACGCCGACCCGGTGTTGAGGATCGTCGATCCCGGGGTCGCGCGGAGCAGCGGCAGCGCCATATAGATGCCGTTGACGACGCCGCCGAAATTGATCGAGATCAATCGGTCGGCCTCGGCCGGCGGCATATCGGCGAACTGCCCGCCCGTGCCGATGCCGGCGTTGTTGAAGAGGACGTCGAGGCGGCCGCCGCTCTGCGCGGCGAAAGCGTCGAGCGCGGCCTGCCACTGGTCGCGATCGCGGACGTCCATCACATGGCGCGACGACGCGCCTTCGGGAAGCAGCGCGGCGGTTTCATCGATCCCGGCGCGGTTGACGTCGGCGATGCCGACGAACCAGCCCTGTCCGGCGAAATGGCGCGCGACCGCACGGCCGATCCCCGATCCGCCGCCGGTGATGAAAATCGCCTTTCGTGCCATGGGTCCCTCCTTACATTGATGTCAGCGCGACAAGATGCGAAGTTGACGTTTCCGTCAAGCGGCAATCGCGGCTTGGCAAGGCGAAGCACGGCTCGCTAAGAGGGCGGCGATGATGACCCGCGGCCTTCGCTTTTTCCTCCTGTCGTTGCTGATGCTGTGCGCGGGCCTCACCGCCCCGGCGCGCGCCGAGGTGGTCGTGAGTTTCTATAGCCATGATTTCGGCGACCGCTTTCCGCACGCCTTCATCGTGATGAAGGGGACGGTCGACGCGACGGGCGAGGTGGTCGACGCCAATTACGGTTTCACCGCGGTCTCGGTCAGCCCCGCGATCCTCTTCGGGGCGGTGAAGGGCAAGGTGGAGTCGTCCGAACCCGATTATATCGCCAAGAGCGATCGCCAGTTCGACGTGACGGTCGACGATGCGACCTATGCGCGGATCATGGCGAAAGTCGCCGAATGGCGCGACCGTGCGCAGCCGAGTTACAGTCTTAATAAGTTCAATTGCGTCCATTTTGTCATGGAGCTTGCCGAGACGGTCGGATTGAAGGTCGATCGCAAGAGTAAATTTTTCAAGAAGCCGAAGAGTTTCCTGATCGAAGTGCGCGGATTGAACTCCGAACTGGCCGTTCCCGCGACGACCTCCGCCCCCTAGACGCCGCGCCGCTTTCACCCTATGTTCAGGGAACGGGGCGCAATAATCGGGGCTCCGGATGTAGTTAGGGGCGATTCTTGCGGCTGTTGCTGACCCTTTTGGCATTGTTGACCGGCCTGGCGACCGCCGACCGGGCCGTTGCCGCGCCTGCCGTTCCGGCAGCGATGGGGTCGCTGGTCATGTTCGCCGAAACCGCGGGCAAGGCCGAAACGAGCGACGTCGAGCGCCGCCCGACCACGACCGCCCCGACCCGCCGCACCTCCAGCGGGAGCGGCAAACCGCGCAAGGCAGCCCCGCCGCATCTTCCCGGCCTGCTCACCGGCAGCGACCGCGCGCTCGAATAGAGCAGCGTTTCAGCGCCTTTTTTGAGGCGCCGCCCCGCAAAGGGGCCTTTTTCATATGTTCGCGCGGTCGAAGCGCCGCCAATTCATTCTAATTCCAAGGAAAATCCATGTTTTCTGGCCTTGCCAAGAGCCTGTTCGGCTCGTCCAACGACCGTTATGTCGCCTCGATCCGCAAGATTGTCGACAAGATCAACGCGTTCGAGCCCGCGATGCAGGCGCTCGATGACGCCGGACTGCAGGCGCAGACGCAGGCGTTTCGTGACCGTCTGACCGCCGGCGAGACGCTCGACGACATCCTGCCCGAAGCCTTTGCCACGGTGCGTGAGGCCGCGGTCCGCACGCTCGGCATGCGCCATTTCGACGTGCAGATGGTCGGCGGTGTCGTGCTCCATCGCGGCGAGATCGCCGAAATGGCGACGGGTGAAGGTAAGACGCTGATGGCGACTTTGCCCTGTTACCTCAACGCGCTCGAAGGCAAGGGCGTCCATGTCGTCACCGTCAACGACTATCTTGCGACGCGCGACGCCGAATGGATGGGCACCGTCTATGGCTTCCTGGGCCTGACGACCGGGATCATCGTCCCGAACCTCAACGAAACGCAGCGCCGCGACGCCTATAACAGCGACATCACCTATGCGACGAACAACGAGCTGGGGTTCGATTACCTCCGCGACAATATGAAGTTCGACCGCCAGCAGATGGTCCACCGCACCTTCAATTTCGGCATCGTCGACGAGGTCGATTCGATCCTGATCGACGAAGCGCGCACCCCGCTGATCATCTCGGGCCCGACCGACGACAAGTCGGAGCTGTATATTCGCGTCAACGAGGTCGTCCTCAACCTGACCGAGGATGATTATGAGAAGGACGAAAAGTCCAAGTCGATCAACCTGACCGAGGACGGCACCGAGCATGTCGAGCGCCTGCTCGAAGCCGCCGGCCTGCTCCAGGGCAACAACCTCTATGACATCGAGAACACGCAGGTCGTCCATCACGTCAATCAGGCGCTGAAGGCGATCCAGATGTTCCGCATCGACACCGACTATATCGTCAAGGACGGCAAGGTCGTCATCATCGACGAGTTCACCGGCCGCATGATGGACGGGCGCCGCTGGTCCGACGGCCTGCACCAGGCGGTCGAGGCGAAGGAAGGCGTGCAGATCGAGCCCGAAAATCAAACTCTGGCTTCGATCACCTTCCAGAATTATTTCCGCATGTATCCCAAGCTTTCGGGCATGACCGGCACCGCGGCGACCGAAGCCGCCGAATTCTTCGACATCTACAAGATGAATGTCGTCAACATCCCGACCAACCGTCCGATCGCGCGCGTCGACGACGAGGATGAATTCTACAAGAATATCACCGACAAGTTCGGCGCGATCGCCAAGACGATCCGCGAAGCGAACGAGCGCGGCCAGCCGGTGCTCGTCGGCACCGTGTCGATCGAAAAGTCCGAGCTGCTGTCGTCCTTCCTTGAAAAGGATGGCGTGCCGCACAGCGTGCTCAACGCGCGTTTCCACGAAAGCGAGGCGCATATCGTCGCGCAGGCGGGCCGCACCGGTGCGGTGACGATCGCGACGAACATGGCGGGCCGCGGCACCGACATCAAACTCGGCGGCAACGAAGAATTCCGCATCGGCGACGAGCTCAAGGACCTGCCCGAAGGCGCCGAGCGCGACGCCGCGATCGCCCGTATCCACGAAGAGGTCGCCGCCGAGCGCGAGGCGGTGCTGGCCGCGGGCGGGCTGTTCGTGCTCGCGACCGAGCGCCACGAAAGCCGCCGCATCGACAACCAGCTGCGCGGCCGTTCGGGGCGTCAGGGCGACCCGGGCCTCAGCAAATTCTACCTCTGCCTCGACGATGACCTGCTGCGCATCTTCGGTCCCGACACCTTGTTCTCCAAGATGATGAACAAGAATCTGGAGGACGGCGAGGCGATCGGGTCGAAATGGCTGTCGAAGGCGATCGAGACCGCGCAGAAGAAGGTTGAGGCGCGCAACTACGACATCCGCAAGCAGGTCGTCGAATATGACAACGTGATGAACGACCAGCGCAAGGTCATCTATGAACAGCGCGGCGAGATCATCGACAGCGAGACCGTCGACGAGGTGATGACCGCGATGCGCGCCGAAACGGTCAATTCGATCGTTGCCGACGCGTGCCCCCCGGGCAGCTATCCCGAACAGTGGAACGTCGAGCAGATGAAGGAGCGAGTGGAGAATATCCTCGATCTTTCGCCGCCGATCGATGCCTGGATGGAGGAAGACGCGGTCGACGCCGAAATCTTCGAAGAGCGCATTCAGGCGGCGGCCGATGCGGTCGCGGCCGAAAAGGCCGCGCTGGTCGACGAGGAAACATGGAAGGGGATCGAGAAATCGGTGCTGCTCCAGACGCTCGACCATCATTGGAAAGAGCATCTCTCGACGCTCGACGCGCTGCGTCAGGTCGTCTTCCTGCGCGCCTATGCGCAAAAGCAGCCGATCAACGAATATAAGCAGGAAGCCTTCGCGCTGTTCGAACGCATGCTGCAGAATATCCGCGAGGATGTGACGCGCACCGTGGCGCGGATCGACCTGCGCTTCGAAGAGCCCGAGGCGCTGCCGCTGCCCGACCTGCCCGATTTCCTGACGACGCACATCGATCCGTTCACGGGCGAGGATAACAGCGCCGATCTCGACGACGGTCAGCTGGGCGTGATCGCAAATACGCTGCCGCCGATGCAGTCGCCGCGCCCGGACCTGCCCGAGGGCGAAAATCCCTATGCGGCGCTCGACATCAGCCGCAACGCGCCGTGCCCCTGCGGTTCGGGCCGCAAGTACAAGCACTGCCACGGCGCGATCTGACACGCTCGCCGCGCGCCTTGGACGCGCGGCAAGTGTTTGATGTTACGGTAACACCGCGGCTCACGCGCCCGCTTGCCAAGGCCAGCGGGCGCGATTAGCATTGCCTTCACAAGCCCGGTGGCCACGTAGCCGTCGGGCAACGCAGCAGCAGGAACATGGGTAGGCTGCGCGCACCGAAGACATCGGGCGCGCGGCGGATGACGGCATGTTGCGTGGAAAGGGCAGGCGCATTTCCTTTTTCGATGAAATGACGAGCCAGGAGGGCGGAACCCGGTCGCCCTATCGAGACTATTGCGGGTGGTTCGAGGCCGAGGATGCGGCGCGCATCCAGCGCAAAGCGCAGCAGGCCGAGGCGCTGTTCCGTACCACCGGGATCACCTTCAACGTCTATGGCGCCGCCGACGGCGACGAGCGGCTGATCCCCTTCGACGTCGTGCCGCGGATCATTTCGGCCAGCGAATGGCGCCGCCTGTCGCGCGGGATCGAGCAGCGCGTGCGCGCGCTCAACGCTTTCCTCCACGACATTTATCACCGGCAGGAGATTTTGCGCGCCGGGCGCGTCCCGGTCGAGCTGATCGCCGGGAACGAAGCCTTTCTGCCGATGATGATGGGCCTCGATCCGCCAGGCGGCATCTATACGCATATCAGCGGCACCGACATCGTGCGCACCGGCGCCGACGAATTCTATGTGCTCGAGGATAATGCGCGCACCCCGTCGGGCGTGTCGTACATGCTCGAAAACCGCGAAACGATGCTCCAGATGTTTCCCGAGCTGTTCGCGAAGGTGCCGGTGCGCGAGGTCAGCGACTATCCGATCAACCTGCTGAAATCGCTCGCCGCGTGCGCGCCGCCCGCGTGCGGGGGAACGCCGACGGTCGCGGTGCTGACCCCCGGCATCCACAACAGCGCTTATTATGAGCACAGCTTCCTCGCCGACCATATGGGCGCCGAACTGGTCGAGGGGCACGATCTGCGCGTTATCGAGGGGCGCGTGGCGATGCGAACGACGCAGGGCTATAAGGCGATCGACGTCATCTATCGCCGCGTCGACGATGATTATCTCGACCCGCTGAATTTCCGCCCCGATTCGATGCTCGGCGTTCCGGGCATCTGGGACGTGTATCGCGCCGGGCGCATCACGATCGCCAACGCGCCGGGCACGGGCATCGCCGACGACAAGGCGCTGTACAGCTATATGCCCGACATCATCGAATTCTACACGGGCGAAAAGGCGCTGCTGCCCAATGTGCCGACGTGGCGCTGTTCGGACCCCGAGCATCTGCGCGAAGTGCTCGACCGGCTTCCCGAACTGGTGGTCAAAGAGGTCCACGGGTCGGGCGGTTATGGGATGCTGGTCGGCCCCGCCGCGAGCAAGAAGGAAATCGCGGCCTTCCGCGCCAAGCTGGAGGCGAACCCGGGCAATTATATCGCGCAGCCGACGCTGTCGCTTTCGACCGTGCCGATCTTTACGAAGAAGGGTCTCGCGCCGCGGCACGTTGATCTCCGTCCCTTCGTGCTGATGTCGCCGCAGGGGATCACGATCACCCCCGGCGGCCTGACCCGCGTCGCGATGACCAAGGGATCGCTGGTGGTCAATTCGAGCCAGGGCGGCGGCACCAAAGACACCTGGGTATTGGAAGACTGATGCTCGGCAAGACCGCAGGCTCGCTCTTCTGGATGGCGCGCTATCTCGAGCGCAGCGAAAACAACGCGCGCCTGATCGACGCGGGGTTCCGCATCGCGCTGACGCGGTCGAGCACCGCGGCCGCCGAATGGAAGTCGGTGCTGGTGACCGCGGGGGTCAATCAGGC
Source organism: Sphingopyxis sp. CCNWLW2 (assembly GCF_037095755.1). Taxonomy (NCBI): domain Bacteria; kingdom Pseudomonadati; phylum Pseudomonadota; class Alphaproteobacteria; order Sphingomonadales; family Sphingopyxidaceae; genus Sphingopyxis; species Sphingopyxis sp. CCNWLW2. The sequence continues at coordinate 2,079,643 of NZ_JBAWKJ010000001.1, forward strand.
GTTCCAGGCGGCGCACGGCGATTACAGCTCGGCGCGCGTGATCGATTTCCTGCTCCGCGATCCCGCGAACCCGTCGAGCATCATGTCGGTGATCAGACAGGCGCGCGACAATGCCCGCACCGCGCGCACCGCGCTGACCCGCGAGACGTGGGAGGCGGTCAATACGAGCTGGATGACGCTCGTCGCGCTGCTGAAGCGGCCGGTGCGCGAGGACGATCTGCCCGACGTGCTGACGACGATCCGCCAGCAGAGCGCGCATGTTCGCGGGGCATTGAATGGCACGATGCTGCGCAACGACGGCTATCATTTCGCGCTGCTCGGCACGTTTCTGGAGCGCGCCGACAACACCGCGCGCATCCTCGACGTCAAATATTATCTGCTGCTGCCCTCGGTCGCGCATATCGGCAGCTCGATCGACAATGTGCAGTGGGAGACGATCCTGCGGTCGGTGTCGGCGCATCGCGCCTATCGCTGGCTGTACGGGGCCGAGATCAGCGCGCTCAAGATTGCCGAATTCCTGATCCTCTACCGCCAGATGCCACGCAGCCTCGCCTTTTGCGGCGAGCGGATGGAGGACCATCTGGCGCAGTTGCAGCGGCATTATGGCGAGGAAACCGAAGCGTGGCGGCTGGCGCATGCGCTCGCCCACGAAACGCTCGCCGGGCCGATCCAGTCGATTTTTGACGGCGGTCTGCACCAATATGTGACCGGATTCCTTCGCGCCAATGCGGCGCTCGCGCGCCAGATCGAGCGCGATTACAGGTTTGTGGAATGAAACTGCGCGTCGAACACACCACCCGTTACCAATATGATGCGCCGGTCAGCTATGCGCTGCAGCAGCTGAAACTGACGCCGAAGGACCGGCCGGGGCAGCAGCGTGTCCACGGTTGGACGATCGAGGTTGAGGGCGGCGCGCAGCAGCTTCACTACACCGACCATCATGGCAATGGCGTCGACCTGATCGCGGTGCAGGGCGGATCGAGCGAGCTGGTCATCCACTGTCATGGCGAGGTCGAGCTGGAAACCTGGGACGGCGTGATCGGTCAGCATCGCGGCGCGATGCCGCTGTGGACCTTTCTGCGTCCGACGCCGTTGACGCGCGCGGGGCGGCATGTCCGCTCGCTGACCGCGACGCTCGGCCGCGACTATGGCAACGATATCGAGCGCGCGCATGCGCTGTCGGCGCTGATCATCGACCGGCTGGCATACCGGATCGGCTTTACCGATGCCGAGACGACCGCCGAACAGGCGCTCGGCAGCGAGGGCGGGGTGTGTCAGGACCATGCGCACATCTTCATCGCGGCGATGCGCCACCTCGGCCATCCGGCGCGCTATGTCTCGGGCTATCTGATGATGAACGACCGCACGCATCAGGATGCGACGCACGCATGGGCCGAGGCGCATTTCGACCATATCGGCTGGATCGGCTTCGATGTCAGCAACGGCCATTCGCCCGACCAGCGTTACATCCGCGTCGCGACGGGGCTCGATTATCGCGACGCTGCCCCGGTTCGCGGCATGCGCTATGGTGCGGCGCAGGAAAATCTGGTTGTTCAATTGCAGGTCCAGCAATAAGCGGGCTGGACGATCGGGACTTTCCGGGCGGGGAAAACGGGATTCGATGACCTATTGCGTTGGCATGCGTTTGAACAAAGGGCTGGTGTTCATGTCGGACACCCGCACCAACGCGGGCGTCGACGATATCTCGCAGGTCCGCAAGATGCGCAGCTGGCATGTGCCGGGCGAGCGCGTGATCACATTGATGTCGGCGGGCAATCTCGCGACGACGCAGGCGGTGGTGAGCCTGCTCGACGAGCGCACCAAGGCGCCCCAAGATCGGCAACCCTCGATCCTCGCTGCGCCGTCGATGTTCGCGGTCGCGACGATCGTTGGCGAGACGCTGCGCAACATCGTGATGCGTCACAGCGATGAGGGACCCGCGGCCGAATCGCTGTTCCGCGCGTCGCTGATCGTCGGCGGGCAGATCAAAGGGTCCGAACCACGGCTGTTCCTCATCTATCCCGAAGGCAATTTCATCGAGGCGGGCGAGGATAATCCCTTCTTTCAGATCGGCGAGACGAAATATGGGCGGCCGATCATCGTGCGCTCGTACGACCCGGCGATGTCGTTCGAGGACTCGGTGAAGCTGCTTTGCGTCTCGTTCGATTCGACGATCCGCGCCAATGCCGGCGTCGACCTGCCGATCGACCTGCGCGTGCATGAACGCGACGATTTTGCCACGGTGCGCGAACGGCGGTTTGAGCGCAACGACCCCTATTTCGAAAGCGTCGCCGACGGCTGGGCCGAGGCATTGGGCATCGCGCTCGCGGAGCTTCCCGACTTCCATTTCTGACCGCCTTCGGCCACCGTCGCCCCGTCGTGAATGCACAGGGGATTGCCATGTCGCGTTGGATTGCTGCCGCACTTGTTCTGATAGCCAATCCGGTGGCGGCCAAAGAGTCGCGCTTTGAAGCGGCGCTCAGCGATTTTCGCGAGCTGCACCGGAGCGAAACCGGCCGGGCGAAGATCGTGGGAAGCAGCTTCTACGTCGTACGTGACGGCCGGTCCGTTGTTGCCGACCATCTGGGCGAGCAGGACGCCGACGCGCATGTCCCCGTCGATGCCGACACCATCTATCATTGGGCATCGATCACCAAAACGATTACGGGGATTGCGATCATGCAGCTCCGCGATCGCGGGCTGCTGTCGCTCGACGATCCGATCACCCGCTATGTGCCCGAACTCGCCGCCGTCCATAATCCCTACGGCAACACGGACGCGATCACGCTGCGCCAGTTGATGAGCCATAGTGCGGGATTTCGCAGCGGGACCTGGCCGTGGCGCGACCACGACTGGCAGCCGTTCGAGCCGAAGGGTTGGGCGCAGTTGGCCGCGATGCTGCCGTATACGCGGGTCGAGTTCAAACCCGGCAGCCGCTTCGGCTACTCGAACCCCGGCATCGTCTATCTGGGGCAGGTCATCGAGCGTTTGTCGGGCGAGGACTATGAAGTCTATATCGACAAGAATATTCTGAAGCCGCTGGCGATGCACGCGAGCTATTTCGACCGCACGCCGCCGCACCTGCTGCCGCATCGGTCGCACAGTTACTATATCCGCGACGGCCGGCGCGTCGCGGCGCCGTTCGATGTCGATACCGGGGTGACGGTGTCGAACGGCGGGCTCAACGCGCCGATGCCCGACATGGCGAAATATGCGGCATTCCTGCTCGGCGATCCGGCGCGCCAAGCCGACTATGATCTGGTGCTGAAGCGGTCTTCGCTCGAGGAAATGTGGGCGCCGCAAATCGCCGCGGGCGATGACTTCACCCAGGGCCGCATGGCCAAGACGACGCAGAGCGGCCTGTCCTTTTTCATCGACCGCAGCGCGGCGGTGCGTTTTGTCGGCCATAATGGCGATCAGAACGGCTTTCGCGCCTATCTGAGCCTCTGTCCCGACCAGCGTGTCGGCAGCCTGCTGGCGTTCAACACCGAAACGCGCGGAGTTGAGAACAGCGCCGCCAATCGCGAAACGGCGGAATCGCGCATCGCGCTGGCGACCGACGGTCTGTGCGAGGCGCTGGCGAAGTAGTTGTTCCCCGGCGAAAGCCGGGGTCCAGACTGCGGAACGCTCGATCGCGTGGGCCCCGGCTTTCGCCGGGGAACGCCGCCGGCTATTTGTTCTTCCGTCCCTCAATCAGCCCGTCGACCAAACTCGGATCGGCCAGCGTCGATGTGTCCCCCAGCGATCCGAAGTCATTCTCGGCGATCTTGCGCAGGATGCGGCGCATGATCTTGCCCGAACGCGTCTTGGGCAGCCCGGGCGTCAGGTGGATATGGTCGGGGGTTGCGATCGGGCCGATTTCGGTGCGGACCTGCTGCTTCAGCGCCGTGGCGACTTCATCGGTCGGCTCGACCCCGGCGTTCAGCGTCACATAGGCGTAGATGCCCTGACCCTTGATGTCGTGCGGGAACCCAACGACCGCGGCCTCGGCGACGAGGTCGTGGAGGACGAGCGCGCTTTCGACTTCGGCGGTGCCCATGCGGTGCCCCGACACGTTGATCACGTCGTCGACCCGGCCGGTGATCCGCCAATAGCCATCGGTGTCGCGGCGGCAGCCGTCGCCGGTGAAATATTTGCCCTTGTAGGTCGAGAAATAGGTTTCGGCGAAGCGCTTATGGTCGCCATAAATCGTCCGCGCCTGTCCCGGCCAGCTGTGCGTGATGCAAAGATTGCCTTCGGATGCGCCGCCGGTCTGCTCATCGACGAGCACGCCGCCCTCGGCGTCCACCAGTTGCGGTCGGATGCCAAAGAAGGGGCGGCCCGCGCTGCCCGGCTGCATCGGATGCGCGCCGGGGAGGGTGGTGATCATGATGCCGCCGGTTTCGGTTTGCCACCAGGTGTCGACGACGGGAACGCGGTCCTTGCCGACAACCTGATGATACCAGCGCCACGCCTCGGGATTGATCGGCTCGCCGACGCTGCCGAGCAGGCGGAGCGAGGACAGGTCGTGCCGCGTCACATAATCGTCGCCCTCGCGCATCAGCGCGCGGATCGCCGTCGGCGCGGTGTAGAGGATGCCCACCTTATGCTTGTCGACGACCTGCCAGAAACGGTCATGGCCGGGATAATTGGGCACGCCCTCGAACATCAGGGTGGTTGCGCCGTTCTGGAGCGGGCCATAGACGACGTAGCTGTGTCCGGTGACCCAACCGATGTCGGCGCTGCACCAGAAGATCTCGCCGGGGCGATAGTCGAAGCCATAATAGAAGGTGCTCGCGGTCCATACGCTGTAGCCGCCGACGGTGTGGAGCACGCCCTTGGGTTTGCCCGTCGATCCCGAAGTGTAGAGGATGAACAGCGGATCTTCGGCATCCATCGGTTCGCACGGGCAGTCGGCGCCGACGTCGGCCGACAGCGCGTCATACCAATGGTCGCGGCCTTCCTTCATCGCGACGTCGCCGCCGGTGTGTGCGATGACGAGCACCGCCTTCACATCGACGCGTTCGAGCGCCTTGTCGACATTGGCCTTGAGCGGAACCACCTTGCCGCCGCGCAGCCCTTCGTCGGCACAGATCACCCAGTCGCTCGCGCAATCCTCGATCCGGCCGTGGATCGCCTCGGGCGAGAAGCCGCCGAAAACGACGCTGTGCACCGCGCCGATCCGCGCGCAGGCGAGCATCGCGACCGCGCCCTCGGGGATCATCGGCATATAGATGGTGACGCGGTCGCCCTTTTGGACGCCCATCTTCTTCAGCGTGTTCGCGAAGCGGATGACGTCGGCGAGCAGCGCCGCATAGCTGATATGGCGCGTTTCGCCGTCGGGGGCGTCGGGTTCGAAGATGATCGCGGTGCGGTCGCCATGTCCCGCTGCGACATGGCGGTCGACGGCGTTGTGGCAGAGGTTGAGGACGCCGTCTTCATACCATTTGATCTCGACCGGGTCGAAGGACCAGCCCGCGATCTTCGTCGGCGACGTGATCCAGTCGATGCGCTTCGCCTGTTCGGCCCAAAAGGCATCGGGATCGGCGATGCTCTGCGCATAGAGCCGGTCGTAGTCGGCCGCGGTGCAATGCGTGTTGGCAGCCGCGTCGGCGGGGACGGGAACGAATGGTTCGGAGGGGTGCAGTTCGGACGACACGGGCGACTCTCCCTATTGGGTTTGCTTTGTTCGCGCGAAGCGATAACCCGCGAGCCGCAAACTGCAAGGCGCTCGCGCGCCGATGAAGGGACTTTATATGCTTCGACTGGGCCAGGAGACAGGGGCACTCCTCGACAGGCTGGGCGTCGACCGCGCGCTATGGGCCGACGGGTCGATGCCATCGGTGACGCCGTTGACGGGCGAGCAGCTCGGGATGGTGCAGGTCGTCGATGCCGCGGCGATCGATGAGACGCTCGACAAAGCGAGCGCGGCGTTCCGTGCATGGCGGAATGTCCCGGCGCCGCGGCGCGGCGAACTTGTCCGTTTGTGGGGCGAGGAATTGCGCGCGGCGAAGGACGATCTGGCGAAGCTGGTGACGATCGAGGCGGGCAAGATTCCGTCCGAGGGCGCGGGCGAAGTGCAGGAAATGATCGACATCTGCGACTTCGCGGTCGGGCTGTCGCGCCAGCTTTACGGGCTGACCATCGCGACCGAGCGCCCGGGGCACCGGATGATGGAGGTGTGGCATCCGCTGGGGGTCGTCGGGGTGATCTCGGCATTCAACTTCCCGGTCGCGGTGTGGGCATGGAATGCGGCGATCGCGCTGGTGTGCGGCAACAGCGTCGTGTGGAAGCCGTCGGAAAAGACGCCGTTGACCGCCTTGGCAACGCAGGCGATTTTCGCGCGCGCGGTCGCGCGGTTCGGCGATACGCCCGCGGGGCTGGCGCAACTCTTGATCGGCGGGCGCGAGGCGGGCGAGGCGCTGGTCGACGACAAGCGCGTCGCGCTCGTTTCGGCCACCGGTTCGACGCGCATGGGCCGCGCGGTCGCACCGCGGCTCGCGCAGCGTTTTGCGCGCGCGATCCTGGAACTCGGCGGCAACAATGGCGTGATCGTCGCGCCGTCGGCGGACCTCGACCTCGCGCTGCGCGGGGTGGCGTTCGGGGCGATGGGGACAGCGGGGCAACGCTGTACGACGACGCGGCGCTTGTTTCTGCACGACAATATCTACGACGGTTTCATCGCCAAGCTGAAGGCGGCCTATACGAGCGTCGGCGTCGGCAACCCGCTCGAAGCCGACGTGCTCGTCGGGCCGCTGATCGACCGCGCGGCCCATGAGATGATGCAGGACGCGCTGGGCGGCGCGCGCGCTGTGGGCGGCGTCGTCCATGGCGGCGAGCGCGTCGGCGAGGGCGCGAGCTTCTATGTGAAGCCCGCGCTGGTCGAGATGCCGGGGCAGGTCGGGCCGGTGCTCGAAGAGACGTTCGCGCCGATCCTCTATGTCATGCGCTATTATGATCTGGATGCGGTGATCGAGCTGCACAACGATGTCGCGGCGGGGCTGTCGTCGGCGATCTTCACCACCGACATGCGCGAGGCCGAGAGGTTCCTGGTCGCGAGCGACTGCGGGATCGCCAACGTCAATCTGGGCACCTCGGGCGCCGAGATCGGCGGCGCGTTCGGCGGCGAGAAGGACACCGGCGGCGGGCGTGAATCGGGGTCGGACAGCTGGAAGGCCTATATGCGGCGCGCGACGAATACGCTGAATTACTCGGATGTGCTGCCGCTAGCGCAGGGGGTTTCGTTCGAGATTTGATGTTTTCCCTCCCGCTTGCGGGAGGGGCAGCGAGACTTGCGGGCTTGCCCGCTAGTCGCACCGGGGTGGGCGAATGCGGCGTCGCTGCCCACCCCCGACCCCTCCCGCAAGCGGGCGGGCAGAGGCTTACGCCCGCCAGCCGAAGCCTTCTTCGAGCGCGACGACCTGACCCGCCGTGCCGACCGGCTCCTGCGTGCCGTTGGTGAGAAACGCCAACATCGCTGCATCGCCGACATTCACATGCGCCAGCGTGCGCTTGCCCTCGGGTGTCCGCGCGACCACGACACCCGCCTTTGGCGCTCCGTCGCGGCCATAAAACACCGTATAGCTTTCGATCGTCGCCGGTCCGGCATAATCCTCGACCAACTCGGGCACCGGCCCGCGCTTCGCTTCGGCCTCGGCCTGATAGTCGAAATCCTGCGGAAAGCTCGCCGCCGCAATCGGCCGGTTGCCCAGAACGATGCAATGATTGTCGGTCGCGAAGCCGCCGTTGGCGAAGAGAAAGCCGTAACGGCCCTCGGTGCGCAGCCTTTCGACCATCGAGACGATCGCATGGCTCATATAGTTCGCGATCGGCCCGCCGCCGAACGTCAGCCCGCCGAACACGGTCGCGGGGCGGTCCCACGGCCAGCCGAGGATGCGCCGCGCCATCTTAGGAACGCACGGAAAACAGCTGTAAAGCTCGACGAAATCGAAATCTTCGGCGCCCATGTCGTTCAATTCGAGCGTGCGCGTGATCGAGGTCTCCATGCTGACGCTGCCGTCGTAACGGTCGCGGTGAAGGATGCTTGGCGGCTCCTTTGCGGCAGCGCCCATGCCGATATGGATCAGGCGGTCTTCGGCGATACCGCGGCGCCATGCTTCGGCGAGGCTCGCGACGATGAAGCCCGCGCCCTGATTGACCGACGAATTGGCGACCATCAGCTTCGAATAGGGGAAGGCGATCGGGCGGTTGCGCTCGTCGACGCGCAATATGTCCTCGGGCGACGCGGGCTTGCGGATCCACGCGCCCTCATTCGCTGCAGCGACCTCCGAAAAGCGCGCCCAGATTTCGGCGCTTTCGAATTGCGCGTCCTCGAGGCTCTGGCCCCACGCCGCGCGCGTCGCATTTTCGTAGAGCGGGTAGACATCGACCGGCGCGGCAAGCCCGTGGGTCTGGGCATAATTGGGTTCGCGCCGCGTTGCGACCTTACGGATCGCATTATAGCTTTTGTCCTCGCCGCTCGCGGCCTTGGCGGCACGGCCGGCGGCGGTGCGCAGCGCTTCGGCCCCGACGATGGCGGCGAGTTTGACCTCGCCTGCGCCGATGCGGTTCGCGGCTTCGTTGAGCAGGCGCACCGGCGTGTCGCCGTGCGGAGCCGCCGACTGATAGTTGATCGCGGGCGTTGCGCCGATCGCGGCGGCGAGCGGTTCGGGAAGCTTGCCGAGGCTGTGGAAGCTGATCTGGTCGACGATCGCGAGACTGTCGAGTTCGGTGAGCAGCCCGCCCCCGGCATCGGCGTCAGCCAGTTTGAGTGCCTCGACCATGAGCCCGAGCGAGTCGAGTCCCTGATCGGGGTCTTCGGGCCGGTCGTTGATCTGCCCGACGCCGATGATCACGGGAATGCGTTCGGGATCGGTCATCACCATATCAGCGCGCCTTCCACTCGGGCTTGCGCTTCTGCGCAAAGGCGAGCGGCCCCTCGCGCGCGTCTTCGCTGCGCATCAGCACCCCGCGCTCGCGGGTGTTATGTTCCCAATAGGGCGCGTCGGCGGCGATGCGCCCTTCGTCGATGCCGAGCGCGACGCGCTTCGACGCCTGCACCGACAGCGGCGCGTTGGCGGCGATCTTTTCGGCGAGCGCGAGCGCGGTGGGGAGCAGGTCGGCGAGCGGCACGACATGATTGACCAGCCCGAATTCGGCGGCACGCGCGGCGGGGATCGGGTCGCCGGTGAGCATATATTCCATCGCGAGCTTCTTCGGGAGCTGCTGCGCGAGGCGGAAGGCGCCGCCCGCCGCGGCGAACAGCCCGACCTTGACCTCGGGCAGCCCGAATTGCGCGTGGTCGGCGGCGATAATGATGTCGCTCATCAGCGCGATCTCGCAGCCGCCGCCGAACGCGAAGCCGTTGACCGCGGCGATGATCGGTTTCGAGATCGGGTGCGAGACCATGCCGGCGAAGCCCCACGCCTGCTGCGCCGGATCGTCGGGATAGAGGCTTTCGCCGCGCGAGAGTGCGACAAGGTCGGCGCCCGCGCAAAAGCTCTTGTCGCCGGCGCCGGTGATGACGACGGCGCGGATTTCGGGGTCGTTTTCGGCGGTTTCGAGCGCGGTGCCGATGCCGATATGGACCGCGGCGTTGACCGCGTTGCGCGCCTCGGGCCGGTTGATCGTGACGATCAGCACATGCCCGCGACGTTCGGTGAGGATGGTGGTGTCGGTCATCGCGAATCTCTCCCTTTCGGGCGAGTATCGCGATGACTTAACGTTTACGTCAACTGCTAACCGTCACCTCAGCTAAAGCTGGGGTCGCTATCGGCCAAGCGCCAAGCCGCAACCGGCCCCAGCTTTCGCTGGGGCGACGATGCCTTAGATCGACTGGCCGGTCTTCGCCCAGTCGGCGAGGAAGCCTTCGATGCCCTTTTCGGTCAGGATGTGCTTGAACAGCCCCTTGATCACCGACGGCGGCGCGGTCATCACATCGGCGCCGATCTTGGCGGCTTCGAGCACATGGATGCCGTGGCGCACGCTCGCGACGAGGATCTCGGTCTCATAGCCGTAATTGTCGTAGATCAGCCGGATGTCGGAGATGAGCTGCATCCCGTCGAAGCCATTGTCGTCGTGACGGCCGACGAACGGCGAGACGAAGGTCGCGCCGGCCTTTGCGGCGAGCAAAGCCTGCGCGGCCGAGAAGCAGAGCGTGACATTGACCATCGTGCCGTCGCTGGTCAGCGCCTTGCACGTCTTGAGCCCGTCGATCGTCAGCGGCACCTTGATGCAGACGTTCGGCGCGATCTTGCGGAGGATCTCGGCCTCTTTCATCATCGTTGCATGGTCGAGCGCGACCACCTCGGCCGACACGGGGCCGGTGGTCAGCGCGCAGATTTCCTTCGTGACTTCCTTGAAGTCACGGCCCGACTTGGCGATCAGCGAGGGGTTGGTGGTCACGCCGTCGAGCAGGCCCGTCGCGGCGAGCTCCTGGATGTCGGCGATTTCGGCGGTGTCGGCGAAGAATTTCATGGCGCGGGGCTTTCCTGTGGGAAGGTGATTCGGGTTTGACGACGCCCTAGAGCAACGCGGGCAAAAACTGAACCGTCGGCTTCGATGAAAGCGCTGGCGTTCGTTCTTTGTTCCGATTATGCGAGCCGCATGGCCAAAGCGAAACGTCAATATGTCTGCCAGAATTGCGGCTCCGCCACCTATCGCTGGCAGGGGCAATGCGCCGATTGCGGCGAGTGGAACACGCTGGTCGAGGAGGCTGCCGAAACGGTGTTTTCGGCCAAGCACGACCTCAGCCGCGGCGGACGCACGCTCGCGCTCGAAACGCTCGATGCCGAGAGCAAAATGCCCGAGCGGATGCTGTGCGGTATCGCCGAATTCGATCGCGCATTGGGCGGCGGTTTCGTCGCGGGGTCGGCGACGCTGATCGGCGGCGATCCGGGGATCGGCAAGTCGACCTTGCTGCTGCAGGCGGCGGGACGGCTCGCGAAGGCGGGCAAGTCGGTCGTCTATATCAGCGGCGAGGAAGCCGCGGCGCAGGTGCGGCTGCGCGCACAGCGGCTGGGGCTGGGCGATGCGCCGGTGGCGCTCGCCAGCGCGACATCGGTGCGCGACATCCTTGCGACGCTCGACAAGCAGACCGCCGATTTTGTCGTGATCGATTCGATCCAGACGATGCACAGCGACCTGATCGACAGTGCCCCGGGGACGGTGAGCCAGGTGCGCGCGAGCGCGCAGGAACTGATCCGCTATGCCAAGGACAGCGACGCCGCGATCGTGCTCGTCGGGCATGTCACCAAGGACGGGACGATCGCGGGGCCGCGCGTGCTCGAACATATGGTCGACACGGTGCTGGCGTTCGAGGGCGAGCGCAGCCACCAATATCGTATCCTCCGCGCGGTGAAGAACCGCTTTGGCGGCACCGACGAGATCGGGGTGTTCGCGATGGGCGAGGAAGGGCTGGGCGAGGTCAGCAACCCGTCGAGCCTGTTCCTGACCGACCGCAGCCGCGATGTGCCGGGGTCTGTCGTCTTCCCCGCGCTCGAAGGAACGCGGCCGGTGCTCGTCGAGGTGCAGGCGCTGACCGTGCGGCTGGCGAGCGGGGCGACACCGCGCCGCGCCGTCGTCGGCTGGGACAGCGGGCGGCTTGCGATGGTGCTTGCGGTGCTGGAGGCGCGCTGCGGGCTCCAGATGGGCGCCGCCGAAGTCTATCTCAACATCGCGGGCGGCTATCGGCTCACCGATCCCGCCGCCGATCTCGCGGTCGCCGCGGCGCTGATCTCGGCGTTCAGCGAGCGGCCGGTGCCCGCCGACGCCATCGTATTCGGCGAGCTGTCGCTGTCGGGCGAGGTGCGGCAGGTTTCGCACGACGGCTTGCGCCTCCGCGAAGCGGCGAAGCTCGGTTTTTCGCGCGGCTGGGGGCCGACGGGCATGAAAGCGGTCGGCGGGATTTCGGTCACCGGTTTCGGGCGGCTCGGCGAACTCGTTGACCTGATGCTCGGGCGCGACTAGCGACCGGCCTATGGGAAGTCTGACGGCTCTGGATATCGTCGTGCTGGTGCTGGTTGGCGGCGGCGCGGTGCTCGGTTTTTCGCGCGGCCTCGTGCAGGAGGTGACGACGCTGCTCGCCTGGATTCTGGCGATCGCGGCGGTGCGTTTCTTTCACCCGCTGGTGACCGACCTTCTCGCGGGCTGGGTCGGGACCGAAGGCGGCGCCGCGGCGCTCGCCTTCGTACTCCTCTTCGGCGGCGTGTTCGCGCTCGCCAAATGGGGATCGCGCGCGATGGGACAGCGCAGCCGCGCGTCGCTGGTCGGCGGGTTCGACCGCGGGCTGGGCGCGGGGTTCGGCGCCGTGAAAGGGCTGCTGATCGCGTCGATCGGCTTCATGCTACTCACCTTGCTCTATGATATAGGTTATGGCGTTATGCAGCGCCCCGCGTGGATGACCGACAGCCGCACCTATCCGGCGCTCAACGCGACGAGCGCGGCGATGAGCAAGGTCATCGCCGAGCGCCGCGCCGAGGCGCGTGAGGCCGAAGCCGCCGGGGCCGGCAAACCATGAGCGCGCCGCTCTATAATCGCGACATATTGGCGCTGGCGGTGGCGACCGCGGAATATCTGCCGATCGCCGATGCGCGCCACCGCGTGAGCAAGCGCGCGCCGCTGTGCGGCAGCGCGATCATTCTCGATCTCGATACCGATGACGCGGGCCGGGTGACGCGCGTCGGCATGCATGTCGAGGCGTGCGCGCTGGGTCAGGCATCGGCGGCACTGTTGGCGCGCCACGCGCCGGGGCTCGGCCTGACCGAACTGCGCGCCGCGCGCGACGGGATCGCCAGCTGGTTCGCGGGCGCGGACACGCAGCCCGACTGGCCGGGGTTCGACCTGCTCGCGCCGGCGCAGGGCTATCCGGCGCGCCACGGCGCGATCCTGCTGCCCTTCGACGCCGCCATCGCGGCGCTTGAGGAGCGGGCGGCGGCGGCATGACGTTGCTCGCGCTCACCGCGGCCGCCTCAGAGGCGGCCGAAAAGGTGGCCGAAACCGCAACCGACACCGCGCTGGTCGAAGGCGCGATCCTGCTCGGCGTCGCGACCTTGTTTGTGCTGATCTTTCGCCGGCTCGGGCTCGGCGCGGTGCTCGGCTATCTGATCGCGGGGGCGATCGTCGGTCCGCACGGGCTCGGGCTCGTCGGCGGCGGCGAATCGAAGCTCGCCTTTGCCGAACTCGGCATCGCCTTCCTGCTTTTCCTCGTCGGGCTCGAACTGTCGCCGGGGCGATTGTGGCAGATGCGCCGCGCGATCTTTGGGCTCGGCATGGCGCAGGTCGTCGTGACCGGGCTCGTGCTCACCGGGCTTATCCATCTGACCTTGGGGTTCAGCCCGGCGGCCTCGCTCGCGCTCGGCCTGCCGCTCGCGCTGTCGTCGACCGCGCAGGTGCTGCCCGGCCTCAAAAGCTCGGGACGGATCAATTCGCCCTTTGGCGAGAAAGCCTTCTCGATCCTGCTGTTCCAGGACCTCGCGATCGTGCCGATGATCACGATCGTCGCCGTGCTGTCGCGCGCGCCCGCCGATCCGTCGGCGCCGCCGGGGTGGCAGATGGCCTTTTTCACTTTGTGGGCGATCGTCGTGCTCGTCCTTGCGGGCCGCTTCGTGGTCAATCCGCTGCTCCGCATCATCGGGCGTTATGGTGAGCGCGAGCTGTTCGTCGTCGTCGGGCTGCTCACCATCCTGGCGAGCGCCGCGCTGATGCACAGCCTGCACCTCTCGACCGCGCTCGGCGCCTTTATCGCCGGCGTGATGCTCGCCGATTCGCCCTATCGGCACGAGATCGAATCGGATGTCGAACCCTTCCGCCTGATCCTGCTCGGCCTCTTCTTCCTTGCCGTCGGCATGGTGCTCGACGTCGGGGCGGTGATCGAGCGGCCGTTGCTTGTCCTCTCGCTCGCGCTCGGACTCGTCGCGGTGAAGGTCGTCGTCCTCACCTTGATCGTGAAATTGTTCGGCAAACCGTGGCCGGTGGCACTCGGGCTCGGCCTGTTGCTCAGCCAAGGCGGCGAGTTCGGCTTCCTGCTGTTCGCGCAGGCCGCCGACGCCCTGCTGATCGAGCCCGAAGCGGCGAGCCTGTTCAGCGCGGTGGTGACATTGTCGATGGTGACGACGCCGTTCCTGATGCTCTTCGCGCGCAACCTCGAATTTTCGCCCGCGGCTGAGCCGTTCGACCTCGACGATCCAGAGGGCGCGCCGCGCGGGTCGGCGATCGTCGTCGGGTACGGACGGTTCGGGCAGATCGTGTCGCAGATGCTGCACGGCGTCGCCTGCTCGGTGACGCTGATCGACAAGAAACCGAGCCAGATCGAGCTGTCGAGCCGCTTCGATACCAAAGTCTATTTCGGCGACGGGCTACGCGTCGACCTGCTCCGCCGCGCGGGCGCCGACGAGGCGCGACTGATCATCTTCTGCATCGACGATGCCTCGGTCGATGCCGCGGCGTTGAAGCCGATCGTCGATGCCTTCCCGAATGCGAAAGTGCTGATGCGCGTCTTCGATCGCCGCCAGTTGCTCGCGATCGACGGGGCCGGGGTCGACGGGGTTATTCGCGAGGTTTTCGAAAGTTCGGTCGCGATGGGCCTCACCGCGCTACGCTATCTCGACGTCGATCCGCGCGAGATGGAGGATGTCGAGGCGACCTTGCGCCATCTCGACGAGACGCGGCTGCAGGCGCAGATCGACGAGGGCGACATTTCGGCGGGCATGGACCATCGCTTCAAACCGGGCGGCGGACGCGAGGCCGAAAGCGTGCTCGAGAAATTCCGCTTGCGGCGTTTGGCGGCGAAGGCGCTGAAAGACGATCCGAAGGACGAGGAAAGCGAGCAGGCGTCAGCGATCAGCTGACGTGTCGCCGTCGAGAAACGCCGCGACGGCATCGAGTCCATAGTCTTCAGTGACGAAGCTCTGTCCGATCCCGCGGGTCAGGATCAGCGGCAGTTTGCCGCCGCGCACCTTCTTGTCGTGCGCCATATGCCCCGCGAGCGTCGCGCCATCGGTGTTGACGCCCGCGCTGGCGAGGCTGTGCGGCAGGTCGACGCTCGCAAGATGCGCGCGCACGCGTTCGGCGTCCGCCGCGGAGCAGAGGCCGTTCGCGGCCGAAAACTGGTGCGCGAGGACCATGCCCGCCGCGACCGCTTCGCCATGGAGCAGCCGGTCCGAATAGCCCGTTTCGGCTTCGAGCGCGTGGCCGAAGCTGTGGCCGAGGTTGAGCAGCGCGCGAATGTCCTGCGTCTCGCGCTCGTCGGCGGCGACGATGCGCGCCTTGGCGGCGACGCTATGGGCAATTGCCTTGTGACGGGCCACGCTGTCGCCCGCGAGCAGCGCCGCGCCATGCTCCTCGCACCAGGCGAAGAAACCGGCGTCGTCGATCAGGCCATATTTGACGACTTCGGCATAGCCGGCGCCGAGTTCGCGGCGCGGCAGCGTTTCGAGCGTCGTCGGGTCGATCACGACCAAGGCGGGCTGGTGGAAGGCGCCGATCAGATTCTTGCCCGCGGGAACGTTGATTGCGGTCTTGCCGCCGACGCTGCTGTCGACCTGCGCCAGCAGGGTGGTCGGCACCTGGATGAAGTTGCAGCCGCGCTTGACGATGCTGCACGCGAAACCGACGAGGTCGCCGATCACGCCGCCGCCCAGCGCGATGACATGGTCGCCGCGCTCGACGCCTTCGCCGATCAGCCATTCGGTGAGGCGCGCGAGCCCCGCCCAGCTCTTCGTGCTTTCACCCGGATCGAGCACGAAGGAGGAGAAGGAGATGTTCGCCATCGCGAGCGAGGTGCCGAGCGGGATCAGATATTGTTCGGCGACGTTGGTGTCGGTGACGATCATCGTGCGCGGGCGTTTCAGCAGCGGCGCGACGTGGTCGCCGATGCCCTGGATCAGCCCGTCGCCGATCAATATCGGATAGCTGCGGCTGCCCAATTCGACGGTCAGGCTTTCCATTTCGCATCTTCCCACTTTGACAGGGCCTCCAGGATCGCGCGCACCGTATGGTCGTGCGGCGTGCTTGCCGAACTGACGCGAATATGCGCCTCGGCATAGATGGGGTTGCGGACCGCGGCCAGTTCGCGCAGCGCTTCGCCGGGGTCACGGTTCTTGAGCAGCGGGCGATGGCTGCGGCGGCCGACGCGTTCGACGAGCGTTGCGATATCGGCGTCGAGCCAGATGCAAAGGCTGCCCTGCAGGATCAGGGCGCGCGTCTCTTCGTTGACAAAGGCGCCGCCGCCGGTCGCCAGCACCATCGGCTTTTCGCCCAGCAGGCGCGAAATCACGCGGCGCTCGCCGTCGCGAAAATGCGCCTCGCCGAAACGCGCGAAAATATCGGAGATCGTCATGCCTGCCGCACGTTCGATTTCGTCGTCGGCGTCGGCGAAGCGCATGCCCAGTCGCTGCGCGAGGCGGCGGCCGATCGTCGATTTCCCCGACCCCATCAGCCCGACGAGCACGATCGACCGGTCGCGGATCGACGCGGGGACGGCTGGAGCCGGGCTTTTCGGGTTTCGCGACATGGTGCGCGCGGCTATACCGAAGGGGCCGCGCGGAACAATCGTTTTGCTGCGGTTCAAATGAGACGAACGGCAGGCATTGGATATTGCGCGCTCGGGGCAGATCGGGAAAAGGCCGCTGGATCGCACGATTGATCGTGCTGGCGCTGGTGCTGGCGGCGTTCTTTCTGTTCCTGCTGTTCCTGGGCCGGCCGATCGAGCCGCGAATGATTGAGGTGGACGTGACCGACAAGATTGCCGAAAGCGCTCCTCGATGAAGATGAAAACGCTTTCGCTGACGCTGGGCCTTTCGGGCACCGCGCTAGCCGCCGCTCTGGTCTTGCCCGCGCTCGCGCAGGAATCGCTGCTGCCCGAAGGCTTCGGCAACCCCGCCGAGACGCCCGCGCCGCGTCCGGCCCCGACGCCGTCGCCGACCGCGACGCCAACTCCGGGTTCGCCGCCGGTTAACGGCACCGCTCCGCCGCCGGTCGCACCGACCGTGGGGGCCACGAGCGCGAGTGCGTCCGCCGAAACCGGTGAAGAGGGCGAGGAAGGCGAAGAGGTTGAATCGGGCGGGCTGAAATACGACCTGCCGCCGGGCGCGCGGCGCCTGCTGACGCGTATCGGGCCGCTGACGCCCGAAACGGGCGGGCTTGCGCCCGATGCGTTCGGCGTGCGCGGCCAATATGCCGCCGCGATCATGGGCAAGACGAACGGCCAGTTCGCGTCGCGCTGGGGGCAGATATTGCTTCGCCGCTCGCTCGCGTCGGCGATCGACACCCCCGACACGATCAACGGCGCCGATCTCGCCGCCGCTCGCACGTCGCTGCTGCTGCGCATGGGCGAATCGATCATAGCGCGCCGGATCGTCCAGTCGGTCGACTATGACCGCGCCAGCCCGCGCCTCGTCGCCGCCGCGCAGCAAACCTATCTTGCCAATGCCGATCCGGCGGGCATGTGTCCTTATGTCCCCGCGGGCCTCGCGCATGGCGACGAGCAGGCGTGGCGCCTGTCGTCGGCGATCTGTTCGGGACTGTCGGGCGAAGCCGGGCCGGCGGGCTGGGCGATCGGCCGGGTGCGGTCGAGCGGCAAGATTTCGAACTTCGACATATTGCTTGCCGAACGCGTGCTTGGCGCGACGGGCGCCGGGCGCCGCTCGACGACGATCGAGTGGGACAATATCGACCGGCTGACGAGCTGGCGTTTCGGCATGGCGACCGCGACCGCGATCCCGGTGCCCGAGGCGCTGCGCGCCGCGGCGCCGTCCAATATCAAAAGCTGGACGGTGCTCGCGCCGATGACCGACATGGCGAGCCGCATCGCCGCCGCGCCCGAAGCCGCCGCGCGCGGTGTGCTGTCTAGCGAAGCCTATGTGTCGCTGCTGAGCGCCGCTGCGAGCGAAGAAGAGCCCGCCGAGGCGATCGTGACGCAGACCGATCAGCTGCGCAGTGCGTTTCGCCTCGCGGCCGGCGTCGACCGCTATGCCGCGATGCAGCAGTTGTGGGGCGCGGGCGGCACGCCGGCGCAAAGCTATGCCGCGATGGTCGCAACCGCACGCGCCGCCGCGGCCTTGCCGGTGAATACCGAAGTGGGCGGTGATCCCTGGCAGCTTTTGGGGTCGATGCTCGCGGGCGGATATGACGAAAATGCCATCGCGTGGGTCCCGACCGTATCGGTCGGCAGTCGCGCATGGGGCGTGCTCGCGGTGGGATCGCCGCGCCCGCTTACCGGCATGAGCGCGGGGGTGGTCGGCCAGTTTGCGGGCGACGACGACAGCGCCGACACCCTGCGGTCGAAATTCCTGCTCGCCGGTCTCGCCGGTCTCGGGCGGCTCGATGCGAGCGCCGCAGCATCGGCGGCGGACGATCTGGAGGTCGATCTGGGCAAGCAGACGCGCTGGTCGCGCGCGATCATGGCGGCGGCCGAGCGCCGCGAGCCCGGCATGGTGGCACTCCTCGCTGCGGCGGGGATGCAGGGCGAGTGGTCGAAAGTCCCGCCCTACCATCTCTATTACATCGTCCGCGCGCTGCGCGACGTGGGCCTCGCGGCCGAAGCTCGGATGATCGCGGCCGAAGCGCTGGTGCGTGTCTGAGGGTTTCCTGAACGATGCGGCACCGGCCCGCTCCCCCGCCCGGCCTCCCGTAGGCTACTATCGTTGGGGAGGCCGGGCGGGGGAGCGGGCCGGTGCCGCCTTTTCAAATGCCTGACGCGGCGCTGATCGACCGTTTCCTCGAAATGATGGCGGCCGAGCGCGGCGCCTCGCGCAACACGCTGGCCGCCTATCGCCGCGACTTGGAGCAGGCGGCGGAGTGGGTGAAGGGCCGGCTGATCGACGCCGATGCGCCGGTGCTGCGCAAATTGATGGCGGATTATCAGTCGCTTGCGGCAAGCAGCGCGGCGCGAAAGCTGTCGGCGCTGCGCCAGTTTTTCGCCTTCCTGCAGGGTGAAGGCGAGCGCGCGGACAATCCGGCGCTCGATATCGCGCGGCCCGCGACGCGCCGGCCGCTCCCGCGCATCCTGACCCACGCGCATGTCGAGCGATTGTTTGACCAGGCCGAGGAAGAGGCGGCAGGCGAGGTGCCGCCTGTGGCGGCGGTGCGGATGCTGCTGCTGCTCGAACTCCTCTATGGTTCGGGCCTCCGCGCCAGCGAACTGGTGTCGCTACCCCGCCGTGCGATCGCCGGCGAGCGCGAATATCTGATCATCCGCGGCAAGGGCGACAAGGAGCGGCTGGTCCCGCTGTCCGAACGCGCGCGCGGCGTGCTCGATCGCTGGCTTCCGCTCGTGGCCGAAGGGTCGCCCTGGCTGTTCGCATCGGGCAAGGCGCATATCTCGCGCGTGCGGCTGTTCCAGATGCTGCGCGAGCTCGCCGCGCGGGCGGGGATCGACCCGACCGCGATCAGCCCGCATGTCCTGCGCCACGCGTTCGCCACGCATCTGCTCGAGGGCGGGGCTGATCTGCGCGCGCTGCAATTGATGCTCGGCCATGCCGATATCGCCACGACCGAAATTTACACGCATGTCGACAGCCGCCGCCTCGTCGAGCTGGTCAACAAACGGCATCCGCTGGCGCGGATAGATGGCGCCCACCCCGAAGTTGACGTTGCGCCGCCTTCGTCCTAGCGCTCTCCGCCATGACAGCCTTTCTGGATTTCGAAAAACAGGTCGCCGCGCTCGATCGACAGATTGCCGAATTGCGCGAAATGGGGGACGACCCGACGCTCAACATCGACAATGATATCGCGCAGCTTGAGGATAAGTCCTCGAAATTGCTGCGTGAAATCTATTCGAAACTGACGCCTTGGCAAAAGACGCAGGTCGCGCGCCACCCCGATCGCCCGCATTTTAAACATTATGTCGCCGGCCTGTTCGACGACTGGATGCCGCTGGCCGGCGACCGCAACTTCGGCGACGATCAGGCGATTTTGGGCGGAATGGCGCGATTCCGCGGCCGCCGCGTGATGGTGATCGGCCACGAAAAGGGCGACGATATCCCGTCGCGGATGAAACATAATTTCGGGATGGCGAAGCCCGAGGGCTATCGCAAGGCGATCCGCCTGATGCAGCTTGCTGACCGTTTCGGGCTGCCGGTGGTGACGTTGGTCGACACCTCGGGTGCCTTTCCCGGAATCCAGGCCGAAGAGCGCGGGCAGGCCGAAGCGATCGCACGGTCGACCGAACAATGCCTTGCGCTCGGCGTGCCGATGGTCGCCGCGGTGGTGGGCGAGGGCGGCTCAGGCGGCGCGATTGCGCTCGCCGCCGCGAACCGCGTGCTGATGTTCGAACATGCCGTCTATTCGGTGATTTCGCCCGAGGGCTGCGCGTCGATCCTGTGGCGCACGTCGGACAAGGCGGCCGACGCCGCGGCCGCGATGAAAATGTCGGCGCAGGACCTGCTGGGGCTGAAAATCATCGACCGCATTGTCACCGAACCCGTCGGCGGCGCGCATCGCGCGCCCGAAGTCGCGATTGCGGCGCTCGGCGATGCGATCGAGCAGGAACTGGGCGCGCTGGCAGGATTGCCGCGCGAGACGTTGCTCGCGGCGCGCGAGGAAAAATTCCTCGCCATGGGCCGCGCCTGAACCGGAACCCGATCGCGCGCATTTGCGTTCCCGATCAAGGCAAGGACAAGTCCGGGCTATGGCGCGGCTTGCCTTGTCGTGAATCGAGGATATTCCTTGATGACCAGAAGCATAAGGGAGGCGCGGCAATGACCCGGAAGACGAAAAACGGGCTGGCGATCAAGCTGGCGGCATCGGCAGCGCTCGGCAGCCTGGCCTTGACCGGGGTTGCCGATGCGCAGCTGAAGGCGATCAAGACCGCGACGAGCATTTCGCCCGCCGAACGCAAGCAGGGCACCGACGCGCATCCGCAGCTGATGGCCGAATTCGGCGGCGCTTATAATGGCCCGCAGGCCGCCTATGTGAACCGCGTCGGGCAGAATATCGCCGTTCAGTCGGGCCTGTCGCGCTCACCCAGCGATTTTACCGTCACCTTGCTCAATTCGCCGGTGAACAATGCCTTCGCGATCCCGGGGGGCTATGTTTACGTGACGCGCCAGTTGATGGCGCTGATGAATGACGAAGCCGAACTCGCCGGCGTGCTCGGGCATGAGGTCGGCCATGTCGCGGCGCAGCACAGCAAGAAGCGCCAGTCGGCGGCGACGCGCAACCAGATCCTCGGCGTGCTCGGCGCAGTGCTGGGCGGGGCGATCGGCGACAATGGCGGGCTGCTCGGCGGGCTGGGCGGGCTGCTCCAGAATAATTCGATGCGCGTGGCACAGCTCGCGACATTGGGCTTTTCGCGCAGCCAGGAATTGCAGGCCGACCAGCTCGGCGTCCAATATCTGCGCAGCGCGGGCTATGACACGATGGCGCTGTCGACGATGCTGACGAGCCTCGCCAACCAGACGACGCTCGACGCGCGCCTGTCGGGCGGCGACGCGCGCTCGCTGCCCGAATGGGCGAGCACCCACCCGGACCCCGCGTCGCGCGTGCGCAACGCGCAGACGCTGGCGAGCCGGGCGGGCGGCAGCGGCGGCAACCGCAATGCCGATGCCTTTCTCGCTTCGGTCGATAATGTGCTTTATGGCGACGATCCGGCGCAGGGCGTGGTCGAGGGGCGGGATTTCCTGCACCCCGATCTCCGGCTGCGTTTCACGGTGCCGAACGGCTATGGCATGCAGAATGCCGCCGATGCGGTGTCGGTCAGCGGCAATGGCGGGCAAGCGCAGTTCACGACGGGGCCGTACAGCGGCGACATGAATGCCTATATCGTCGCCGCGTTCAGGGCGGTGGCAGGTAACGCGTCGATCAGCCCCGGCGCGATCCAGCGCACGACGGTGAACGGCATCCCGGCATCCTATTCAACCGCACGCGTGAATACCCAGTCGGGACAGGTCGATGTCACCGTATTCGCTTATGAATTTTCTCGCAGCAGCGCGTTTCATTTCGTCGCGCTGACGCAGGCGGGCGGCGGCAGCGTGTTCAATTCGATGTTCAGCAGCGTCCGGCGGCTGAGCACAGCGGAAGCGGCGGCGATCAGGCCGCGGCGGATCGATGTCGTGACCGTCGGGCGCGGCGATACACTCGCCAGCCTCGCGCGGCGAATGGCTTATAGCAATTATCAGACCGAACGGTTCCAGGTGCTCAACCGCCTGACCGCATCGAGCCGCCTGACCCCGGGACAGCGGGTGAAGATCGTCGTGTACGCGAGCAGATAATGCTTTTGGCGGGAACATGAAAAAGGGCGGTGGATCGCTCCACCGCCCTTTCCGATTTCCGCCGCGATAAGCGGCGCGAGCACAACGAGATTACTTATTCTTGTTGTTGAGCTCGGTCGAAACCTTGTTGAAGGTGTTGCCGACGCTGTTGCCGACTGCGCCCATCGCGGCGATGCCGGCGACGGCGATGAGGGCCGCGATCAGGCCATATTCGATGGCGGTGGCGGCTTTGGTATCGCGAACGAACTTCTTGATGAACTTCATGACTGGTCTCCTGATTTCACTTACCCTGTTGACGGTCTGGTCTGGGTCAACATCTGGGGGTTTAGGGCGAATAGGTTTTGAAAATCTTAATGGCATCCGCCCGAAACCGGTGAACGGCTGCCCCGAAACGAGGCCGCCGCCGCGGTGCTACATATTATTTTCGGCAGCGTTCGAGACGCGTCCCCACATGCTGTTGGTGGAGTTGGCGACATTGCTTACCGCAACGACGGCCGCCAAAAAGACAAGGGCCAGGATCAGCCCGTATTCGACGGCTGTAGCGGCCCTGGTCGACCGCATCAGCCTGTAAAAGTTTCGCATTGTTCCACCCCTGACTGAATTTATAGTTCCCGAGGGTGCCCATATTTACACAGGAAGGTTAACAATTTGTCCGTGCCAAACCCCGGAAAGCCGCAGGAAAGCTCGCTCGTTGTCGTGGCGGCCGCGCTCGTCGACCGCGACGGAAGGCTACTTGTCCAGCAGCGCCCCGACGGTCTGTCGATGGCGGGATTGTGGGAATTCCCCGGCGGCAAGCTGGAACCGGGCGAGACGCCCGAGCAGGCGTTGATCCGCGAACTGGGCGAGGAACTTGCGATCGATGTCGATCACGCCTGCCTCGCGCCCGCCTGTTTCGCGAGCGACATGCTCGGCGACCGGCATCTGCTGCTGTTACTGTTCGTCTGCCGCAAATGGCGCGGGGTGCCGGCGGCACAGCACGCCAGCGCGCTGCGCTGGGTGCGCCCCGTCGAACTGCACGGCCTCGACATGCCGCCCGCCGACAAGCCGCTGATCGGCCTGCTGGAGGCGCTGATCTAATCTTTCGGTTTGAGCGCTTCGGCGAGCGAGGCGGTGCCGCTGCCGCGCCGCGCGGGTTGCGGCTGGTCGGGATGCGGCGCCCAGCCGCTGAAATGGACGATGCGGAAGCTTTCGGCAATCCGGCCGTCGGGATCGGCCTGGCCTGCGAAAGCGGCGGCAATCCGGACCGTTTCCTCGCGCGTCAGCGGCGGCGGCGCGGGCGCGAGCCGGCTCGACAGGCCGGCGGCGCGCAGGTCGCGCACCAGCGCGAACCAGTCGCCATAACGCACCGTCAGCGCGTCGACGTCGACGACGGGCAGCGTGAAGCCGACGCGCTGGAGCAGATTGCCCATCGCGGCGAGGTCGATCTGCGGATGCAGCCGCGCGACCGAACGCACGCCATCGGTCATAACCGCGCGGCGCAGCCGGGGCAGGCTGCCGTCGCCGACGAAGGCGCCGAGCAGCAGGCCGTCGGGGGCGAGCAGCGCGCGGAGGCGGAGCAGCGCGCCGGGGACGTCGTTGACGCTATCGAGCCCCCCGGGCCAGACGATGAGATCGAAACTGGCGAAGGGCAGGTCGATCGCGTCGGCCTCGACCGCGATGGCGCCGCTGCGGGCGGCAAGGCGCGACCCCGCCTCGGCGATGGTGAGGGTGGTGCCGGTCGCGCGCAGATGATCGGCGAGCGCGGTGTCGTGCGCGCCGATTAGCAATGTGCGGGAAAACTCGCGCGTCACCATCGCCAGCCGGTCGAGCAGGGTTTCGGCGATGAGCGGCGCGAGGAAATTGGCCGATGCGGGCAGGTGCGCCATGCGGTCGCGCTGGGCGCGGTGGCGGGCCGGAGAGAATAGCGGGCGGGGAGGCTGCGACATGCGCCGCTTGTGCCGTCCCGGGCGATGCTTCACAAGCCGGTGATGGCGACGACGACGGGGGATGTCGAAAAAGATGGCGCGCCGGCCGGGGCATGGCTGGGCGGATTGCGCGCCGCGGCGCGTGCGATCGTCGATTATGCGCTGCCGCCGCGCTGCCCCGGCTGCGGCGTCATCGTCGGCGAAGACCGCCAGTTCTGTCTGACCTGCTGGTCGTCGCTTCACTTTCTCGATGGACCGTCCTGTTCCCGCTGCTCGATTCCGTTGCCGACAGCCTTGCCCGGCGGGTCGAGCCTATGCGGCGCGTGCCTGGCGAACGCGCCGCCGTTCGAGGGCGCGCCCGCGGCGGTCGCCTATGGTCCTGTCGCGCGCACGGTGGCGCTGCGTCTCAAATATGGGCGGCGGGCCGGGCATGCCCGGTTGATGGCGCGGCTGATGGCACGGCAGCTCGCGATGCTGGGGGATATCGATGCGATGCTGCTGGTTCCGGTGCCGTTGCACCGCTGGCGGTTGTGGTCGCGCGGGTTCAATCAGGCGGCGTTGATCGTGGACGAACTGGCGCGGCTGACGGGCGCGCCGCGCGATCATCACCTGCTTTTGCGTACCAAGGCGACGGCATCGCTGCGCGGCAAGGGACGGCGCGAGCGCGACCGGATCGTCGCCGGCGCCTTTGCGCTGGCGGGCGATGCCAAGGCGCGCGCGGCGGGGCGGCATCTGGTGCTGGTCGACGACGTCCACGCCAGCGGTGCGACGCTGCGCGCGGCGGCGCGGGTGCTCGGGCGCAGCGGCGCGGCGCGCGTCTCGGCGCTCACCTGGGCGCGCGTCATTCCCGATGCCCTGATGACAAGCAACATATTTGACTTTGCTTCGTTGGATTCCGATATGGCGAATGAAGGATGACAGGATAGCCGCATGGCCAAGATCGAAGTGTTTACGAAGTTCTTCTGCCCCTATTGCTCGCGCGCCAAGGCGCTGCTCGAACGCAAGGGCGTCGAATATCAGGAAATCGACCTGACGATGGACCGTGCCGGGTTCGACGCGATGGTCGAGCGCGCGGGTGGCGCGCGCACCGTCCCGCAGATATTCATCGACGGCAAGCATATCGGCGGCAGCGACGATATGGCGGCGCTCGACGCGCGCGGCGGGCTCGATCCGTTGTTGGGACTGGGCTGACCTTGATCGTTTTCGACCTTTGCTGCGCCGCCGGTGATCACCGTTTCGAGGCCTGGTTCGCGAGCAGCGAGAGTTTCTCCGACCAGCAGGCGCGTGGGCTGATCAACTGCCCGGTGTGCGGCGATGACGATGTGAAAAAGGCGGTGATGGCGCCGCGGGTCGGTGCCAAGTCCAACCGTCAGGGGGCGGTGCAGCCGCCCACCAAACCGGCGGATTCGCCCGAGCCATCGCCCGACCTGGTGCGCAAATTGTTCGCCGACATTGCCGCGAAGCAGGCCGAAATGCTGCCGCAGTCGCGCTGGGTCGGGCGCGATTTCGCCGATGCAGCGCGTGCGATGCACGAAGGTCGCGCGGCCGAAGACCTGATCCATGGCCAGGCCTCGCCCGAAGAGGCGCAATCGCTGCACGACGACGGGATCGCCGCGATGCCCCTGCTGGTGCCGATCGTCCCGCCCGAGGCGGCCAATTGATCCATCGCGATTGACGCTTTGCGCGCTGCACCGCTAAACGAGCGGCGGCGCACCCGTAGCTCAGCAGGATAGAGCATCAGATTCCTAATCTGGGGGCCACAGGTTCGAATCCTGTCGGGTGCACCATTTTTCCGCCTGCCCGAATTCGATCGCCGTCGGCAGCGCTTCCGCCTCTTTCGTTCCGCCCGTCAGATAGGGGATGTTGGATCGCAATGCGAAGGGGTGATCGATCTCGCGCGAGATCGATCACCCTCCACGCCCGAATGCCTACATTTTGAAGCTGGCGCGGACGTAATAATAGCGTCCGGGCAAGTCATAGGCGGTGGGATCGAAATTGTTGATGTCGCAGCTGATGCACCCCGGCGCCTTGACGTTGAACAAATTGTTCACGCCAAGCGCGAAGCCGAAGGCCTCGGGATCCTCCGCCGGGAACCAGCGCAGCTGGAAATCGGTGTAGAAGCGCGCCTTCAACTTGTTGTCATTGGCCAGTGGTTCGCGGATCGCCGAAACATAACGGCCGGTCAGCGTTGCGCCGATCGATGTGCCGTCCCAGTCGAGGATCCCGACCGACTTCCATTTGGGGAAGGCCTGGCTGGGACTGCCCTGTTCGGTCCCTTCGCGGCTGACGACCAACGAGCCGTCGGCGGTCGGCACGATCACGTCATATTGGGTGAGGAAGGTGTTGTTCCAGGTGAAGCCGAACCGCCCGGCGGACGTTTTCTGTGTCCGGTAGGTCAGGTTGGCGTCGATCCCTTTGGTACGGATGCCCGCGATATTCTGGAGCAGGCCCTCGACGAAGGTCAGCTGGCCGCCCGCTGCGCGGGTGACGAGCGCGCAGGCGTCGGCATCATTCTGCCCGGCACATTGCGCCAGCGTGATCTCGGCATTCACCGCCTGGATCGCGCCCTTGATCTTGATGTCGTAATAATTGGCCTCGATCGACAGGCCGGGGATGAAGCCGGGACTGTAAACGCCGCCGAAAATCCAGCTCTTCGAACTTTCGGCTGCCAGATCCTGATTGCCGCCGACGAGCACCGAAATTTGCGGATTGGCCTGCGCATAGCCGGCGGCCGGAACCCCCTGCGCGATGCAATTGGTCCGAACGGTTGAGTTATTGTTCCAGTTCTGGCCTGTGGTCGTCGAGGTCGAGCAGGGATCGTTGATCTGCTGGTCGAAGCGCGACTGGGTGCCGAACAATTCGCCGATCGACGGGGCGCGGAAGCCTTCAGCATAGGAGGCGCGGAGGCGCAGGTCCTGGATCGGTTTCCAGTTGACCCCACCCTTCAGCGTCGTCGTCGAGCCCGAAGTCGAATAGTCCGACCAGCGCACCGCGCCGGTGAATTCGAGCAGGTCGAAGAAGGGCGTGTCGGACAGCACCGGAGCGCTGAGTTCGGCATAGGCTTCCTTGACATTATAGCTGCCGCGCGTCGGCAGCGCCGGGATGTCCTAACTGAAGCCCGCGGCGACGATCGGGTCGGGATCGAAGCTGCCTTTCAGTTTGCGATATTCGACCCCGACCGCGATGCCGAGCGGCCCGCCCGGCAGATCGAACAGGCTGCCGGTCAAATTGGCCGAGGCGCTGAAGGTCGACTGGCGGCTGCGGTCGCGCTGGGTGAACATGACATAGTCCATCATCGGCTGGGTGATCGAACCGACCCCGCCGAAGATGTTGAACGGCACGCATTCGCCGGTGCAGGCAGCGACCGGGCCGAGCGCGCGGCGCAGGCGATCCGAATTGATGTTGCCGAACATCGTCTGCTTGGCCTTGTTGCGGCCATAGGCGGCGTTGACGTCCCAATACCATTTGCGCCCGCCGCCGAACTCGAAGCTGCCGTCGAGCGTCGCGACGCCATAGAGGGTCGTCACGGTCTGGTTGAAGCGGCGCGGGCCGCCCTCGACGAAGCGGCGATAGACCAGATCGGTGTTGCTCGCGTCGAGCGTTACCCCGAACGGATTGAAGGGGTTGGTCGCATCGACGGTGATCGCGTCGAGTACCGGCGTCAGCCCCGCGGCGGGGCCGAAACCGAAGGGCAGCGGCGCGGCCTGGTTCTTCGATTTGCGCTGGTTCCAGATCCCGCGAACCGAGAAATTGATGCTGTCGGAGATTTCCTGGCGGGCGTTGATAAAGGCGCCATAGCGCTCGACCGGAATCTGGAGATAGTTGAACGGGCCGAAATTGAAGCGGTCGGCGTTGCCAAAGGCCTTGAAATCGCTTGCCGGATCGGTTGGATTGCCCGCGTTATACATGGGGTTGCGGCCGATTACCGGGCCGCGCAGCGTCAAATCATTTCGGGCGCCAGGCGCCCCGAAGACGATAAAGCGTCCGAGCGGCACGAAGCCCGAACAGCCGCCATCGAGGCAGGTGTTCGAATAGGGCGCAGGGAAACGCGAAATCGCGCGGCTGCCCGCGAGGACGCCGTCCTGCTGGACATAGTTGGCGCCGACGACGATCTGCGTTGGGCCGCGGCCATTGCCCCAGCTAACCTGCGCGCTCTTGGTAAAGCCGTCGCCCTGGCCATAACCGCCGACCTGCGCGCTGGCGCGGAGCCCCTCCTGGCTTTTCTTGGTGATGATGTTGACGACGCCCGCGATCGCGTCGGACCCGTAGATCGCCGAGGCGCCGTCCTGCAGCACCTCGATGCGCTCGATCGCGCTTTCGGGGATCGAGTTGAGGTCGGTCGATCCGGGGACGCCGCTCGCCGAAGCGCCGTTCACATAGCGGATGCCGTCGACGAGCACGAGGACGCGGCGTGAGCCGAGGTAGCGCAGGTCGATTTCCGCCGCGCCCGCGCCGACGCCGCCGCCGTCGGGCGGATTGCCGAGGTTGCCGCTGTTGTTGAACTTGCTGTTGAGACCGCCGCCGGAACTGGGCAGCCGCTGGAGCACGTCGTTGACCGAATTGAGACCGGTCTTCGCGATATCCTCCTGACCGATGAACGCGATCGGGGCTTCCTGATCCAGCGGGTCGCGGCGGATACGCGAACCGGTGACGACAATGGTTTCCCCCGATGTTTCGGCCGTGCTGTCCTGCGGAAGCGGTTCCGATTGCTGTGCGTTGCCGGGGGCGGCGCTTGCCAGAGCTGCCGCGACGGCGATGACGGCTGTTCCCGACCGAGCAAATTGCTGGAATTGGGTCATTATCCTCTCCTCCTGTTGTTTTCAGGCATATGTGTGCGGCCGCCGAAATCCGGCAGCCGCGTCAGCAACGCTCGGGAAAAGGGTTAGGATGAACGCCAAGCTCCCGCCGCATACGAATCATGCGGCGCTGTGGCCCTAGGGCCACAGTCCGGATGGAGCGCGAAATCCTTACGTGATTGGCCGGCCGCGCTCACAATATCCGAGTGAAAGCTGACAGGCCGCTACCGGCCAGAACGCATCCACGCATACGCGCCCAAGTCGCCGGTTGCCAACTTGATCATACTTATATTATAAATAATGATCAGAACAATGAGGAGAGGCGCATGCTTTTTTCGGGCTCGGCCAACCGTCTTGCGCGCCGTTTCGTCCGGCGGGTCGCGTGGGGTGTTGCTGTCGCGGCAATCGGCGGTCTGGCATCGCCTGCGGCGGCTGAGGAGGCGAGTGTCGCCACCTTCGTCAACCCGCTGCTTCCCTCGGGTCCCGATCCGTGGATCCTGCAGCACGGCGGATATTATTATTACACCCATACGCTCGGCGACCGGATCGCGCTGTGGCGGACCGACAATGTCGCGAGGCTGGGCGAGGTCGAGCCGGTGACCGTCTGGACGCCGCCGAAGGAGGGGGCGAACGCGCATTCGATATGGGCGCCCGAACTGCATCGCATCGATGGGAAATGGTTCCTCTATTATTCCGCGACCGCCAGCGGTTTCACCGACGACGATCATCGCGCGGTCTTTGTCCTGGAAAACGCGGACACCGATCCGATGCGCGGCAAATGGATCGATCGCGGCCGCGTCAACACGGCGCACGCCGGGATCGACGGCACCGTCTTCGATCACGGCGGCAAACGCTATTTCGTCTATTCGCCCTATATCGGACCCGACAGCGCCATCGCGATCGCCGAGATGGCGAATCCCTGGACGCTAAAGGGACGCGAGGCGGTGATCGCGCGGCCCGATCACGCATGGGAACGGCAGGGCGGGCGGCAGATCGTCGAAGGTCCCGAATTCCTGGCGGGCCCGAAGGGCGACCTGTTCCTGACCTATTCGGCCAGCGCCTGTTGGTCGGACGATTATTCGCTGGGGCTGCTCCGCGCGCCGCCGGGTGCCGATCCGCTCGACACCGCCGCGTGGAGCAAGTCGCCGCAGCCCGTCTTCAAAAGCGCCAATGGCGTTTATGCGACCGGGCATAACGGCTTTTTCCGGTCGCCCGACGGCCGGGAGAACTGGATCATCTATCATGCCAATCCGGCCGCGGGCATGGGCTGCACCGCAAAACGGGCCCCGCATATCCAGCGTTTCGGTTGGACTGACGCGGGCTGGCCCGAATTCGACAAGCCCGTCGCCATAGGAAAAAGGCTTCCGGTGCCGTCGGGTGGCCGCGAGCGCTAGGCGCGTCCGGCACCGGCATCATCCCAGAAGCCCGTGGGCGGCGGCAAAGGCCAGAAGCAGGTCGGGCCAGCGTGACGCGGGACTCGCGGTGGGCAGGTTCGGACCGAAACCATGCCCGCCGGTTTCGAATAGGTGCATCGATACGCTGCGCCCTTGCGCGAGCATCGCCCGATAAGCGAGAATGCTGTTTTCGACCGGCACGATGTCGTCATCGCCTGCCGCGACGAGGAACATCGGTGGGGTATCGTCCGTAATGCGGCGGTCGACCGAATATCGATCGACAAGCGACAAGGGCGCGGCCGCGCCGATCAGCGCCGCACGCGAACCGGAATGCGTGATGTCGGCCTGCATCGAGATGACGGGATAGAGCAACGCCGCCAGATCGGGCCGCGCCGATTGTCGGTCGGCGGCATCCACAGGGGAATAGACGTCTTCGCCGAAACGCGTTGCAAGCGATCCCGCGAGGTGGCCGCCCGCCGACGAGCCGAGGAGCATGATCCGGTCGGAAGCAACGCGATAATCGTCGGCGCGGGCGCGAATCAGCCGCAGCGCGCGCTGTGCATCCTGCAACGGCACATCCGAATGCCGGACCCAGCCTTCGCCGGGCAGGCGATAGACGAGGATGAAGGCAGTAATGCCCCGGGCCGTCCAATAGTCGGCCTCGCGCAGGCCGTCGTTGTCGACATATTCGACCCCATAACCGCCGCCGGGCATCAGCAATATCGCCGTGCCATTCGGTCTGGCGGGACGGCAGACGAACATCGCGGGATCGGAAATCCCGCTCACAACGCGGTTGAGGAAGGAGGGGGTGCCGCGGTCCTCGATCTTGAACGGCGGCAGGCGCGAAGGCGTGCCCGGCGCCGCGCCGGGCCAGAGCCGGACAAGTTCGCGGCCCGGCCAGATTTGCTCGACATCGGTTGGCGCGGGGTTTGCGGCAAGCGCGCGCGGCGCTCCCATCGCCAGCGCCGCCCCGCCGGCCAGTCTCAGGAGGGTTCGCCGATCGAGGGCTTCGCTATCGTTCGGGATCACGAATCTCCTGCCGGTTTCCTCTCAAAATTCAAACGGCGGCGCACTGCGGCGCGTGCCGAGGTCATATGTTTGTTCGACGAGTTCGAGCGGCGCGGTGTCGGCATCGATTTCGCCGGCTTCGACCAGCGCGTGGAAACGGCTATAGAGGCGGGGATATTCGCGATTTTCGCCGCTATGCGGCGCGGCGCCGGGTAGCTCGACGGTGGCGCCGCCGTCGCGCAGGGTCAATTGCCCGGCATCGGTTGCAATTTCGATGTCCCAGCGCGGCGCGCCGGTGAACAGGAAATCGAGATCGGCTTCGATCTTATAGCCTTCGGCGCTGCGCAGCGTGCAGGCGGCGGCGATCGCGGCCGACCGGTTGCCTGGAATGTCGAGGGCCGCGGTCTCGACCTCGAAGCGTGCCGGCAGGATGCGGGTCAGGATCGAGAGCGCGTTGATCGCGGGATCGAAGACGCCCATGCCCGCACGCTCGAGAATCCACTCCTGCCCAGGGTGCCACTGGCGAATGTCCTCCTTCCATATGATCCGCCCGCCGGTTACGGAGCGGCCCGACAGCCAGTCGCGCGCGGTGTCGACCGCGGCGGCTTCGCGCGAGTGCCAGGACGCGAACAGCGTGACGCCTTTTGCCGCCGCATGGCGCGCCAGCGCGTGCACTTCGTCGGCGGTGACGCCGGGCGGCTTTTCGAGCATCACGTGCAGGCCGGCATCGATCGCGCGGCGCGCGATATCGGCTCGTCCTTCGGGCGGGGTGCACAGCGACACGGCGTCGAGCTGGACACCGGCGGCGAGCAGTTCGTCGAGGTTGCGATAGCCGGGCACGCCATCGACCGAATCGTTGCGGCTCGCGGTCGCGACCAGCCGGTAGCGCGGATCGGCCGCGATCGCCGGCAGGTGCTGGTCGCGTGCGATCTTGCCGATACCGACCAGCGCGAGGCGGATTTCCGCGCCTTCGCGCGCCCTCGAAAAATCTTTCCTCTCGTCCATCGCGTCCTCTTTATTTATCATATATATCTGCTTATACGAGATTAGAGCTTATGCAAGGGGCCGCGCAAGGTCCGCACAGGGGAGAGTTTATGCCGCTTCGCAGACTGTCGATGGCTTGCTTCGCGCTCGCCGCCCTGATGGCGCCGGCGCTGGCGCAGGATAACACGCAGCCGGCCTCGGCGCCCGACACCTATGTCCATCCGGACAAGGCCTATCTGTTCGCGCATATGAAGACCGGTCATTATGGCATCCTCTATTATTCGGTCAGCCGCGACGGTCTCTATTGGACCGAGCTCAATGGTGGAAAGCCGGTGTCGAAGGATTATCACGGCCACGCTTCGATCGCACAGGGGGCCGACGGGCGCTATTATCTGGTCGGCAACAAGAGCGACGAGGACCCGCTGATCCGCTTCTGGGTGTCGGACGACCTAGTGACCTGGACGCCCTATGGCACCTATCAGCCCGATCTGCAGTCCGCGGTCGGCCTCGCCAATCCGCTCCAGCGCATCGGCGCGCCCAAGCTTTATTTCGACAAGCCGTCGAAGCGCTTCCTGCTGAGCTGGCACACGCCGACCGTGCCGGGGTCGGCGAGCGACCCCGAGCGCTATTGGGAAAGCCAGCGCACGCTTTACGTCCTGTCGCCCGACCTCAAAAGCTTTGCCGGGCCGCCGCGGCGCCTGTTCGAATGGGAGATGGCGACGATCGATACGGTCATCCAGCCGAACCCCGAAGGCGGCTATTGCGCGATCCTGAAGGACGAGCGTTACCCCTCCTACGCCTGGACGACGGGCAAGACCGTCCGCATCACCTGCGCAAAGGACATGTCCGGCCCCTATCCGACCCCCGGCCCGGCGCTCAGCCCCAATTTCCGCGAGGCGCCGACGATCATCCGCGCCCCGAACGGCGCCGACTGGCTGCTCTATTACGAGCAATATGCCGGCACCAGCTATGGCGTCTCGAAGGCGCCGCGGCTCGAGGGGCCTTGGTTCCAGATGTCGGGGAACAGCGGCGTGACCGAATGGAACCGCTATGCGGTGCCCGCGGGCGCACGGCACGGATCGATGATCGAGATCAGCAAGGCGCAGTATGACAAGCTGGTCGCGGCCTTCAAATGATATTGAATCAAGTCAGGAAATAATGTGACGGACGACAAGCAAGATGGCGGATCGAAGCGGCCGGCACTCAGGTCGCGGTCGTGGTTCGACAATCCCGACAATCCCGACATGACCGCGCTCTATGTCGAGCGCTATCTGAACTATGGCCTGTCGCTCGAGGAGCTGCAGTCGAACCGGCCGATCATCGGGATCGCGCAAACGGGCAGCGACCTTGTGCCGTGCAACCGCCATCACATCATCCTCGCCGATCGGGTGAAGCAGGGGATCCGCGACGCGGGCGGCATCCCGATCGAATTTCCGGTGCACCCCATTCAGGAAACGGGCAAGCGGCCGACGGCGGGACTCGACCGCAATCTCGCCTATCTCGGTCTCGTCGAGACGCTTTATGGCTATCCGCTCGACGGCGTCGTCCTCACCATCGGCTGCGACAAGACGACCCCGGCGTGCCTGATGGCTGCGGCGACGGTGAATATCCCCGCGGCCGCGCTGTCGGTGGGGCCGATGATCAACGGCTGGTACAAGGGACAGCGCACCGGGTCGGGCACGATCGTGTGGAAAGCGCGCGAGATGCTCGCGGCGGGCGAGATCGACTATAAGGGCTTTGTCGAACTCGTCGCCTCCTCGGCGCCTTCGACCGGCTATTGCAACACGATGGGCACCGCGACGACGATGAACAGCCTGGCCGAAGCGCTGGGCATGGCGTTGCCGGGATCGGCGGCGATCCCCGCGCCCTATCGCGACCGCCAGGAATGCGCGTGGCAGACCGGCCGCACGATCGTCGAGATGGTCCACGCCGATCGCAAGCCCTCCGACATCCTGACCCGTGCCGCGTTCCTCAACGCGATCAAGGTCAACGCCGCGCTCGGCGGTTCGACGAATGCGCCGATCCATCTCAATGCGATCGCGCGGCATATCGGGGTCGAACTGACGATGGACGACTGGCAGCGCGAGGGCGAGGATGTTCCGCTGCTCGTCAACCTGCAGCCCGCGGGCGAATATCTGGGCGAGGATTTCTATCGCGCCGGCGGCGTTCCGGCGGTGATCGGCGAACTGCTGCGCCAGGGGCTGCTCGACGGGAATGTGCTGACCGCCAACGGCCGCACGCTCGCCGAGAATTGCGGCGAAGCCGTGACGCAGGACGCGGCGGTGATCCGGCCGTTTGAGTCGCCGCTTCGCGAGGATGCCGGGTTGATGGTGCTGAGCGGCAATCTGTTCGATTCGGCGGTGATGAAGGCGAGTGTGATCTCCGACGCCTTCCGCACCCGCTATCTGTCGGACCCCGAACGGCCGAATGTCTTCGAAGGCCGTGCGATCGTTTTTGACGGGCCCGAGGATTATCACGCGCGCATCGACGATCCGGCGCTCGGCATCGACGAGGACTGCATTCTTGTCATTCGCGGCGCCGGGCCGATCGGCTATCCGGGCGGCGCCGAAGTCGTGAACATGCAGCCCCCCGTCGCGCTCATCAAGCGGGGGGTCCACACCTTGCCCTGCATCGGCGACGGGCGGCAGTCGGGCACGTCGGGCAGTCCCTCGATCCTGAACGCATCGCCCGAGGCGGCCGGCGGCGGCGGGCTGGCGCTGCTGGCGACGGGCGACATCATTCGCGTCGATCTGGTCCGCCGCACCGCCGACATGCTGGTCGACGACGCCGAGCTTGCCGCTCGGCGGAGCAGACTCGAACAGGCGGGCGGCTATGCCTATCCGGCTTCGCAGACCCCGTGGCAGGAGATTCAGCGTCAGCTCGTCGGTCAGTTCGACAGCGGCGCCGCGCTGGAGGATGCGACCAAATTTCAGCGCCTCGCCCAAAATGCCGGCCTGCCGAGGGACAGCCATTGAGCGCTTTCGCGATCGTCGAGAGGGATACGCGCGACCGGCTGGGTGAGGGGCCTTTGTGGTCGCCGCGCGACAATGCGCTCTATTGGGTCGACATCCTCGGCTGCGCGCTTAATCGGCTTGACCTCGCGGGCGGGGACGTGACCCGCTGGACGCTCGCCGAGCCGATCGGCTGGGTGATTGAACGCGCGCCGGGCGATGGTTTCATCGCCGGTTTGCAAAGCGGTTTCGCCGAGCTGCGGCTCGATCCCTTCACGGTGGCGCCGTTTCACGACCCCGAGCCCGACCTGCCCGCGAACCGGATGAACGACGCCAAGGCCGACGACGCGGGGCGCATATGGGCGGGGACGATGCCGTTCGATTGCGAGGGCGCGAGCGGAAGCCTCTACCGGCTCGATCCCGATCGCCGCGTCACCCGCGTCGATACCGGCTACACGATCGCGAACGGCCCCGCGCTGATGCCCGGCGGCGAGCATCTGTTCCATACCGACAGCAAGCTGGGGCACGTCTATCGCTACCGCATCGCCGACGACGGCAGCCTGCACGATCGCATCATTTTCCTCGATTTCGCCGATAGCGACGGCACCCCCGACGGCATGACCTTCGATGCCGAAGGCGGGCTATGGATCGCGCTCTGGGGCGCCGGCCGCATCGAGCGCTATGCGCCTGACGCCAGCCTCGACCGCAGCATCGCGCTGCCCGCGTCGCAGCTCACCAGTTGCGCCTTCGCGGGCGCCGATTTGGGCCGCCTGTTCGTCACCTCGGCCGCCGAGGACGACGGCGAGTCCCCGCACGCCGGTGCCTTGTTCGAGGTCGATGCCGGCGTCCGGGGTTTCGCTCCACGGCAGTTCGCAAGTTAATTATCATATTAAACGGCTTTACTCGCAAAAGGGTGCGTGATAGACCATGAACAGGGAGAGATCACAATGAAGGCGAAGCTTGCGGCATCGCTCGCAATCGGGGCGGCCGGCTGGGCGATGGCCCTTGCCCCCGCGGGCGCGGCGGAAACGCAGCGAAAGCCCTTTGGCGCCCTTCCCGACGGACGGCAGGTCGAGGCGGTGACGCTGACCAACGCCAAGGGCGTCTCGGCGACGATCATCAGCTGGGGCGCCGCGATCCAGGCGCTGATGATGCCCGACAAGCAGGGCAAGGTCGCCGACGTCCAGCTCGGCTATCCGACGATCGACGGCTATCTCGCCAAATCCGAATATTTCGGTGCGACCGTCGGGCGCTTCGCCAACCGCATCGCGAAGGGCAAGTTCAGCCTCGACGGCAAACAGTATCAGACCCCGGTCAACAATATCGGCAATTCGCTGCATGGCGGTACCGCCGGTTTCGACAAGGTGTTGTGGGAAGTTGTCGAGGTAAAGAAGGGCGACACGGCCTCGGTCACGCTGCGCTATGTCAGCCCCGACGGCGACCAGGGCTATCCGGGCAAGCTTACCGTGCTGGCGACCTATTCGCTCAACGAGAAGAATGAGCTCGGCATCGAATATCGCGCGACGACCGACAAGCCGACGATCGTCAACATCACCAACCACGGTTATTGGAATCTCGCCGGCGAAGGGTCAGGGCAGGGGGCGATGGGGCATGTGCTGACCATCCTCGCAGCGGCCTATACCCCGGTCGACGAAACGCTGATCCCGACCGGCATATTCCAGCCCGTCGCGGGCACGGTGTTCGATTTCACCAAGCCGCACGCGGTCGGCGAACGGGTGCGCGACGCGAGCGATCCGCAAATCGTGACCGGCAAGGGCTATGATCATAATTTCGTCGTCGCGAAGACCGTGTCGAAGACGCTGCGCCAGCTCGCCCGGGTCGAAGAGCCCGTTTCGGGCCGCGGCTTCGAGCTGTGGTCGAACCAGCCCGGCGTGCAATTTTATTCGGGCAACTTCCTCGACGGCACCGTCGTCGGCAAGGCGGGCAGACTCTATCGCCAAGGCGATGCGATCGTGCTCGAGCCCCAGATTTTTCCGGACACGCCGAACCAGCCCGCGCTGGGCTCGGCTCGGCTGGCCCCGGGCGAAACCTATATAAACAAGATGGTTTACCGTCTCTTTTTCGGAGAGTGAGATGCTTCGTACGTTGATGGCGCTCGTCTGCGCCGCGCTGTTCCTGATATCGCCCGTGCATGCCGCCGAACGCTGGACCAAGGCGCAGGCGCACAGCTGGTACGAGGCACAGCCCTGGCTCGTCGGCGCCAATTACAACCCCGCCACCGCGATCAACCAGTTCGAGATGTGGCAGGCAGAGACCTTCGATCCCGCAACGATCGACAAGGAGCTCGGTTGGGCGTCGGCGATGGGCATGAACACGATGCGCGTCTATCTGCACAATCTGCTCTGGGAGAACGACCCCGAGGGGCTGAAGCAGCGGATGGACCAGTTCCTCGCCATTGCGGCGAAGCACAAGATCAAGCCGATATTCGTGCTCTTCGACAGCTGCTGGGACCCGAACCCCGTTGCGGGCCCGCAGCATCCGCCGATCCCCGGCGTCCACAACAGCGGCTGGATGCAGGCGCCGGGCGCCGCGCGGCTTGCCGACAAATCGCAGCACGGCAAGCTCGAAGCCTATGTGAAGGACGTCGTCGGCCGTTTCGCGAACGACGACCGCGTCCTCGCCTGGGACGTCTGGAACGAGCCGAACAATGACGGCGGCGGCAATTACAAACCGACGCCGAACAAGAAGGCGATGGTTGCCGGCCTGCTCGGCCAGGTCTTCGACTGGGCGCGCAGCGCGAAGCCGAAACAGCCGCTGACCAGCGGGCTGTGGATCGGCGACGAATGGTCGGACGTGAACAAGCTCGATGCGGTCGAGAAAATTCAGGTCGCGCAGTCCGACGTCATTTCCTTCCACGACTATAATTGGCCCGAGACGTTCGAACGCCGCGTCAAGCAGCTTCAGGTCTATGGCCGCCCGCTGCTGTGCACCGAATATATGGCGCGCGGCAATGGATCGACCTTCGACGGCTCGCTGCCGCTGGGCAAGAAATATGGCGTCGCGATGATCAACTGGGGCTTTGTCGATGGCAAGTCGCAGACGCGGTTGCCGTGGGATAGCTGGAAAAAGCCCTATACCGGCGATGAGCCGACGATCTGGTTCCACGAGGTTCTGCGCAGCGACGGCACGCCGTATCGCCAGGCTGAAGTCGACCTGATCAAGCGGCTGACCGCCGCGCCGAAGGGTGTCGTGCCCACAAAATAGCGCGCGTCCGATCCTTCAATTTTTTGTGCTTAAATAATTTGTATTACAAATAAGATATTTCAAATCAACAAGATCGGGTGAAACACCACCTGGCAGCTCTATGGGGAGACGACCGATGAAGACCAGATTGTTCATGTTTACGAGTGCGTCGATGGCGGCCTTGCTCGCATCGGCGTCCGCCGCGGCGCAGACGTCGGACGAGCAAGTCGAAACTGGCAGCGTGGCCAGCGAAGACACCGCGGCGACCGATCGCGAAATCGTCGTGACCGGCCAGCGCGCCAGCCTGCAGGCGGCTCGCAACATCAAGCGCAATTCGGACCAGGTGGTCGAGGCGATCGTCGCCGACGACATCGGCAAATTCCCCGACTCCACCGTGGCGGCCGCTCTGCAACGCGTTCCCGGCATCCAGACCGTCAACGGCTTCAACAACGAGGTCGTCAGCCCGCTCGTCCGCGGCATCGGCGATATTTTGACGACGCTCGACGGGCGCGAGATCTTCACCGGGGTCGGCCGCGGCTTCGCCTTTCAGGACCTGCCCGCCGAGGCGCTGGCGGGGGCCGAGGTTTATAAATCGAACTCGGCCAACCTGCTCGAAGGCGGAGTGGCCGGTGTCATCAACCTCAAGCTGCAGAAGCCGTTCAACTTCAAGGAAGGCGTCAGCGTCGCGCTCAACGCGCGCGGCAGCTATGGCAAGGAAGTCGACAAGTTCAGCTATACGGTCGGCGGACTGATCAGCGGCCACTGGAATGTCGGCGACGGCGAGTTCGGTGCGCTCCTCAACATTTCCTACTCGGATCAGAATTTCAACCGGCCGATCTCGTTCAACTGCGATCCGCGCTCGGGCTCCAACGGCCCTCCGGGCGCCGCGGGGATCGTACTGCCGACCTGCGTCGGCGGGCTGACCGACACCGGCGGCTATCGCCGCCCGCAGGCCAATCTTGCGCTCCAGTGGAAACCGACCCCCGAACTCGAGCTGTATGTCGATGGTCTCTACAGCGGCTATCGCTCGCGCTTCGCCACCAATTTCATCTTCTCCGATATCTTCGCGGCGCAAAACATCACCAACGCCGTCGCGGGCGACGAATGTTTCACGGCGCAGGTCGACGGCGGGGGCTTCCCGACCCGAAATGGCGGGACCAACCAGAATCTGTGCCTTGGCGAAAGCGCGACCTTCAACAATGTCCCCGGCCTGACGAGCACCCAGGCCAAGCGCGACAAGACCGACCAATGGCTGATCGCGGGCGGCATGCGGTATGATAATGACCGCATTCATTTCGACACCGATCTTTCCTATTTCGACACGACGTTCAAGGCGCGCAACATCATCGTCGATATCGGCAAGACGATCCCCGCGGTGAATGTCACCATCAACGACAATGGGCATGGCACGACCGTGATGACGGGCGATCCGCTGAGCGATCCCAATGATTTCCGCTTTGCGAACAGCCTGTTCCAGGACATCAACACCTCGAAAAGCTCGCTGAAGGCGTGGCGGACCGACTTCAGCTACGACGTCGAAAGCTTCATCGACCAGATCCAGCTCGGCTTTCGCTATGCGGACCGCAAGGCGTCGTTCGAAGGCTTTGCCGGCGGCCCCGCCGCGCCCGGCGGCAACCGTGTCACGCAGGTCAATTCGGTCGGGCTGCCTTCCGATTTCCTGATCCTGTCGCCGGCGTCGATCCCGTTCATCAACAACGGGGCGAACTGGTACACTCCCGATCCCGACTTCCTGCGCGAAAACACCGACCTCCTGCGCCAGCTCTATGGCGCGCCGACGGGCGACCCGGCGCCGGACCCGTCGCGCAGCTACCGCGCGAACGAAAAGACGATGTCGGGCTATGCGCAGATCAAATATGCCGCCGACCTTGGCGGTGACATGCTGGTCGACGGCCTTGTCGGGGTGCGCTGGGTAACGAACGACCGGGACCTGCAAGGGACGGGCCGGGTGAGCGGCGTGCTGACGCCTGTCCGGCGGTCGAGCACCGAAACCGACTTCCTGCCGAACGCCAGCGTCCGGCTGAAGCTGACGCCCGAACTCCAGCTCCGTGCGACCTATGCCAAGACGCTGTCGCGCCCGGCGTTCGGCGATCTCAACCCCGGCCTTTTCTATCAAGTGCCGAACAACGCCAATATCCGCCCCAACGGCAATGGCGGGAATCCGGATTTGCGGTCGCAGAAATCGGAAGCGTGGGATGCGACCGCGGAATATTATTTCGGCCCGTCGAGCTATGTTTCGGCCGCCGTTTACTACCGCGAGATCAAGGATCGCGTCGCGATCGGCGTCGAGCCCGAGGTTATCGACGGCATCACCTATAATATCTCGCGTCCGCGCAACTTGGGCGGTGCCCAGTTGAAGGGTGTGGAAGTCAGCGGACAGATGTTCTTCGATTTCCTGCCCGAAGGGCTCGACGGGCTCGGCATGTTCGGAAACTTCACCTTTGCCGACAGCAAGATCAAGACCCCGACCGATCCGCTCGTCGGCGAACCGCTGCTCGGCGTGTCGAAATATAGCTATAATATCGGCGGCCTGTACGAGAAATACGGCTTCACCGCGCGCGTCGTTTACACCTGGCGCGGCAAGTTCAACGAGGGCCTGTTCGGCGGCGGCTTGCTGGTGCCGGGCGACGGCGCGAAGTTCAACCGCGTCAAGGCGAACGGCCGGCTCGATTTCTCGGTCAGCTATGACATCAACGAGAATCTGGCGCTCAGCGTTGACGGCGTGAACGTCCTCAAGAGCAAATATTACAGCTATTTCCACACGCCGGGCTTCCCGCACGACATCCGCGTCGACGACAGCTTCTATGGAGCGAGCCTGCGCGCGCGCTTCTGATGATATCCTCCCGCCGTCGGTGGGCGTGGGCGGCCGCGGTAGCGATTTCGCTGCCCGGTCCGGTCACGCCCGCCGAGCTTTCGGGGCCGCAATCGCTTGCCGGGGCCGACCCGCATGCGGTGGCGATCGGCGACGAACTATGGATCTATCCGACCGACGGCGGCGGAGGAGACCGGCTGTCGGCCTGGACGACGCGCGATCTGCGGCATTGGCGGTTTCGCGGCGTCATCCTGCGCCGTGACGCGATCGGTTGGATCGACGATGACGGCGCGCCTCGCCACCATCTTTGGGCACCGGCGCTGATCGCGGCGAACGGTCGCTACTATCTCTTCTATTCGGTCGGTCCGCAAAACCCGACGCCCAGCCGGATCGGCGTCGCGGTCGCCGATCGGCCGGAGGGCCCGTTCGCGGACTCGGGCCGCCCGCTGCTCACGGGCGATGCGGGGTTCGAGGCGATCGACCCGATGATATT
Source organism: Sphingopyxis sp. CCNWLW2 (assembly GCF_037095755.1). Lineage (NCBI taxonomy): Bacteria > Pseudomonadati > Pseudomonadota > Alphaproteobacteria > Sphingomonadales > Sphingopyxidaceae > Sphingopyxis > Sphingopyxis sp. CCNWLW2. The sequence goes on from NZ_JBAWKJ010000001.1 coordinate 2,121,394, forward strand.
CCGCGATCCCGCGAGCGGCCGTTTTTACCTCTACGCCGGCGGCAGCGCCGGATCGCGCCTTCGCATCTATCGGCTGGCGGACGACCTGCTTTCGATCGTCGACGAGGTCGCGACCGAACAGCCGCCGCATTTTACCGAGGGCGCCTTCATGCACGAACGCGCCGGCATCTATTATCTTTCCTACAGCCACGGCGCCTGGAACAGCGCGGGCTATTCGGTCCATTATGCGACCGGCCCTTCGCCCGCCGGCCCCTGGCGCTATCGCGGTGTACTGCTGCAGTCCGATGCGGCCTATCAAGGCCCCGGACACCACAGCTTCGTTCGCGACCCCGCCAGCGGCGACTGGCTGATCGTTTATCACCGCTGGCCGACGCGCGACAAAAGCGCGCCGTTGCAGGGCAAGCGCCGTATAGCCGTTGAGCCCGTCCGTTACGCGTCCGACGGGGCGATCCTGCCGATCGCCATGACCGACTAGTCTTCGCTCGTTTCGATGAGGTCGAGGACGTCGCCGATGATCTTCTTCATCGCCTTGCGCGCGCGGTCGGGATTGCGGCGTACGATCGCCTCGCTGACCGCCGCATGGTCGGCGACACTCGCCGAACGGCCCTTGATACGGTTCGTGAAGCGGATCGAACTGCGGAGCGCCGTGGTCACGACGTCGCGGAACTGGACGAAAAAGGGGTTGCCCGACGCGCGCAGGATCGCGACGTGAAAGGCGATGTCGGCGTCGAGCGTATCGTCGAGTCCGCGCTCCGCCGCTTCCATCCGCCGGAGTCCGGCAAGGATCGGCTCGAGCTCGGCATCGCTCGCATTGGCGGCGGCGAGCGCCGCCGCCTCGGGCTCGATCGCGACGCGCAGCTGGTTGAACTGGCGCAGCAGGTCGACCGAAAATTTGCGTTCAAGAAGCCAGCGCAGGACGTCGGTGTCGAACAGGTTCCACGTCGTCGCGGGCTGGACGATCGTGCCCTGGCGCGGGCGCGCGCTGAGCAGGCCCTTGGCGGTCAGCATCTTCACTGCCTCGCGCGTCACCTGCCGGCTGACGCCATGCTGCTTCGCCAGCTCGGCCTCGGTGGGAAAGGGCTCGTCTTCGTAAGCGCCGATGACGATCGCGCGGCCCAGCGCATCGAGGAGGCCATAGGTGAGGTTGCGTCCCAATCGGGTTCGCAGTTCCGCCGGATCGCCTGGTTGCACGCTTTTCCCTCTCTTGCCCGCACCGCCGGAAAAGGCGCTTCGCGGTATCCCGTCCCTCGCGGGCTCACTCGCACTTTGTATCGCCCGCAGCTAGGCTCTAGACAAGTGGCATAGATCATATAAATATAAAGTCCTATAAATCGTATAAATAGACGATCGCGCTTTTTCGGCGCGGCGTTTGCGGGACACCGCGGGAAAGGGGATGCCGAATATGACGCTGACGACGCTCGATGTGATGGTGATCGTCGCATATGCGATCGGGATTTTTGGGCTCGCGCAGTGGGTCAGCCGCGAAAAGGGCGGCAAGGCCAAGGACAGCGCCGACTATTTCCTCGCGTCGAAGAATCTGCCCTGGTGGGCGATCGGCGCGTCGCTGATCGCCGCCAATATTTCGGCCGAGCAGATCGTCGGCATGTCGGGATCGGGCTATGCGATCGGTCTGGCGATCGCCTCCTATGAATGGATGGCGGCGCTCACCTTGCTGATCGTCGGCAAATTTTTCCTGCCGATTTTCATCCGCAACGAGATTTTCACGATGCCGCAGTTCCTCGAACAGCGCTACGGCACCAACATCCGCACGCTAATGGCGATTTTCTGGCTCGCGCTCTACATCTTCGTGAACCTCACATCGATCGTCTGGCTGGGGTCGATCGCGGTCAACAAGGTGGCAGGGGTCGATCAGGATGTCGCGCTGTTCGCGCTCGGCGGCTTTGCGCTGCTTTACCAGCTCTACGGGGGGCTGAAGGCGGTCGCGCTCACCGACATCGTCCAGGTCACCTTGCTCGTTCTCGGCGGTCTGCTCATCTCGGGCATCACGCTCAGCGAAATCGGCGGTGACGCGGGGCTGATCGGCGGCTTCAGCCGCCTGACCAGCGAACTGCCCGGGCACTTCGACATGATCCTGACTTCGGACAATCCCTTCTACAAAGATCTGCCCGGCATCTCGGTGCTGATCGGCGGAATGTGGATCGCGAACCTGTCCTATTGGGGGTTCAACCAATATATCATCCAGCGCGCGCTCGCGGCGAAGAGCTTGGCAGAGGCGCAAAAGGGCATCGTGTTCGCGGCCTTTCTCAAGCTGCTGATGCCGGTGATCGTCGTGCTGCCGGGGATCGCCGCGGTGATGCTTGCGCCCGACCTCGCGAAACCCGACGAAGCCTATCCGACGATGATGCGGCTGCTGCCCGCGGGCATATTGGGGCTGGTCTTTGCGGCGCTGATGGCCGCGGTGGTGGCGTCGACCGCGTCGAAGATCAATTCGATCGCGACGATCTTCACGCTCGATCTTTATGCCAAATTCTCGCCCGCGCATGCCGGCGAACGGAGCGAGGCGGGCGAGAAGAAACTGGTGCTCGTCGGGCGCGTGGTCGCCGTGGTCGCGACATTGCTCGCGCTGATCACGGCGCGCCCCTTGCTCGGCGGTTCGGATCAGGCGTTCCAGTTCATCCAGGAGTTTTCGGGCTTCTTCACTCCCGGCATCACGGTGATCTTCCTGCTCGGCCTGTTCTGGAAGCGCGCAAGCGAGGCGGGCGCGATCGCCGCGGCGGTGGCGTCGGTCGGTTTCTCCTATCTGTTCAAGCTGCTCGCGCCTTCGATCCCGTTCATGGATCGCATGGGGATCGTATTCCTGATCGCGCTCGCGCTGGCGGTGGGCCTGTCGCTGCTGATGCCGGCCACCGCCGACAAGGACCGCATCACGGCCGAAGGCGTCAGTTTCCGCACGACGACCAGTTTCAACGTGGCAAGCGGCGCGGTCATCGCGATCCTGATCGCGCTCTATGCGACCTGGTGGTAGGTCGGACGGGCGCATGGACGGACATTTTCTCGCCATAGACTGGGGCACCACCAACCGCCGCGTGTACAGCATCGACGCGGGCGGCGCGGTGATCGAAACCGAGCGCGACGACCGCGGCGTGCTGGCGATTGCGCCGGGCAGTTTCGATGCCGAGGCGGCGGGTATTCGCGCGCGCTTTGGCGATGTCCCGATGCTGTGCGCCGGCATGGTCGGATCGAAGCGCGGCTGGCACGAAATTCCCTATGTGCCGGCGCCCGCCGATTTTGCCGCCATCGCGCGCGGCACGCAGTGGATCGACGCGCGGCGCACCGCGATCGTCCCCGGCGTGTGCCGCCTCGACGACAGCCGCGCCGACGTGATGCGCGGCGAAGAGGTCCAGTTTCTCGGCGCGCTCGAGGCGGGGCTGGTGCCCGACGAAGCGATGCTCTGCCAGCCCGGCACCCATTGCAAATGGGCGCGGGTCGCGGACGGCCGCCTCGTCGATTTCACCACGACGATGACCGGTGAATTATTCGCGCTGCTCAAGCAGCACAGCCTGCTGGCCGATCTGCTCGACGGCGATGTCGGACCGAACGAGGGGTTCCTGGCGGGCGTCCGTCAGGCGCACGGGCAGGATCTGCTGTCGCTGCTCTTCTCCGTCCGCGCGGCCCGCCTGCTCGGGTCGCTGCCGCTCGAGCAAAGCGCGTCTTTTACCAGCGGATTGCTTATCGGCAGCGACGTCCGCGCGCGCCTCACCGACCCGTCGGAGCCGGTGCATGTGCTTGCCGATGCCCATCTTGGCGGGCTTTACCGCTGCGCGATCGAGGAACTGGGCGGCTCGGCGATCCTCGTCGATAGCCATGCCGCCTTTGTCGCCGGCATCACCCGAATCTGGAAGGAGCTATGATGGATTTCGCTTCGGCGCTGGCGCAATGCCCGCTTATCGCCATTCTCAGGGGAATCCGGCCGGAAGAGGCGGCGGCGGCGGGCGAGGTGCTTGTGGATTCGGGGTTTACCCTCATCGAAGTCCCGCTGAATTCGCCCGACCCACTGCGCAGCATCGCGATACTGGCTGGCGCGGTCGGCGATCGGGCGGTCGTCGGCGCGGGGACGGTGTTGTCGTGCAGCCAGGTGACTGACGTCGCCGCGGCGGGCGGGCGGCTCATCGTGTCACCGAACACCGACGCCGCCGTCATCGCCGCGACCGTGGAAGCGGGCCTCGCGTCGGTTCCGGGTTTCCTCACCCCGTCGGAAGCGTTCGCGGCGCATGCGGCCGGGGCGACGGCGCTGAAATATTTCCCGGCCGAAGCCTCGTCCCCCCAAATCTTGAAAGCGCTGAAAACGGTCTTGCCGCCGGATGTCCCCGTGATCGTCACGGGCGGCATCACCCCCGATAAATTGGCGCTTTGGCGCGCTTCGGGGGCGACGGGCTTCGGGCTGGGCGGCGCGCTCTATCGCCCCGGGATCGCGCTCGGCGATCTGAAACGGCATGCCGACGATTTCGTCCTGGCGAGCCGTTAAAGTCCATATCGACCGGACGGCTTCCGTCACCGGTCGAATCTGCGGCGCGAGGAAAAGGCTCGAAAAGCGGCGACGGGCGCGATCTCGTGGACCGGGCCGGAACGCCTTTGTCCCGCGACGGCGCGGCGCAACTTGTGACGCGGTGCAGGCGTTGATGGGGTTGTGATGATGTGCTTGCCGCTTCTCCAAGCGGTCGGGGGGCACCGAGTCCAGTTCGATTGAGGGGGAAATCAGAAAAGGCGTCGCAATGAAATGTGATCCGGAAGTCCTTTCTCTTTCAGACGTTTCAGGCGACGATCTCCTCCGCGAAATCTCCGCAAAATTGCCGCCGCAGGCGCGAAAGCGGATCGCGCTGATCGGTTGTTTCCGACCGCGCCAGTGCGGGATCGCGACCTTCACCGCCGATGTCTACGATCATCTCATGGCGACGGGCGCGGGCCTCGCGGTCGATGTCTACGCGATGCGTTCCTCGCATGTGCAAGTCAGCGACGCCGCGATCACCTGCTCGATCGACGACGACAGTTCCGCCTCCTATCGAGCCGCTGCAGCGGCGATCAACCGCAGCGCCGCGGCGGCGGTCTGGCTCCAGCATGAATTCGGCATCTTTGGGGGACCCGCGGGCGACTTGGTTCTCGAACTGGTCGATCGCATCGCAGCGCCGTTGATTGTCACGCTGCACACCGTGCTCGCCGAACCGAGCGACGCGCAGCGGCGCGTGATCGGGCGGCTCGTCGCGCGCGCGTCGCGGCTGGTGGTGATGAGCGAATTCGGGCGCCGGACGCTGATTGACATCTATGGCGCCGAACCCGCTTCGGTCGTCCTGATCGAACATGGGACGCCCGACCGGCCCTTCACCGCGTCGCCGCCGCTGCGTGCGGCGCTCGGGCTCGCGGAGCGGCCCGTCCTTTCGACGTTCGGGCTCCTCGGTCCCGGCAAGGGGCTCGAAACCGCGATCCGCGCCTTGCCGGTCATTGCCGCGCAATATCCCGGCATCCTCTATCGCATCGTCGGCGCGACCCATCCCAACCTCCTCGCGTCCGAAGGCGAGGCGTACCGCGAGAGCCTCAAGACGCTCGCCGAAAGCCTAGGAGTGAAGGATAATATCGCCTGGGAGAACCGTTTCCTCGAGACGGAGGAACTGCTCGACCAGATCGAGCTGTGCGATATCTATCTCGCGCCCTATCCCAATCTCGCCCAGATTACGTCGGGCACGCTCGCCTATGCCGTCGCGCTCGGACGCGCGGTCGTCTCGACACCCTTCGTTCACGCCCGCGAGCTTTTGGCGGACGATGTCGGCATATTGGTGCCGCAGGGTGACAGCGACGCGATCGCAGAGGCGGTGCTCCTCCTTCTCTCGGTCCCGGAGGAGCGCCGCGCCCTCCAGCACCGGGCCTATAGGCGCGGACGGCGCACCGCCTGGCCCGAAATCGCCCGGCAATATACCGCGCTGCTCGGCCAGCTTACCCCGGCGGCGGCCATCAAGGAGGAGCGCGCACCGCCGTCGCTCGGCGCGATCCGCGCGATGAGCGACGGGGTGGGGATCTTCCAGCATGGCTTCGGTATCGTCCCCGATCGCGCCCACGGCTATTGCATCGATGACAATGCGCGCGCGCTGATGCTCCTCAACAGCCTCGGGTCCAAAGCCTTCGCCAAAAACGAAGCGCTCGCCTTGCGCTATGCGAGCTTTGTCCAGCATGCGTGGAATCCCGCGAACGGCCGCTTCCGCAACTTCATGGGCTATGACCGCCAATGGCTCGAGGCGGAGGGGTCGGAGGACAGCAACGGGCGGGCGCTCTGGGTGCTTGGCCATTGTGCCGGCCGTGCGCCGCTTTCGGGGCTCGCCGACTGGGGGCTCGAATGGTTCGGGCGCACCGCCGCGATGGCTGGGGATTTCCGGAGCCCGCGCGCGATCGCGTTCGCGATGCTCGGCGCCGACGAATTGCTTCAGCGTCACCCTGCGCATGCCGATGCGCGCGCGCTGATCGAGCGCGGCGGCGCGTTTCTCCACACGCTCTGGAAATCTTCGCGCCGCCCCGGGTGGGACTGGTTCGAAGCCGGGCTTGCCTATGACAATGCCCGGCTCGCCGAGGCGCTGATGCGCGCTGGTCTCCGGCTGCGCTCGCTCCCCCTCGAAGAGGCGGGGCTTGCGGCGCTCGACTGGCTTTGCGACCGCCAGACGGGCGCGGGCGGATGGTTCCGCCAGGCGGGGTCCGAGGGTTTCGGTCTCGCCGGCGAAACCTTGCCCTTCGACCAGCAGCCGCTGGAGGCGTGGGCGACGATTGCCGCTTGCGGCGAGGCTTTCGCCTCGACCGGTCTGCCGCGCTGGAGCGCGCGCGCCGATATGGCCTGGCGCTGGTTCCACGGCGACAACGACCGGTCGCTCGCGCTCGCGAACGCCGCGACCGGGCGCTGCTGCGACGGACTGACCCCGCGGGGCGTCAATACGAATGTCGGCGCCGAGTCGGTGCTGGCATTTCACCTTGCCTATCACGCGATGGACGACCTATTCTGGCAGGCGGGGATCAACGAAAAGGCGGGCCTTATCGATGCTGATCTGCAGACCCGACCAGTCGCCGCTGCACATACTCAATGAAAAGCTCAGCGCCGATCCCGCGCGGGTCGTCTTGCGACCCTTCCACCTCGCTTGGGCGTCGAATGTTTCCGAACCGCCGCGCGCCGCGCAACTCGTCGCCGACGTCGTCGCGCTCGACGAGGATCAGGCGGAGCTCGAGCTTGGGCTGATCTGGAAGGATTTTTCCGAGCGGCACTGGCAGATCGGCAAAATTTTCGACGAACGCTTCGCCGAGATCGCCGAGGATCTGGCGCTTGCCGTGAGCAGCGTCTCGCCGGTCAAGCGGCGCCTGATCGGTGCCTATTTCTGCCACGAATATAGTTATGCTGCGGCGGCGCTGATGAACCCGAGCGTCGTGCCGCATCCCGACCAGACGGGGCTCGCCGCGCACCAGCAGCGCTTCCTGATGTCGATGCGCGCGGTGGGCGAGGGGCATATCAGCTCGGTGGCCTTTCGAGAGGGCATCATCGGCCCCGGCGGCGATTTCCATCTCTGGCCGCAATCGGGGCCGGCGATGGCGGCGGTTGCCGACGACCGCCATCATATCGGTCCCGACGATGCCGTGACCGTGCACCGCCAGCCCGACAGCGCGATCTCGAACAGCGTCCTTTTTCCCGTGACCGAGGCGCAGCGTAACGGGCTCGAGGACCTTCGCCTCGTGCGCTTCGTTCACGACGATGGCAGCACCGAATATATCGGAACCTACACCGCCTATTCGGGGCAGGCGATCCGCTCCGAACTGCTGCGCACCCGCGACTTCACAAGCTTCAGCCTCGCGCCGCTCACCGGACGGGCCGCGCGGCACAAGGGCATGGCGCTGTTCCCGCGCAAGATCGACGGACGCTATCTGATGATCGGGCGGCAGGACGGCAAGAATATCACCCTGCTCGCGTCCGACACGCTGACGTGCTGGGACGAGGAAGGGGCGATCCTGATGCGCCCCGAATTTCCCTGGGAATTCATCCAGATGGGAAATTGCGGAAGCCCGATCGAGTGCGATGCGGGTTGGCTTCTCCTCACCCATGGCGTCGGGGCGATGCGCAAATACAGCCTGGGGGCGGCGCTCCTCGATCGCGACGACCCATCGCGCGTCCTCGGGCGCACGTCCTGCCCGATCCTCGCCGCCGCCGAGAGTGATCGCGAAGGCTATGTGCCCAATGTCGTCTATACCTGCGGCGCGATGCGCGTCGGCGACGAGCTTTTCATTCCGTTCGGCATATCGGACAGCGCGATCGGTTTCGCGATCGCCTCGATCGACGACCTACTTCGCCACCTCGCCTGAGGGGCGGACGTTCCCGGATCCGTAAGTTGCCGGCGGGTCGCTCGCCGGAAAGGACTCATCGATGGCCTGATCGATCGCCTCCCATGGCCGGCGGATCCCGTCGCGCATCGCGTCGGGGCCGGCCGATCGTGTCTGATCGAAATTTTCGGCATCGGTCTCGCGGTCGCGAAAGGCAGCCGAATGGCGGTCGGCCTTCGCCGGCCCGGCCCGCCTGCGTATCACGCGTGCCGCGAGCCAGGCGAGCGCGATGCCGCCGAATATCCCGGCGAAGCCCCGGAGCCGGAGTGCGCCCGGGTGCGATGCCGCCATCTTTGCCATAGGTTTTTCCTCTCGAAGAAAGCAACGGCGCGACGCGGCGATGGTTGCAGGCCGGTGATGGTGTCCGGACTTTTTCGATGCCAGCCGGCCTCTCGCATCTCAGGCGGCGAAAACCGACTTCGGGATATGGGTGATGCGGCAGGCGAGGTCGGCTTCACCCGACGCGACGACATAATGGTCGCCTCCGTCGGCGATCCCCGTCGTGAACACGACGTCGCGGACGTAGAGCTGGTCCTCCAGCGGGCGCGTGAGGTCGGCATTAGCTTCGATCAACGGCTGGTCGCCGGTTCGCAGGATCTTGGACGGATCGCGCCGGTCGAGCAGCGACCAATAGGTGCGGTAGATACCGACGATTTCCTTGGGTTCGACTCCGTGCCAGAGCGTCAGCCAGCCATCGTCGGTGAGGATCGGCGGGGTGCCGCCGCCGATCCGCGCGGTCGCGAGCGTATCGGCATGCGGGCGGATGCCCGGCGCGAGATGCGGTTTCCAGTGCAGGGCGTCGGGCGAAGTCGCGAGATTGATCGACGGTCCCGCGCGCCACTCCGAGCCCGGCGGATAGGCGAAATAGAGGTCGCCCAGCGGGCGCGTCTGTGCCCAGTAGCGCCCGTCGATGCGGCCTTCGAAGATGAGCATGTCCTTGTTCTGGTGGTCGAGGACGATGTCCCCGAAGCGCCAGTCGATCCCGTTCGTCGAGCTGTAGAGCGTTGTCGAATGCCGTTCGGGGCTTACCGAGCAGGTCGTCATCAGCCAGCGGTCGTCGACCCGCGAAATTCGGGCATCCTCGACGCCATAGCATTGGAAGCTGCCTTGCGGTGCCACCGCCTTGTCATAATGGATCGCGACGCGATCGAGCCCGTCGGGCGACAGCTCGACCGGAAGGAGCCAGGAGAGCGAGGTCAGCGCCATCACGCGCCACGCGCCGCCGCGTACCATGAATTTGCGCGGGTCGGCGGTATCGCAAAGATCGAGCGGCCAGGCGTCGAGCCGATAGCCGCCCTCGGTCCAGCGGATCGCGCGCACATGGCCATCGGCGATCGGATCGCGCAATGCTTCGGCGACGCGCACCATCATCAGCAGATTGCCGTTTTCGAGCCGGGTGAGGCCGGGATTAAAGGCGCCGAGCACATAGGTCTCGGCATCGAACGCGCCCGTGAGCGGCGAGCGTCCGAGATCGACGTCGTCGGGGCCGAAGATGAGGTGGTCTATCGCGAAGTCCATATGGCGGCGCTCCGACCTGCTACTCCGCGCGCTCCGGGGTCTGTGGCGCGCTGATCGGAGCTACAATCTCGGGTTGCTGTTGCGGCCGGATGACCCAATAGTTGCCGGCGCCCAGGTTTTCGCGCCCGAGCAGGCAGATCGGCCGACCGTCCGCGCTGAGTTCTGCCCAGCGTCCCTCGGCCTCGCCTTGCGCGATCAACAGGGCCTGCGCCGGCGTATCGGCTTCGAATTCGACGCGTTTTTCAATGCCGATCCCGTCGTCCGCATAACGAAGCGCATAGGTAATCACGTCGACTCCTTTCGCGCCTCCCCGTTTACGCAATGAGCAACGAATGACACGCCGCGGGGTTTCCGTGGCGGCAGGTGGGGCCGGCAATTTTTATCGGGAATCCTGTCCGTCGGCGGTTGCAGGCGATGGAACAAAGCGGCTTCGATTACGAACGGCGCCGGTCTGCAACCCGGGTGGCTCGGCGAACGTTGAGCTCATGTCACGAAAAGGAGATCCACCATGTCGCACGGCAACCTCGACCATGCCGCGACCGCTCCCGTCGAGCGTGTCGCGCGCGCGCTCGCCGGTCATGCGCTGAGCAAAAATGCCGAAGGCGAACTAACGTCGGCGGGTCCGGCGGTCGATGCTCTATGGCCCGACTATACCGATGCCGCGCTCGCCGCGCTTCGTACGCTGCGCGAGCCGAGCGGGCGGATGCTCGCGGTCGGTGACGCCGATGTCTGGGACCGGATGATCCGCGCGGCGATCGAGGATGAAACGATCTCGGAATTTTGATCGAATAGCGCCGCGGGCCGCAGTCTGCCCGGAAGATGGGCTCGCCGCTCGATGGATCGTTTGTATTTACGATGCGTTGAACCGAAATGGCGAGCGTCCCCGAAGCCACGCCGCAGGAACGGCTGTTGCGCTATAATAATGGCGCGGTTCTCCTGCATTGGCTGATGGCGCTGATCATTGTGGCGCAGGTGGTCGTCGGTTTCACCTTTTCCGGCATGGACCGCGGTCCGGCGCGCGGCGACCTCTTCATCGTGCACAAGACGCTCGGGGCAACAATCCTCTTGCTTGCGTTTGTCCGCCTTGCCTGGCGCCTTGCGTATCCGCCGCCGCCCTTTCCGATCGAACTGCCGCGCTGGGAACGTCTGGCGAGCGTCTGGACGCATCGGGCCTTTTACGTCCTTCTGCTTGCCCTGCCGCTTACCGGCCTGATGGCCGTGTCGGGCGGTGCGAGCGCGGAGGGCAAATCGGTCACGCCGCTGCTTGGCGGCATTCCGCTCCCGCTGGTCCCCGGAATTTCCGAAGAAGCCGGCGAACGGCTCGGCGGCGTTCACGAACTATTGGTGTTCGTTACGCTCGCGCTCCTCGTCCTGCATGTCGCTGCCGCGCTCAAGCACCAGATCGCGCGGCATCGTGCGGCGGGCCGGATGCCGCCTTTTCAAGCGGCCGGCGAACACCCCGTCGCTTCGCCCTGACAATTTTCTGTCGCGTCAGTGCGCGGGCGCGGCTTGCCCGACCGGCGCGGTCATCGAATACCGACGATTACGGCCGCGGCGTCTATGGCTATTATGGCGTGACCTATCCGTTTATTTGACACCCCATAGGAATGAAGGCTGGGGCCGGGCGCGGCGCTCCCTCCCGGCCTTCATCAGCATTCGCCGGCCTGACCGGTGGTCAGCATCTGCTTTCGCTATCGATGCCCATCATATCCATGTCGGATGCACCATCATTTGAGTTCGAAGAGCGTCGGTTCGTCGGGCGACGGCGTTTCGATGACCAGCAGGCCCAGGTGCATGGCCTGGGTTATCAGATGCGCGCGGTTGCGCGCATTGAGTTTCAGTCGCACATTTTCGATGTGCCGTTCGACGGTTCGTGGAGCGATGTTGATCTCGATCGCGATCTGCTTGGCCGAGCAGCCGACGGCGACCAGTTCGAGTATCTGATGCTCGCGAAAGGTCAAATGCGGTTCGACGTTCAAAGCGTTTTGATGCACGGCGCAATCCCCTGACACCCAAGGCGTAGACACAGTGCGACCGACGAGCATCTTTTGCGCGGCAATTGCCGCAACCCACCTGCTCTGGCTTCGATGATATATGTTTGTGCGCTGTTTATCAATTAACCTAAGCTAATTAAGCATATAACGGCACGGCACATGCCAATATAGCTATGATGCTGAAATTCATTATTAATCCATCCTCAAATGCTAAGAAAATTTACGTAAGTGATTTTCCTAGGCTGTTCATACACACGAATTCCTTGGTTTTTATGCGGATGGATTCAGTACCCGCAAAGGCAGATGAGACTCGCAAACGGGGTCGCCGCAAATACCAATTCCAGATTGGAGACGTGGCGTGCAAGGTCTGTCGGCAGAGTTTCAACGCGAGTCCATTCCGCAGGACACCATCCTAAAATTCCGGAAAGGCGAGATTATTTTCTCGCAGGGTGATCCCGGCGATTGCTGGTTCGAAGTCATCTCGGGCACGGTCAGAACCTGTCATTTCCATGTCGACGGGCACCGCCAGCTGACGGGGTTTTTCTATCAGGGCGATGTGTTCGGCGTCGGATATGGCGCGCGCGACGCGGCGGCCGAAGCGGTCACCAACACGATCCTGACCCGCCGCCCGGCGCTGGGTGGCGACCCCGATTCGCTCGGGCAGAACCGCGCGCTCGAACGCGCGCTGGACAGCGCGAACCAATGCATATTCCTGCTCGGCCGCCGCAATGCCAATGAACGCGTCGCGGCGTTCCTGTTGATCGCGGCGAAGCGGCTGTCGGCGCTCGGCAGCATTCCCCTGCCGATGACGCGCGGCGATATTGCCGATCATCTGGGCCTGACGATCCATACGGTCAGCCGGACGATCTCGGGCTTTGTCCGCCAGGGTCTGATCGAGCTGGAGGGGCCGCAACTGTGCCGGCTCGTCGACCTCGACGGACTGCGCGCCATTGCCGGCGAAGAAATGGGCGTCGCGATCGACAAGTTGCGCGCGATGCAGCCGCGGCGAAGCTTCACCGGGCAGGGGGCCGGCGCATGAGCAATGTGTCAGCGCCGCCCGTGCTGCGCCATGTGGGTGTGGCCGCCGTCGGGCTGTCGGCGGTTTTTACGCCCTCGCAGGCCAGGGCGCATGACACGCCCGCGCTCGAATGTCTGTGCGAGGCGCTTCCCTTTCTCGATACCGCGCCAACATGGAATGCGGCGGCTGCGGCGCCGGACGGCGCCGCCGAAAGTCCGCCCGCCGCGAGCGTCGAGAGCGAGATCGACGCGCAGCGCCGGATCATCGCCGAGCAGCGCGCGCTCATCGACCAGCAGAATGTGATGCTCGCCGAGCAGCGGCAGCATATCGTGAAGATGCAGGGACAGCTTATCACCCAGCAGGCGCAGATCGACCGGCTCTCGTCCTTCGCGCTCGCCGAGGCGCCGCTCGACATGTTCCGCGGGACCGGCATGGGACAAGGCGTTGCCGGCCCCGCGCTTCCCGGCCCCGGCAGCGACGCCGTCGCGCTGCCCGATGCGCCGGTCGGCGAGGCACCGCCGCCGAGCGAGTCGACCGCCGAACGCGTCGCCGCGGTTCCCGAAGGGCAGGGGGTGCTGACGCGCGCCGGCAACCTCATTTTCGAACCCTCGTTCGAATATACGCGCTCGTCGACCAATCGTCTTGTCTTCCGCGGGATCGAGCTGATCCCGGGGATCCAGATCGGGCTGATCGAGGCGACCGACGCCGACCGCGACACGCTCGTCGGCACGGCCTCGCTGCGCTACGGCATCAGCGACCGGCTCGAGGCCGAGGTGCGCATCCCCTATCTCTATCGCAACGACCGGATCGAGGTCGTCCAGCAGCGCGACGAGGGCATCGTCCGGTCGATCGCGCTGCGCGAGGACGGGGTCGGCGACGCCGAATTCTCGCTGCGCTATCAATTCAACCGCCCGGTCGGGCAAAAGCCGATCTTCGTCGGAACGCTGCGGGTGAAATCGGACACGGGCAAGGGGCCGTTCGAGGTCGGCTACGACGAATTCGGCGTCGCCACGGGGCTCGCCACCGGGTCGGGTTTCTGGGCGGTACAGCCTGGGCTCAATTTCCTGATGCCGTCCGATCCCGCGGTGATCTATGGCGGCGCGGCCTATCTCTATCATATCCCGCGCGACGTGAACAAACTAGTCGGCGAGGTGCTGATCGGGCGCGTCGATCCGGGCGACGCGGTTTCGGCCAACATCGGCTTCGGTTTCGCGCTCAACCCGCGCTTCTCTTTCTCGCTCGGTTACCGGCACAATTATATCTTCCCGACCAAGACCGAGATTGGCGATACGAATCAGAAATCCAACTATATCCATGTCGGTTCGCTCAATTTCGGCATGTCGTACCGCCTGACCGAACGCGACGTTCTGAACATGGGCTTCGAAATTGGCGTGACCGAAGATGCGCCCGACGTGTCGATCACGCTGCGCATGCCGTTCGGCGGGAAATTATGATCCGGGCGGCCGAACCCAACTCCATAAGAACCCCATAAAGAAGCCCCGCCAAAAGAGGCGGGGCGAGGTGAACCGTCCCTGTCGAAACAGGGGCGGGGGGTCGTTCAGTTGCCGAGCGCGCCGACCGTCTGCGCGCCCATTACGGCGCCAATCGCGTCGCTCATCCGCGTTGACGCCAGCGCGTCGCGGAAACCTTCATAGCCGCTGATGTCGAGCACGGCGTCGACCTGCTGGTTCAGCGAGACATTGCTGGCGGTGTTGATCAGGACATTCTGGATCGCGTCGGTGCGCTGGATCAGCGCGGTCTGGCCATTGTTCGCGAGGAATACCGGTTCATCGCCGACGCGCATGGTGATGCCGCCGCTGGTCAGGATGCCGCCCTGGATCTGCGCCGCGTCGACCGCGGTGAGCGCCGGTGACACGAAGCGCTCGATCGAGGATCCCTGGGGCGTCCAGCTGACGATCGTGCGGAGCGCAAGTTCGTCGTTCACAAAGCTGCGAATATCGGCGCCGAAGGCGATCACCATGCCCTGAAAGGCAAAGCCGCCGCGCTGCGTCGCCAGCACCTCGTCCGATACCGTCTCGGCGTCCGCCAGCGGATCGTCGGCCGCGGGCTCGCTTGCCGCGAGGAGCACCGGCGCGAAGGCGAGCAGGAGGATGCGGGGGGACATGGTCGGCCTCATTTCACGGTGCCGACGCGTACATCGAGCAGGATTTGCGGCGTCAGCTGATATTGCGGGGGAAGGTTGGTCGTCAGATCGCTGATCGAAACGCGAAGCGCGCCCTCATCTTCGAGCGGCGCCTGCGACCAGGGACCCCAGTCGCCGGCAAGGTTGAAGGACGGGCGCTTTTGTCCGCCCTCGACGATCGCCAGCGCGATGCCGTTCCAATGCTTCTCGAAATCGCTGAGCGAATATTCGTTGAGGC
Organism: Sphingopyxis sp. CCNWLW2; assembly: GCF_037095755.1. Taxonomy (NCBI): domain Bacteria; kingdom Pseudomonadati; phylum Pseudomonadota; class Alphaproteobacteria; order Sphingomonadales; family Sphingopyxidaceae; genus Sphingopyxis; species Sphingopyxis sp. CCNWLW2. Next base: position 2,136,663 of record NZ_JBAWKJ010000001.1, read on the forward strand.
CGAGGACCGAATCGCCGGTGAGCACGCGGTCGCCGCGGACGCCTTTGACGACCACGAAATGCTTGAAGCCCTTGAGGTCCATCAGGACGATCGTCGGGCGCTTCACCTGCTTCAATTGCTCGGCGGTGATCCGGAAGCCTTCGGCGCGAAAGCCGCGCGAGGCGAGATAGTTTTTCATGTCGAGCATCGAGAAGCCGACCTTGCGGATCGCCTCGCGGTCGCCCGTTTTCCACATCGCGCGGAAAGGCATCGCCTCCGATGTCGGCGCGCCATAATGATAGGTGAGCAAGGTCGCGATCGCGGCGGAACCGCAGCTGAAATCATAGCGCTGGCGAACGACCGAGCGGAAAGGAATATCCCACCAGGTCATCACCTGAAGTTGGTAATTGCCGCCCGTTTCGGGTCCGGTCAGCCGGACCTCGGCGGCGGCGGGCGCCGCAGCAAGGGCGCATAGCATGCCCGCGATCAAGGCGCGCATGGGCCGCATGGCGAACTCAATCGCCGAGGTTGATGGTCAGGTTCATGCCGCTCTGGGCACTGACCTGCGCACCGGTGTTGATCAGCAGATTGCCGACACCGTTGAAATTGGAAAGCGCGAAATCGCTCAGCGTGACCGCACCCGCGGTATAGTCGCCCTTGAGGACGTTGCCGCTGACGATCGAGTCCATCGTCTGATTGGTGATGACGAGCGACTGGCCGCCGCGCAGCGTGTCGAGCTCTTTGTCTTTCAGCATCGGCGATTTGCGTTCGGGCCGCGCCGCGATCGCCGGGGCTGCATCGGCTTCGGCCGCGACGGCCTCGACCACGCGCGGCGCCGCTGCTTCGGGCGGTGGCAGCTGTGCCGATACGGGCACGGACAGGCCTGCCAGGACCAGCAGGGCCGGGACGATCGGGGGTTTCATAGCGCGGGCGCTCCTTGAAAGCGAAAATTTGGGAAATGGCCGGCCCTCCAGTGGGTCGGGCCGGCCATCCGGGGGACGCTGTTAGTCGCCGCCGGCGCCGCCGCCGGCACCACCGTTGCCGCCGCTGTCGCCAAAGCTGACAGTGCCGCTCGCCGCGATGTTGGTCGCTGCCTGGGTGTTGGCGTTGATGCCCGTGTTCCAGGCGGCGTTCAGAATGCCGGCATAGGCCGCGAAGGCGCTGCCGGTCACACTGTTGTTGCCGCTCTGATAGCCGACATTCGTGTCGCTGTCGTCTTCACCATCCATGTCGACGACTTCGTCGAGATTCTGGTTGGTGTTGGTCGCGCTCAATGACTGGGTCGCCACAACGAAGCTGTTGCCGTTGAACGAGCCATTGCCGTCATTGTCCTGATCGTCATCCGAGAAGGTGTCGGCAGCATTGTCCTGGACGAACAGGTCGATCAGGTCGTTGACGACGACGGTGTCGCTGTTGTTGCCAGAGGCACCGGTCGTGGTGTTGTCATTGTCCTGGTCTTGACCCTGCGCGATCGCAGGTGCGGCCGAGACGGCAAGCGCCAGCGTCGACACTGCCAGCATGACTTTCTTGATCATGGCTACTCTCCTTACAAAAAGGGGATGGCGCGCGATGCCGATCGGCATGGCTGATGCGGATCCTCCCCGACTCCGTCCGCATCGGTGCGAACAAGGCGATCATGGTCCGCCGCGGCATGACCCGCTTTGCGAATTGGCAATGTCGGGGGCGGAGAAATACCCAGATGATCTCGGTGGGTGGATTTGCTTGGGCCGGGTCCCGCTATGCGACGTCGGCGCGCATCGTCGTTCGTCCCGCCGCGTCGCGTGCCCACAATCGCGTCGCATTGCCATCGCGGGCGAGGCAGAGGTCGAAGGGGGCGCCGTCGATCAGCGGGGCCTCGGCGCGGAAGCTGAAGCGGCGGGGGAGAGCGCCGGGCACGGTGCGCAAGAAGTGATCCATCAGCAAGGTCGCGATAAGCGGGCCGTGGACGACGAGCCCCGCATAGCCCTCGACACGCTGTGCATAGTCGCGGTCGTAGTGGATGCGGTGGGCGTTGAAGGTGAGCGCCGAGTAGCGGAACAGCAGCACCGGATCGGGCGACAGGCTGCGCACCGCGTCGGCGGGCTGGGGTTCGATTGCTGTCGCTGGCGTGGGCGCGGGCGCGGTTGTGGCGGGCGCGCGAAAGACGATGTCCTGCTCCTCGCGGATCGCGGCGACGCCGTCCGCCGCAATGTCGTGGCGCAGCGTCACGAAGAGCAGGTCGCCGCTCGCGCCGCGCTTGGGCTTGATCGCATCGATCGTGGTGATGCGGGTCAGCGCGGCGCCGACCGCGATTGGCGCGACGAACTCGATGCGGCTGCCCGCCCACATGCGGCGCGGGAGCGGGACGGGTGGGAGCAAGCCTGTGCCGTCGCGGCGCGGGTGACCATCCTCGCCGATCACCGACTGGCGCGCGGTGGGCAGAAAATAGAGCCAATGGGCGAGCGGCGGCACGGTGCCAGGCAACCAAGGCGAGACGTCATGGTCGAGCAGCGCGGCGAGGCCCGCGAGCGGTGCCGCGGCCGCGACATCCTCGCGTATTTCGCTGCGGCCGACCCAGGCGGAATAATCGTCCATCAGAAGCTCTTGGGCAGGCCGAGCGCGTGGGTCGCGACATGGCTCAGGATCAAATTCGTGCTGATCGGTGCGACCTGATAGAGGCGCGTCTCGCGGAACTTGCGCTCGATGTCATATTCCTCGGCAAAGCCGAAGCCGCCGTGCGTCTGGACGCACATGTCGGCGGCGTACCAGCTCGCTTCGGACGCGAGCATCTTCGCCATATTCGCCTCGGTCCCGCCATCCTGCCCGGCGTCGAACAGCCGTGCCGCCTTGTCGACCATTTCGGCGGCGGCGGCGATCTGGACGTAAGCACGCGCGATCGGGAACTGGATGCCCTGGTTCGTGCCGATCGCGCGGCCGAACACTTGGCGATCCTTGGCATAAACGGTGGCGCGGTCGATGAAGAAGCGGCCGTCGCCGATACATTCGGACGCGATCAGGATGCGTTCGGCGTTCATGCCCGACAGGATATAGCGAAAGCCCTTGCCCTCCTCGCCGATCAGGTTCGCGGCGGGGACTTCGAGGTCGTCGAAGAACAGCTCGGTCGTTGCATGGTTGAGCATCGTGCGCACGGGACGGATCGTCAGGCCGTTACCTTGCGCTTTGCGCATGTCGACGAGCAGAACGCTCATCCCGTCCGACGGCTTGGCGCATTCCTCGCGCGGCGTGGTGCGGCAGAGGAGGATCATCAGGTCCGAATGCTCGGCGCGGCTGATCCAGATCTTCTGTCCGTTGACGATATAGTTGTCGCCGACCTTACGTGCGAAAGTGCGGATGCGCGTTGTGTCGGTGCCCGCGGTCGGTTCGGTCACGCCGAACGCCTGCAGGCGCAGCTCGCCGCTGGCGATCGCGGGCAGATAGGCCTGCTTCTGCGCCTCCGACCCGTGCTTGAGCAGCGTCCCCATCGTGTACATCTGCGCATGGCACGCGCCGCCGTTGCAACCCGACCGATGGATTTCCTCAAGCACCGCGGTCGCGGCGCCGAGGCCGAGGCCCGAGCCGCCATATTGTTCGGGGATGAGGACCGAGAGGAAACCCGCTTCGGTGAGCGTGCGGACGAACTCGGTCGGATAGATGCGGTCGCGGTCGAGGCGCTGCCAATATTCGCCGGGGAAATCGGCGCACAGGCGGCGCACCGCCTCGCGGATTTCAGGGTAGCTCGGCGGCTGCGCTTCGGACATCGGCTTCTGGCTCTCCCCTTGTCGTGGGGAGAGCCTTAGGATGCGAAGCTGTTTCGGCGCAACTGAAACAAGCGCTAGATGCTCGGCAGGTCGAGGCCCTTCTCGCGCGCGCAGTCGATCGCGATGTCATAACCCGCGTCGGCGTGGCGCATCACGCCGGTGCCGGGGTCGTTCCACAAGACGCGCTCGAGCCGTTTCGCCGCTTCGGGGGTGCCGTCGGCGACGATCACCATGCCGCTGTGCTGCGAATAGCCCATGCCGACCCCGCCGCCGTGGTGCAGCGACACCCAGGTCGCGCCCGATGCAGTATTGAGCAGCGCGTTGAGCAAAGGCCAGTCGGACACGGCATCCGATCCGTCGCGCATCGCCTCGGTCTCGCGGTTGGGCGAGGCGACCGAGCCCGAGTCCAGATGATCGCGGCCGATGACGATGGGAGCTTTCAATTCGCCCGACGCCACCATCGCGTTGAACGCGAGACCAAGCCGGTGGCGATCGCCGAGCCCGACCCAGCAGATGCGCGCGGGCAGGCCCTGAAACTGGATCTTCTCGCGCGCCATATCGAGCCAGTTGTGGAGATGCTTGTTGTCGGGAAGCAGCTCCTTCACCTTGGCGTCCGTCTTGTAGATATCCTCGGGATCGCCCGACAGCGCCACCCAGCGGAACGGGCCGATGCCGCGGCAGAAGAGTGGGCGGACATAGGCGGGGACGAAGCCCGGGAAGTCGAACGCATTTTCGACGCCTTCGTCCTTCGCCATCTGGCGGATGTTGTTGCCATAATCGGTCGTCGGCACGCCCGCGGCCTGCAGGTCGAGCATCGCCTGGACATGCACCGCCATCGACGCCTTCGCGGCCTTCGCGACCGCGGCCGGGTCGCTCTCGCGCTTCGAAAACCACTCGTCGAGCGTCCAGCCCGCGGGGAGGTAGCCGTTGACCGGATCGTGCGCCGAGGTCTGGTCGGTGAGCAGGTCGGGGCGGATGCCGCGGCGGACGATCTCGGGCAGGATTTCGGCGGCGTTGCCGAGCAGGCCGACCGATACGGGCGTACCCTCGGCATGGCTGGCTTCGATCATCGCGATCGCCTCGTCGATGCTCGACGCCTGCTTGTCGAGATAGCCGGTGCGCAGGCGCATTTCGATGCGGCTCGGCTGGCATTCGATCGCGAGGCACGATGCGCCCGCCATCACGGCGGCGAGCGGCTGCGCGCCGCCCATGCCGCCGAGCCCCGCAGTGAGCAGCCAGCGGCCCGCAAGGCTGCCGCCATAATGCTGGCGGCCCATTTCGACGAAGGTTTCGTAGGTGCCCTGAACGATGCCCTGGCTGCCGATATAGATCCAGCTGCCCGCGGTCATCTGGCCGTACATCATCAGGCCCTTTTTATCGAGCTCGTGGAAATGATCCCAGTTCGCCCATTCGGGGACGAGGTTCGAATTGGCGAGCAGGACGCGCGGCGCATTCTCGTGGGTGCGGAAGACACCGACGGGCTTGCCCGACTGGATGAGCAAGGTCTCGTCACCTTCGAGCCGCTTCAGCGTCTCGACGATCCGGTCATAGCTTTCCCAGTCGCGCGCGGCGCGGCCGATGCCGCCATAGACGACGAGCTCGTGCGGCGCTTCGGCGACATCGGGGTGCAGATTGTTCATCAGCATCCGCATCGGTGCTTCGGTGAGCCAGCTCTTCGCGCTGATCTCGGTCCCGGTTGCCGGCCGGATCACGCGGCTGTTGTCGAGGCGGGTCATGCTTTTCCTTTCGCAAAATCGAGGGTCGCGGCGATCACTTGCTCCAGCACGGGCCGGATCGCCGGGTTCGGATCGATGGGGGAGGGCCAGTTGGCGTGCGTGATCGCGTCGGGCTCGGCCATATAGCCGCGCTGCGCCAACTCCATCTGGATCGCGTGGACGCCATCGTCGGGGCGGCCATAATGGCGCGTCGTCCAGCCGCCCTTGAAACGGCCGTTGACGACATGGCTCTTGCCGCTGGCGGCGCAGATGTTCGCAACGATTGTTTCGAGTTCGGGGGCTGAGGTCGCGCCGCCGTTGGTGCCGATGTTGAACTGCGGCAGCTCGCCGTCGAACAGCCGCGGGACGTGGCTGCGGATCGAATGCGCGTCGTACAGGACGACGCGGCCATGCGTCGCTTTCAAGCGGTCGAGTTCTTCGCTCAACCTATCGTGATAGGGGCGGTGGTAAGAGTTCAGCCTCTGCATGATCTCGGCCTCGTCCGGTGCATCAAAGCGATAGAGCGGGTCGCCGTCGAAGGTCATCGTCGGGCACAGCTCGGTCGTTGCCTGTCCCGGATAAAGCGACGCACCCGACGGATCGCGGTTCATGTCGATCACGCTGCGCGAGATATCGGTGGCAACCAGCGTCGCGCCGAGGTCGGCGGCGAACGCGTAAAGCTCGTCGATGTACCAGTCGGTGTCGATCTGCGCGTGCCAGGGCGAGACGAACTGCTCGTCGAGGCCCGCAAGGTCGGTGCCGCCGTGCGGGAAGGCGATGACGAGCGGCGCGTCGCCGCGATGGACGCGCAGCCAGTCCATCAGGCGAGACCTGGCAGGTCGGCGGGAACCGCGGCGACAAGGCTGCCCGACCGGACCAGCGCGGTGGCGGCCTCCATATCGGGATGGAAATGGCGGTCGTCCTCGAGCGTGGGGACCTCCGCGCGCAGATGCTTGTGTGCGGCCTCCAGCGCGTCGCTCGATTTCAGCGGAGCATGGAAGTCGATGCCCTGGCACGCCGCGAGCAGTTCGATGCCGATCACCGCGCTGACATTGTCGGCCATCTCGAGCAGGCGGCGCGCGCCGTGCGCGGCCATCGACACATGATCCTCCTGGTTCGCCGAGGTCGGGATCGAATCGACGCTCGCGGGATAGGCGCGCTGCTTGTTCTCGCTGACGAGCGCCGCGGCGGTGACCTGCGGGATCATAAAGCCCGAGTTGAGGCCGGGGCGCGGGGTGAGGAAGGCGGGAAGACCCGACAGCGCCGGGTCGACGAGCATCGCGATCCGCCGCTCCGAGATCGATCCGATCTCGCAGAGCGCCATCGCGATCATGTCGGCAGCGAAGGCGACGGGCTCGGCGTGGAAATTGCCGCCCGACAGCGCCTCGTCGGTGTCGGCGAAGATCAGCGGATTGTCCGAAACGCCGTTGGCCTCGATACCGAGCGTCGTTCCGGCCTGGCGCAGCAGGTCGAGCACGGCGCCCATCACCTGCGGCTGGCAGCGGAGGCAATAAGGGTCCTGCACGCGCGGATCGTCGACCGCGTGCGAGGCGCGGATCGCCGATCCCGCCATCAGGCCGCGCAGCGTATCGCCGACCTCGCGCTGTCCGGCATGGCCGCGGAGTGCATGGATGCGCGCGTCGAAGGGCGCGTCGGAGCCTTTGGCGGCCTCGGTCGAGAGCGCGCCGGTGATCAGCGCCGAGCGGAAGACGGTTTCGGCACGGAACAGACCCGCGAGCGCGTTGGCGGTCGAAAATTGAGTGCCGTTGAGGAGCGCGAGGCCTTCTTTCGGGCCGAGGTCGAGCGGAGTGAGGCCCGCCTGTACGAGAGCGTCGGCGGCGGGCAATGTCTTGCCGCCGACCTCGATCGCGCCGACGCCGATCATTGCCGCGGCCATATGCGACAGCGGCGCGAGGTCGCCGCTTGCGCCGACCGAACCCTGCGACGGGACGACCGGGGTCAGGTCTTTGGCCAGCATCGCTTCGAGCATCGCGACCGTTTCGCGCTTCACCCCCGACGCGCCCATGCCGAAGCTCGCGAGCTTCAAGGCCATCATCAACCGCACGATCGGGGCGGGCGAGGGCGCGCCGGTGCCCGCGGCGTGGCTGAGCACGATATTGCGCTGGAGCGTCGCCAGATCGTCCTCTGCGATGCGCACGCTCGCGAGCTTTCCGAAGCCGGTGTTGATGCCATAGACGGGGGCGCCCCTGGCGACGATGCGCGCCACCGCGGCGGCGCTGGCGTCGATTGCATCCCATGCACCGGCGCTCAGTTCGGCGCTCGCGCCCTCGTAAATTTCGCGCCAGTCGGCAAGTGTCATGGCGCCGGGGGTGATGATCATTGTCCGTCCTTGATGCGTTGGTGAAGCGGGTTGAAGCCGATGCGGTAAACGAGCTCGGCGGGGTCGCTGACGTCCCAGATCGCGAGGTCGCACGCCTTCCCCGCTTCGAGCGTGCCGACTTCGGCGGACAGGCCGAGCGCGGCGGCGGCGTTGACCGTCACGCCGCGCAGCGCCTCGACCACGGTCAGCCCGAACAAAGTCGCGCCCATGTTGAGCATGAGAAGCAGCGAGGTCGTCGGCGACGTGCCAGGGTTGTTGTCGGTCGCGAGCGCGATGCGCGTGCCGTGGCGGCGCATCGCGTCGATGGGGGGCAATTTCGTCTCGCGCATGAAATAATAGGCGCCGGGGAGCAGCACCGCGGTCGTGCCCGCCGCGGCCATCGCGCGGATATCGTCGTCGGTCGCATGTTCGAGATGATCGGCGGACAGCGCCCCGTGCAGCGCGGCGAGCGCGCTGCCGTGGAGCGCCGACAATTGTTCGGCGTGGAGCTTGACCGCAAGTCCGTGCGCCTTCGCGGCTTCGATCACGCGCGTGCATTGCGCGGGCGAGAAACCGATGCCCTCGCAAAAGGCATCGACCGCGGTCGCGAGCGGCGCGGCGGCGGGGACCATCTCGCCCACGACGAGGTCGATATAGGCGTCGCTGTCGCCCTTATATTCGGGGGGCAGCGCGTGGGCGCCGAGGAAGGTTGGCTCGACGCGAATAGGCCGGTGGTCGCCGAGCGCGCGGGCGGCGCGCAGCATCTTGAGTTCGTCGCCGGTTGACAGGCCGTAGCCCGACTTGATCTCGATCGTCGTGACGCCTTCGGCGATCAGCGCGTCGAGGCGGGGCAGGGCGCTATCGATGAGTTCGTCCTCGCTCGCCTCGCGCGTCGCGCGCATCGTCGAGACGATGCCGCCGCCCGCGCGCGCGATCTCTTCATAGCTCGCCCCCGCAAGGCGCATCGCCCATTCGTTCGCGCGATTGCCGCCGTGGACGAGGTGCGTGTGGCAGTCGATCAGGCCGGGGGTGATCAGCCGACCTTCGCAATCGACGACCTTTTGGGCGGTCGCCGGGGCGCCGTCGGCGGGGCCGGCATAGACGATCCGTCCGTCCTGCGCCGCCACGACGCCATCGTCGATCAGGCCGAGTGCATCGTCGGCCATCGTTGCGAGTCGGGCGTTCGTCCAGAGCTGCTCCATCTGGACAGTGTCGTTCGAATGCGCCATTATGTCTAGACATAATATGAGGACGAACGACGATGGCTCTCTGGTTCGAACGCGCGTGGATCGATGGTGGCTGGGCGAAAGACGTGCGGCTGCGCATCGCCGACGGCCGGATTTCGGCGGTCGAGGTTGGCGTCGAGGCAGCAGAGGGCGATGATCGTCACTGCGTCGGCTTGCCGGGTCTTTGCAACGTCCACAGCCACGGATTCCAGCGCGGGATGGCGGGGCTGTCCGAGCGCCGCAGCCGCCCCGATGATAATTTCTGGAGCTGGCGCGAGATCATGTACCGCTTCCTCGACCGGCTGACGCCCGAGGATGTCGCGGCGATCACCGCGCAGGCCTATGCCGAGATGCTCGAAACGGGTTTCACGCGCGTCGGCGAGTTTCACTATCTGCATCACGATCCGGCGGGCGCCGCCTATGCCGACCCCGCCGAGATGGCAGGGGCGATTGCTGAGGCCAGCGCCGCGACGGGGATCGGGCTGACCTTGCTTCCCGTTTTCTATGCGCACGGCAATTTCGACGCGGCGCCGCCGAGCCCCGGCCAGCGGCGCTTTCTCAACGACATCGACGGCTTTGCGAAGCTTCTCGGGGCTTCGCGGTCGAAGCTGTCGGGCGACGCCAATATAGGGGTCGCGCCGCATTCGCTGCGCGCCGTGACGCCTGAAGAGCTGACAGCCTTGCTCGCCATGTCGCCGACGGGGCCGGTGCATATCCATGCCGCCGAACAGGTGAAGGAGGTCGCCGATTGCGTCGCGTGGAGCGGTGCGCGGCCGGTCGAATGGCTGCTCGACAACGCCGGGGTCGACGAACGCTGGTGCCTGATCCACTCGACGCACCTCGACGAAAGCGAAGTGTTGCGGTTGGCCGCGAGCGGTGCGGTCGCGGGGTTGTGCCCGATCACCGAGGGTAATCTGGGCGACGGCATTTTTCCGGCGGTCGATTATCTCGCCGCGGGCGGGCGTTTCGGGATCGGCACCGACAGCAATATCCTGGTCGATGCGGCGCAGGAACTTCGCGCGCTCGAATATTCGCAGCGCTTGGCGCAGCGGGCGCGGGCGTTGCTCGCGAGTGAGACGGCGCCTTTCGTCGGCGCGAACCTGTTTGCGCGCGCGGTGCAGGGCGGCGCGCAGGCGCTGGGTGTGCCTGCCGGGCTCGCCGTCGGCCATGCCGCCGACATCGTCTCGCTCGACCTCGAACACCCCGCCTTCGCGGGCACCGACGATGCAACCTTGCTCGACCGCTGGATCTTCGCGGCGCGCGCGGGCGCGGTCGACAGCGTGTGGCGTGCGGGCACCAAGCGCGTCGAAAAGGGACGCCATGTCGAGACCGACACCATCGGCGCCGCGTATCGCGCCTGTGTCGCGCGGCTGCTCGCGTGAATCCCGCGCGGCGCATCCGCGAAGAGATCGCCGCATCGATCCAGTCGGGTGAATGGCGCCCCGGCGACCGCGTCCCGACCGAACAGGAACTCGCCGCGCGCTATGGCTGCGCGCGCGCGACGGTGAGCAAGGCGTTGGGCGAACTCGCCGCATCCGGACTGGTCGAACGGCGCCGCAAGGCGGGCACCTTCGTTGCGCATCCGCCGGTCCATTCGGCGGTGATGACCGTGCCCGATCTGGCCGAACTCATCGCCGCGCGCGGCGAAGCCTATCGCTGGGAGCTGGCGTCGCTCGAGACCGCCGACGCAGGCGGTGATCCGCTCTCCGGTCCGGCGCTGCGCATCGAGGGTGTGCATATGGCGGCGGGCGAAGCCTTTGCCCTCGAACGGCGGTTCATCGCGCTTAGCGAAGTCCCCGAGGCGGCGGGCGCGGACTTTGCCAAGGTGGCGCCGGGAACCTGGCTGCTCGGTCACATTCCGTGGACGCAGGCGCGCCATGTGATCCGCGCGGTGAACCCGACGCGCAAAGAAGCGGCGCTGCTGACGATCGGAGCGGGCGCCGCCTGCCTCGAACTCGACCGCACGACGTGGCGCGCGGGGCGCGTCGTCACGCATGTGCGGCAGCTGTTTCGCGGCGACCGCTTCGACCTGGTGGCGGACTTCAACGCCGCGCCGTGACCGTCGTCAGGCGGCACGGATCGAGGGAGCGCCGTCGTTCATCCACGGCGCCAGCCGCTGCCGTCGGACCTGATGCGCGGCGACGCGCTCGCTGACCACCGCGTATCGATTGTCGTCGACCAGCACTTCGGGCGCGATCGCGCGGCAATTGTAAGTCGATGCCATCGACGCACCATAGGCGCCGGCGGCTTTGAAGAGGGTCAGGTCGCCCTCCTGCACCCGGTCGATCTCGCGCTCCCGCGCAAAAGTGTCGCCGGTTTCGCAGATCGGGCCGACGATATTGGCGACGAAGGTCTCGCCGGTGGGGCGGATCGCGGCGAATTCGTGCCACGCGTCGTACATCGCGGGACGCGCGAGGTCGTTCATCGCCGCGTCGACGACGACAAAGGGGTGGCGGGGCCCCGGCTTCACCCAAAGCACGCGCGTCAGGAGAATCCCCGCCTCCGCCGCGATGAAACGCCCGGGTTCGAAGAGCAATGTCGCGTCCCAGTCGCGTGTGACCTCGGCGACCATCGCACCATAGGCTTCGACATCGGCGCCGGGCAGGTCGGGGCGATAAGAGACGCCCAGCCCGCCGCCGAGGTCGACATGATAGACGCGGTGCCCCTTCTGGCGCAGCGCGCGGATCAGCTCGCCGATCTTGCGATACGCCGCCTCGAGCGGCGCGGGGTCGACGATCTGGCTGCCGATATGAACGGCGAGGCCGTGGAGATCGAGGCCGGGAAGCGCCGCGAGCCGGTCGTACATGGCCAGCGCATCGTCGATCGGGATGCCGAATTTGCTGTCGAGGCGGCCCGTGGTGATCTTGGCATGCGTGCTGGCATCGACGTCGGGGTTGATGCGGAGCAGGGCGGGCGCGCGTCGTCCGCGCTGCGATGCGAGCGTCGACAGCAGCTGTCCCTCGCGTTCGAGCTCGAGGTTGAAGCGTCCGATCCCGGCATCGAGCGCCGCGATGAGTTCGGGCGCGGTCTTGCCGACGCCCGAGTAGACGATGTGGTTCGCGGTAATCCCCGCGCCGAGCGCGCAATCGAGCTCGCCGCCCGATACGATGTCGGCGCCGTAATTTTGGTCGGCAAGAACCCGAAGCACCGCGGGCGACGGGTTGGCCTTGACCGCGAACATCAGCTGCTTGCGCGGCACCTTGCCGAGCGCGGCGCGGAAGCGCTGCGCCGCGTGGCGCAGCGCGCCGGCCGAATAGACATAGGCGGGGGTGCCGACCGCTGCGGCGATCGAGGCGAGGGGAACCGCTTCGGCGTGCATTTCGCCGCCGAGCAAATGGAACGAGGACATGAAGCCGATCCTTGGATGGAGATGGGGGTTAGAGCTGGTCGCGCCGGGCGCGGCGCGAGGCGCGGATCGCGCCCGGCAGCTCGCGGTGGCGGCTCCGCTCGACGCGCAGGGCGAGCACGACCTTCTTTCCCGCAAGCACGAGAAGCAGGCCGGCTGCCGCGACGAGGAGGCCGGTGATGCCGACAAGGTCGGCGCCGGCTTCGGTTGCGAGGCGCGTCAGGACATAGCCCGCGCCGACGAGGGCGGCCCCGGCGGTGCGCCAGAAAAGGTCACGCTGGGTCATCATCCGCGCTCCGGTTTCGACTTGCGGTCCCACAGGACGGTGTCGGCCGCGGTCCGGGCCAGCGCCTTTAGCTCGCGTGCGTCGGTCTCGGACGCCGGGCAGAGCAGCAGGTCGGCCGGATATTCGGCCTCTTCGCGCAGGACCTTGTCCATGTCGTCCTGTTCGAAGACGAGGCCGATGGCGGGGTCGCCGTGCCGGGCGGCGGCGCGACGCGCGCTGGCGATCAGGCGCGGATCGGCGTCGATGCCGCGGCCTTCGATCGCGACGAAACCCATCTCACGCGCGCGCCGGACGGCGTGGATCAGCAGCTCGCCGGCGCCGCAATCGGCGTCGACGATGCGGATGGCGCGGCGCCCGCGTTTGTGCAGGCCCTTGAGCTTGCGAAGCATCGCGGGCCAGCGACGGTCCTTCTCGGCGCGGTTTTGCGCGCCTTGCACCAGCGCTCCCCACCCGCTTGTGGCGGGTGCCATCCAGACGATGCCGGCGGGGGCGATATAGGGATAATGCATGACGAGCCTCCTCAAGCCGCGCGGTCGATCGCGCATTCGTCGGGCCGCAAGGGCTCGAACGAGACGGCGGGGATCAGCGGACGCAGCGCGGCGACGATCCGCGCGCCCGGAAAGCCCCGGCATTCGGCGCGGGCGAAAGCCCAGGCGGCAGCGTGCGAAATGAACCGGCCTTCGAGCTGTCCTTTGCGGCCTTGAACGAGCCAGTGGCCGGCCGCGTCGCTGCCGACGAATAATATCGCCCCTTCTGGGTCGGGCTCCGCGGAAGTCGCAGAAATCATGGTGAGATGCTCCTTGGCTACTCAAATCGATGCCCCGAAGATCGGGACTCGATGCCGGCAATCTATTGAGCTGCGAATAGGGATTCGAGATCGAGGAATGGCGCCGCCCATTGTATTTTCATTTGTTTTCAACGACGGCTCGCTTCGCACGAGCGCTTGTCCTCCCCGGCCCTGGGCAAGGGTGGCCGGGGAGGTGGCGCGGCCATCGACGGACCGACGGCGCGTGACGCGGATTTTCGGGACTTGCGCGCGCGCGGGTTTCAGCCGCCGGTTCGCTCGGGCGCGGGCGCATCGATCGCCGCCCAGAAACTATCGAGCGACAATGTCCCCCTGATGCGTTTCGATTTGCCGGGCGACGGATTTTTGGCGGCGGTTATCGGCTGCGATGGCCGGATGGCGCGGCGCTGCTTGCGCGGTTCGAACATTAGCTTTCCCTGAAGTGAAAGACTCTCCGGCCGAGAAGGGGAGACCGGAGAGTCGGGGGCGTTATGCGCCGGCGGCGCATATTTTCTCCAGAGCAGCCCGGCGGTCGCAGCGTTGAGATTTTCTTATGCGGTCGACGCTTGCGGCGACCGATCGCGCGACGAACCGAGGCTCTGGCGCGCCGCAATGCGAAAATCGGCAAAATCATATGAGAATACTATGCGGCGCATAGTTTCACTGTCTCGCAATCAAACGCGTGCCTCACCTATTTGGGAGTCCGCAGACGACTCGTGCCACCTCCCGTGGCCAGCGCCATGCTGGAGCAAACCCATGCAGGATCTAATCTGGGTCGGCATCATCCTCGCCTTGCTCGCCGCGAGCCTCGGCTACGCGCGCCTGTGCGACGACGCATAAGGAATGATGTCCATGACTCTCGACCTCTGGCTCGCGGGCGCCACAGCGCTCGGCCTTCTCATCTATCTCGTCGCCGTGCTCGCACGGCCCGAACGCTTCTAAGGGAGGCGAACCCATGACCTTTCAGGGATGGTTTCTCATCATCGCGTTCATCGCTATCCTGCTTTTGCTTTGCAAGCCGATGGGCCAATGGCTCTTCGCGCTCTACGAAGGGCGGCGGACGCCGCTCCATCGCGTGCTCGGCCCGGTCGAGGCGGGCTTTTATCGCCTGTCGGGGATCGACCCCAAGGAAGAGCAGGGATGGCGCCGCTACGCGGTTCACATGCTCATCTTCAACGCGACGCTTGCGCTCTTCACCTATGCGATCCTGCGCCTGCAGGGCGTGCTGCCGCTCAATCCGCTCGGCTATGACGGGGTCAGCGAGCATCTCGCGTTCAACACGACGATCAGCTTCACCGCGAACACCAACTGGCAAAGCTATGGCGGCGAATCGACGATGTCGAACCTCAGCCAGATGCTCGGCCTGACCATCCACAATTTCCTGTCGGCAGCGACGGGTATCGCGCTCGCTTTCGCGCTGTTCCGCGGTTTCGCGCGGCGCGAGATGAAGACGATCGGCAATTTCTGGGCCGACATGACGCGAGTGACGCTCTATCTGCTGCTGCCGCTTTGTGTCGCCATCGCGATCTTCTATATCGCGAGCGGCGTTCCGCAGACGCTGGCGGGTTCGGTCGACGTGACGACGCTCGAGGGCGTCAAGCAGACGCTTGCCCTGGGTCCGGTTGCTTCGCAGGAAGCGATCAAGCTGCTCGGCACCAATGGCGGCGGCTTCTTCAACGCGAACAGCGCGCATCCCTTTGAAAATCCGACCGCGCTCACCAACCTCGTCCAGATGCTTTCGATCTTCGCGATCGGCGTCGGGCTGACCTGGACCTTCGGCAAGGCCGTCGGAAATCCGCGTCAGGGCTGGGCGATCCTTGCCGCGATGATGACTTTGTTCGTTGCGGGCACCGCCATCACCTATTGGCAGGAAGCCGCGGGCAATCCGATCCTTCACAATCTTGGCGCCATGGGCGGCAATATGGAAGGCAAGGAGGTTCGCTTCGGCATCGCCCAGACGGCGCTGTTCGCGGTCGTCACCACCGCGGCGTCGTGCGGCGCGGTCAACGGCATGCACGACAGCTTCACCGCGCTCGGCGGGATGATTCCGCTGTTCAACATGCAGCTCGGCGAAGTCGTGATCGGCGGCGTCGGCGCGGGCATCTATGGTTTCCTGCTCTTCGCGATCCTCGCGATCTTCGTCGCCGGGTTGATGGTCGGACGTACCCCCGAATATGTCGGCAAGAAGATCGAGGCGCGCGAGGTGAAGCTCGCGGTGCTCGCGATCGCTGTCCTGCCGCTCATCATCCTCGGCTTCACGGCGATCGCGTCGGTTACCGAGGCGGGGCTGGCCGGGCCGCTGAACAAGGGGCCGCATGGCTTCTCGGAAATCCTCTACGCCTTCACCAGCGCCGTCGCGAACAACGGGTCGGCCTTTGCGGGCCTCACCGCCAACACGCCTTTCTATAACGGCATGCTGGGCGCCGCGATGTGGATCGGCCGTTTCTTCATTATCATCCCCATGCTGGCCATCGCAGGCGGCCTGGCGGCGAAGAAACATACGCCGGAATCGGCGGGCAGCTTCCCGACGACGGGGCCGCTGTGGACGGGCTTGCTTGTCGGCATCGTGCTGATCGTCGGCGGCCTGACCTTCCTTCCCAGCCTCGCGCTCGGTCCCATCGCCGATCATCTCGCGATGATCAACGGCCAGCTCTTTTAAGGATTATCGCAAATGGCTCGGCCTCAAACCAAGTCCCTGTTCACGGCAGAGCTGATCGTTCCGGCGATCGGCGACGCCTTCCGCAAACTCAATCCCAAAGAACTGATCCGCAACCCGGTGATGTTCACCACGGCGGTCGTGGCGACCTTGCTGACGGTGCTGCTCGTCGTCGGCCAGGACAGCCTCGCGACGGGCTTCAAACTGCAGCTCGTGATCTGGCTCTGGCTGACGGTGCTCTTCGGCACCTTCGCCGAGGCGCTCGCCGAAGGGCGCGGCAAGGCGCAGGCCGCCTCGCTGCGCGCCACCAAGGCCGAACTGACCGCCAAGCGGCTGAAGGGCGAAGGGAAGGCATGGGACGCCGTGCCGGCAAGCGCGCTCAAGGTCGGCGATGTCGTGCTCGTCGAAACGGGTGACCTCATTCCGTCCGACGGTGAGGTGATCGCCGGCGTCGCGTCGGTCAACGAAGCGGCGATCACCGGCGAAAGCGCTCCGGTGATCCGCGAGGCCGGCGGCGACCGTTCGGCGGTCACCGCGGGCACGCGCGTCATTTCGGACGAAATCCGCGTCCAGGTGACGGTCAATCCGGGGCAGGGCTTCCTCGACCGGATGATTGCGCTCGTCGAAGGCGCCGAACGGCAGAAGACGCCGAACGAAATCGCGCTGACCCTGCTGCTCGTCGGCCTCACGATCATCTTCCTGATCGCTGTCGGCACGATCCCCAGCTTTGCGAGCTATGCGGGCGGAAGCATCCCCGTCGCGATTCTCGCGGCGCTGCTGATCACGCTCATCCCGACGACGATCGCGGCTTTGCTCTCCGCCATCGGCATCGCAGGCATGGACCGCCTCGTGCGCTTCAACGTGCTCGCCAAGTCGGGGCGCGCGGTCGAGGCGGCGGGCGACGTCGATGTCCTGCTGCTCGACAAGACCGGCACGATCACCGTCGGCGACCGTCAAGCGACCGAATTCCGTCCGGTGGGCGGCCAGTCGATGACGGTCCTTTCGGAGGCCGCGCTGCTGGCGAGCCTCGCCGACGAAACCCCAGAGGGCCGCTCGATCGTCGCATTGGCGCGCGAGAAGTTCGGCCAGACGATGACCGACTTGCCGGGGGGCGCCGAGATCATTCCGTTCACCGCGCAGACGCGTATCTCGGGCATCAAGCATGCGGGCAGCGTGATCCAGAAGGGCGCGGTGGACTCGGTGCTCAAGGCCAATCCGGGTGCGGAAGCGACCGCTGCCGCGACTGAACTGCGCCGCATCACCGACGAAATCGCGCGCGCGGGCGGCACGCCGCTCGCGGTCGCGAAGGACGGCCAGCTGCTCGGCGCGATCTTCCTGAAGGATATCGTCAAGGCAGGCATCCGCGAACGCTTCGGCGAACTGCGCGCGATGGGCATCCGCACGGTGATGATCACCGGCGACAACCCGCTCACCGCGGCGGCAATCGCCGCCGAGGCGGGGGTCGACGATTTCCTCGCGCAGGCAACGCCCGAGGACAAGCTCGAGCTGATCCGCAAGGAACAGCAGGGCGGGCGGCTCGTCGCGATGTGCGGCGACGGCACCAACGACGCCCCGGCGCTCGCGCAGGCCGACGTCGGGGTCGCGATGAACACCGGCACGCAGGCGGCGCGCGAGGCGGGCAATATGGTCGATCTCGACAGCGACCCGACCAAGCTGATCGAGGTTGTCGGCCTCGGCAAACAGCTGCTGATGACGCGCGGGGCGCTGACGACCTTCTCGGTCGCCAACGACGTCGCCAAATATTTCGCGATCATCCCCGCGATGTTCATCGTGCTCTATCCGAGCCTTGGCGTGCTCAACGTGATGGGGCTGACCAGCCCCGAGAGCGCGATCCTGTCGGCGATCATCTTCAACGCGCTGATCATCCCGATGCTCGTTCCGCTCGCATTGAAGGGCGTGACCTATCGCCCGATGGGCGCGGGGCCGCTGCTCGCACGCAACCTCGCCGTCTATGGCCTTGGCGGCCTGGTGGCACCTTTTGTCGGCATCAAGCTGATCGACCTCGCGGTCGGCGGCCTGGGTCTCGTCTGAGGATATGACAATGAACAAGGATTTCATCACCTCGCTGCGTCCGGCGCTCGTTATGACGCTGCTCTTCGCTTTGCTCCTCGGGCTCGCTTACCCGCTGGCGCTCACGGGCATCGGGCAGGCACTCTTCCCCAGCCAGGCGAACGGCAGCCTCGTCGAGGAGAATGGCAAGGTCGTCGGTTCGACCGTGGTCGGCCAGGCTTTCGCGTCGGAACGCTATTTCAACACGCGCCCTTCGGCGGCGGGCGACGGCTATGACGGGCTTGCCTCGTCGGGGTCGAACCTCGGCCCGACGTCGCAGGCGCTCGTCGACCGGGTCAAGGGCGATGTCGAGAAATTGAAGACCGCCGAACCCGGCAAGGCCGTGCCCTCGGATCTCGTCACGGCATCGGGTTCGGGCCTCGACCCCGACATCACGCCCGACGCCGCCTTCTATCAGGTCGACCGCGTTGCAAAGGCGCGCGGGCTCGATGCGGCGGCGGTTCGCGGGCTCGTCGAACAGAGCGTCGACAAGCCGCTGCTCGGCTTTCTTGGCGAGCCGCGCGTCAATGTGTTCAAGCTCAATCGACGGCTCGATGCTTTTGGGGCTAAACCCGCCGCGTGACAGGAAATGATCGACCATCTCCCGAAGCCTTCCTGCGCCAGGCGGCGCAGGAAGGCCGTGGCCGTCTCAAAGTCTTTCTCGGCGCCGCGCCCGGCGTCGGCAAGACGTGGGAGATGCTCACCGACGGACGGCAACGCCGCGAGGCCGGCGTCGATGTCGTGATCGGCGTGGTCGAGACGCACGGGCGGCGCGAGACCGAGGCGCTGGTTCACGGCCACGAGATCATCCCGCGCCGCGACGTCGACCATCAGGGCCATAGCCTCGGCGAGATGGACATCGATGCGATCCTCGAACGCCGCCCCGCACTCGTCCTCGTCGACGAACTCGCGCACACCAACGCGCCGGGCAGCCGCCACCCCAAGCGCTATCAGGACGTCGAGGAACTGCTCGATGCGGGCATCGACGTCTATTCGACGATCAATATCCAGCACGTCGAGAGCCTCAACGACGTCGTCGCCTCCTTCACCCGCGTCCGCGTCCGCGAAACGGTGCCCGACTCGATCCTCGAAAATGCCGAGATCGAGGTGGTCGACATCCCGCCCGACGAACTGATCGAGCGGCTGCGCGACGGCAAGGTCTATATCCCGCAGGAAGCGACGCGCGCGCTCACCCATTTCTTCTCGAAATCGAACCTCACCGCGCTGCGCGAACTCGCGCTGCGCCGCGCCGCGCAGGCGGTCGATGCGCAGATGCTCGAGCATGTGCGCAGCCACGCGCTCGCGGGCAGCTTTGCCGTTGGCGAACGGATTGTCGTGGCGGTCAGCGAGCTGCCCGTTGCCGCCGAGCTTGTCCGCGCGGGCAAAAGGCTTGCCGATGCGCTGAGGGCGCCGTGGACCGCGGTCTATATCGAGACGCGGCGCAGCCAGCATATGACCGACGCCGATCGCCGCCAGCTCGCCGACACGCTCGCGCTCGCCTCGCGGCTCGGCGCATCGACCGCGACCGTTCCGGCGGAGAGCGTGGTCAAAGGGCTGCGCAGCTTCGCCAGCGATGCGCGCGCGACGCAGATCGTCATCGGCAAGTCGGCCCGGCCCTGGTGGTTCGAAATGCGCCACGGGTCGGTCGTCGACCAGCTGGTGCGGACGATCGACGATGTCGCGGTGCATGTGCTGCCCGGCGAACCCGGTGCGCAGCTGACCCGGCGCGGTCGGCTGATGGTTCCGGGGCGCTGGGGCAAACCTTCGGACTATCTCTGGTCGCTGGCGATGGTCGCCGCGATGACGGCGCTCGGCCGTCTTCTGCTCGCCGTTATCGATCTCGGCAATATTGCCTTGCTCTATCTGCTCCCGGTCATGTTCGCCGCGGCGACCTTTGGCCTGCGCGCCGGTCTGTTTGCCGGACTCGCCTCCAGCCTCGCCTATAATTTCTTCTTCCTGCCGCCGGTCGGGACGCTCAGCGTCAACAATCCCGAAAATGTCGTCAGCATCCTCGTGCTGCTCGGCGTCGCCGTGGTGACCAGCCAGTTTGCGGCGCGCGTACGCGCCCAGGCCGATCTGGCCCAGTGGAGCGCGCGCCAGAATGCGGCGCTCGCCAGCTTCTCGCGGCAATTGACCGCGGCGCCCGATCAGGACACGCTGATGCACGCGATCTGTGCCGAGGTCGGACGGTTGCTCGATGTCCGCACCGCGCTGCTGCTGCCGTCGGCCGATGGTCCGATGCTGCGCGCCGCAGTTCCGCCCGAAGATCGACTCGAACAGATCGAGCGCGCGGCGGCGCAGTGGGCGATGGACAATGAGCAGCCGGCGGGGCGCGGGTCGTCGACCCTCACCGCGTCGGACTGGCTGTTCCATCCCTTGCGCACGACGCGCGGCGTGCTCGGCGTGCTCGGCATGACGCGCGACGACGCGCGCGAGCCCGTCCGTTCGGATCAGGTGCCGCTGTTGATGAGCCTGCTCGATCAGGCGTCGATCGCGCTCGACCGCATGGAGCTTGAGGAAGAATCGCTTCGCACGCGGCAGGTCGACGAACGCGATCGCCTGCGCTCGGCGCTGCTGTCGTCGGTCAGCCACGACCTTCGCACCCCGCTCACCACAATCCTCTCGGCCGCGCAGGAAATCCGGCGCAATCCCTCGGCGCTGCTGGCCGAGACGATCGAGACCGAGGCGCTTCGCCTCAATCGTTTCGTGTCGAACCTGCTCGACATGGCGCGTGTCGAGGCGGGTGCGCTGCCGATGAAGGTCGAGGCGACCGACCTGTTCGACGCCGCCGCCAGCGCGGCGCACGATACGCGCGCCTCGCTCGCCGGGCACGAGGTCAAGGTCGATATTTCGCCCAATATCCCGCTGGTGCGGGTCGATCCGGTGCTGCTCCACCATTGCCTGATCAATCTGCTCGACAATGCCGGGCGCTACGCCGACCCCGGCACCCCGATCGTCATTCGCGCCCGCCGCGCCGCCGATGCCATATCGATGTCGATCATCGATCAGGGGCCGGGGATCGCGCCCGGAAACGAGAAGCGCGTCTTCGAAACCTTCACCCGGCTCGAGGGCAGCGATCGCGCGAAGCACGGCACCGGCCTCGGGCTCGCGATCGTCAAGGGATTTGCCGAGGCGATGGGGCTGTCGGTCGAGGCGAGCAACAATGAAGATCCGCACGGCGCCTGCTTTACCATTCGCATCCCCGAGCGGCTGATCATCACGCATCTGGACGACAAGGAACAACCATGAAAGTGCGTCACAAGGTTCTGGTCGTGGACGACGAGCTGCATATCCGCCGCCTGATCCATGCCGCGCTGGCGCGCGCCGACTATGCGATCGTCGAAGCCGAGAGTGCCCGCGAAGCGCTCGAAATGCTTCGCGACGAGCGCCCCGACATCGTGCTGCTCGATCTGGGCCTGCCCGATCGCGACGGGCTGGAGCTTGTGCCCCTCGTCAAACAGCAGTCGGACACGACGTTGATCGTCGTCTCGGCGCGCGATGCGACCGACCAGAAGGTTGCCGCGCTCGATCTGGGCGCCGACGACTATCTGACCAAACCCTTCGACACCGACGAATTGCTCGCGCGCGTGCGCGTCGCCTTGCGCAACCGGATGACCCGCGACGGCGGAATGCTGGCGGTGACCGCGGGCGATGTGACGATCGACCTCATCGCGCGCACCGTCGTCAAAGCGGGCCGCGAGATCCATCTGACTCCGAAGGAATATGCGGTGCTCGCGCAGCTTGCGCGGCACCCGGGGCGGGTCATCACGCACAAGCAGATCATGGCAGAGGTCTGGCCGCACGAGGTCGAGCATCATGTCGAATATCTGCGCGTTCTCGTCCGCACCCTGCGCCAGAAGCTCGAGAGCGATCCGCAACAACCGCAGATCATCAGCAACGAACTCGGAATCGGCTATCGCCTGCGGTCGGTGAGCGACATGCCGGGCGACGAAGCCGGACGGGAGCATTAAATCGCGCAGATTCTATGCCGATCATATGGACTTCGGGCTGACCTGCTCTCGATTTAAAATGGCGCAAGCCCCTATTGAATCGTCATGATTCGCGACAATTTCAAAACCCCGCCGCACGCTTCGCGGCAGTCGAAGCACGACCGGATCGTCGACTGGCTGGGCGCACAAGGGCCTTTGATCCTCACAATCTATATGTGCGGGATCATCGCGCTGGTCGCTTTCCTGGCCGACGCGATGCGCTGAGGCCGGACCTCCGCCGCAAGCCGTCCGAATTATACGCAATCTCAATGCGCGTTCCGGTT
The DNA here is from genome assembly GCF_037095755.1 of Sphingopyxis sp. CCNWLW2. Lineage (NCBI taxonomy): Bacteria > Pseudomonadati > Pseudomonadota > Alphaproteobacteria > Sphingomonadales > Sphingopyxidaceae > Sphingopyxis > Sphingopyxis sp. CCNWLW2. The sequence continues at coordinate 2,159,055 of NZ_JBAWKJ010000001.1, forward strand.
TCCCGCTCTCGAATTCCTACGCGATCATGCGTAATTGGACGGCCTCCCGTTGGAGGTTCGAGATGAAGAAATGGCATGAAACGCGCGCCGCCAATATCGGGCTGCGCGCTCTGGGTATCGTCCTCGTCGGCATCGGCTGGCTGTTCGCGTTCAGGCTTCATCACATGGCGCTGATCACCGGACCGCGCGATCCGGGTGCGCTGATGATCATCCTGTCGGCGGCGACCTTCCTTAGCGCGAGCGCCGGAAGCGCCCTGCTGTTTGTCGGCCCGGGATTGTGGGAAACGGTCGAGGTTTCGGTGCGATGGCGGCGATTGCCTCCCGGGGTTTCGGACGCGCCATTTTCCTTCGAAGGGGATTTGCAGAATCCTGCCGGACCCCCGGCGGGCGGGCGGCCCGGAGCATAACGAAAACACTATGCAATTGATCGTCCGTTCCTCTCGATTTCCAATGCCGCGCTGATCTAGTTGGGCGTCCTCGCCAGCCTCCCCACTCCGGAAAGAGGCCATATCAGAGGATCATATGAAGACCATTATCTCAGCCGCCGCCCTGCTCGCGGGCCTTTTGCCGGCCGCCGCCTTTGCGCAGGAAGAAGAGGCAAAATCCGTCACGATTACGGGGTCCGCGACCATCGCATCCGATTACCGTTTCCGCGGCGTCTCGCAGTCCGACGAAGAAATGGCCGTTCAGGGCGGCCTGACGCTGACCCATCAAAGCGGCCTCTATGCAGGTGTCTGGGCATCGAACCTCGCCGGGTGGGGTACGTTCGGGGGCGCCAATATGGAACTCGATCTGATCGGCGGTTATAAATTGCCGCTGAGCGACAAGGCCGCGCTCGATGTCGGCCTCGTCTGGTACATGTATCCCGGCGGCGCCGATGAATCGGATTTCGCCGAGCCTTATGTAAAGCTGTCGGGAACCGTCGGACCGGCCGCCCTGACTGCGGGGGCCGCCTATGCGCCCAAGCAACATGCGCTCGCCAATGTCTCGAACGCACCGAACAGCCGCGGGCAGAGCGACGATAACCTGTATCTGTGGGGCGACGGCGCGGTCGCCATTCCCGGCACCCCGTTCACCGCAAAGGCGCATGTCGGCCATTCGGACGGCAATCCTGGCCTCGGCCCCAACGGCACCAGCGTTGCCCCGACGGGTAGCTACTGGGATTGGTCGCTCGGTATGGACGCCAGCTGGCGCAACCTGACGCTGGGCGTGTCCTATATCGATACGAACATCAGCAAGTCCGAGGCGGCGCGCCTGCAGCCCAATTTCAGCAAGGGTGGGGACGGGACCGGTTCGATTGCCGACGCCGCGGTGGTGGCCAGCCTGACCGCAGCCTTCTGATAAACGCACGGCCCGGGCGGTTCGCGCCGCCCGGGCCGTTTTGCCCGCATTGCGGCGTACCAAATGGTATCCGCACGGATCATCTTGTATCCGGCACGTGCCCGCGCGGCCCGCTTGTATTCCCTGGCGCTCAAGACATGTTGCATTGCAACAATATAGCCAACCCCAGGGAGCTCCCCATCCCATGACCAAAATCGACTTGGCGCTCCAAGGCGCACCCATTCGAACGCCGCTCGCGAAAGCGGCGCGGCGCGATGCCAAGATATGGCTCTGTCTGGGATTGATAGCGCTGGACGCGGCGGCGCTCGCGGTGGGCTTCGCCGTGACGCTGATGATCGAGCAGCCCCGGAGCATCTCGGAAGGATTGTTGACCGCGATGCTGGGCGCCCTGTTCGTCCATTTCGCGATCGCCTTCCAGAATCAGGCCTATAATCCGCGCTGTCTGACCCGTCCGGTCAAGAGCGTTCGCCAGACGCTGCTGTCGTTCGCGACGACTCTGTTCGTCTTTCTGCTGGTCGCCTTTTCGTTCCGGCTGACCGGCAAGATGCCGCGTCTGGCGGTCGGCATGGGCATGGTGACCGCGGTGACCTTGTTGGTAAGCCAACGGCTGTTGCTGTGCCGGATCGTGCGCCGGGCTTTCGGCGACATGACTGCCGAGCTCGTGATCGTCGACGGCGCGAACCTGCCCACTGCCTATTTTGGCCGCGAGATTATCGACGCACGCGCGTCGGGGCTCCGCACCGATCTCGACGATCCCTATATGCTCGATCGCCTCGGCACCGTGCTTCAGGATTACGACCGGGTGACAATCGTTTGCGCGCCTGAATACAAGGTCGAGTGGGCGCGCGCGCTGAAGGGCGTGAACATCGTCGGCGAGATCGTGATGCCCGAGATTGCCGAACTGGGGCCGCTAACCACGCGCCAGCGCGGCGGGGTGACGACGCTGGTGGTGTCGTGGGGGCCGCTCAACCGCGCGAACCGGGTGAAAAAGCGTGCGCTCGATCTGGCGGTGACGATTCCGGCGCTGATCCTGCTGTCGCCGCTGCTGTTGATCGTCGCGCTGGCGATCAAGCTCGACTCGCCCGGACCGGTCTTTTTCCGTCAGGAGCGAATGGGGCGCGGCAACCGCATCTTCCGGATCCTGAAATTCCGCAGCATGCGCGCCGAGACGACCGACGCGAACGGCGCGCGCTCGGCGAGCCGCGACGACGACCGGATCACGCGCGTCGGACGGTTCATCCGCGCGACAAGCATCGACGAGCTGCCGCAGCTGATCAACGTGCTGTCGGGCGAGATGAGCCTCGTCGGGCCGCGTCCGCACGCGCTGGGTTCGACCGCCGGGAACGAACTGTTCTGGCGGGTCGACCGGCAATATTGGCACCGTCACGCGCTCAAGCCCGGGATCACCGGCCTCGCCCAGATTCGCGGGTTTCGCGGGGCGACCAACACCCGGCGCGATATTCTGGACCGGCTCGAGTCCGATCTGGAATATCAGCACGGCTGGTCGCTGCTGCGCGACGTTTCGATCCTCGCGCGCACCGCGCAGGTGCTCGTCCACCGCAACGCTTATTGAACGGTGCCCCGTGGACGGCGCTTAGCCGTCCACGATTTGGGGCGCGCGGCACGCCAACGCGGTGTCGAAGGCTTCGGCGCGATTTGTCGCGCGCATCAGCCCCGCATAATCGCCCGTCCATTGATCGGCGAAGCCCGCGACCTTGCCATAGATGTTGTCGAGCAGCACATGCGGGATGTCGAGCAGCAGCGAGAGGATGTGCGCGTGCAGCCGGTCGGTGACGACCAGCTCGCCGGTCGACAGCATCGTAAGGCCACGCTGGAAGCGCCATTCGGCCAGACGCTGCTGCCGCGCGGCGCGCTGTACCATCGGATCGCGGGTGAGGAGGCGGCCGAGCCCCAGCGACAGGCGCAGGCGGCGTTTCTGGCCGGCATCCTCTTCGAGCCAGTCGTCGGCGATGACGCCCGCGGGCAGCGCGGCGTCGCCGGCGGCGCGTTCATGATCGGTGCGCAGCAGCGCGAAGACCGGCGCGGTAGCGGGATCGCGGCGCTGGCGGCCGAGCATCAGCGCGGCATCGGGGCAAAGCCGGATATCGCAATCGAAATGCTGCTCGGCAAAGGCGAGCGAGCGGGCGTCGCGGACGAGCAGGGTGAATTGGCCGTGCGCACGGATCGCCTCGGCCATTTCCGCCGCGGCAGCGGGGTCGGCATAGTGGATCGACTGCGGCATCTGGACGATCGGGTGGCCGCGATGCGTGCGAAGGAGGTGCAGGCGGAAGGCTTCATGCTTGGGCCAGAGCGTCCCCATATTGCCGCCGCCGTGGATCAGGATCGGCCCGTCGCCGATCGCCGCGCGGCATGCCGTATCGTCGAAATCGGCGATCGCCGAATAATAGGCCGGAAGGCGGCCTGACTTGCGCAGATACGCCATCTCGCCGAGCCAGATCGCCGAATCGCCGACATTGGAGTGATCGGGGAAGTCGACCAGCGCGAGCGGGCCCGCGGGGATCACTGCATCGAGCGTGCGCGTGAAACGCTGGGCGAGTTCGCCGACGAGCTGGTCGGCGGTCTTCTTGGTCATATCGGGCTCTTTCTGAAGCGTTTGAACAGGAACAGGAAACGGCCGCGCCACGCGCCCGAGATGGCGAGCAGCGCGACCGCGTAGAAGAGCGCACCGATCGCGGTGAGCAGCAGCAGCGATTGCCAGCCGGCCAGATGCGTATCGAGCAGCCGCATCGCGATCGCGAGCGCGACGCCCATCACCGAGGATGCGATGAGCGGCGCGCCGACCGCGCGTAAGCTGTCGACCGGACGAATGCCCGAGGCGCGGCGGAGCAGCCAGATCTGCAGCGGCAAGGTGAGGTAGGCGCGCCCGACGTATGAGACGGCGACCGCGAAAAGCCCGTAAGGGAGCGCCGCGAGCGTCAGGATCACGCCGAGTATCAGCTGCGTCGTCGACAGCGAGATCAGGCTGCGCGACGCGCCGAGCACGCTGAGCGAGGGCGAGGCGAAGAAGTTGAGCGTGAAGGGCACCGCCATGAAGGCGAAGATCTGGGCGAGCTGCCCGGCTTCGGCCCATTTGGCGCCGAACACGGTGGGGATCGCGACCGGCGCGAGCGCACCGAAACCGACGAGCGCGGGAAAGGAAAGCGCCGACGCGCGCGCAATCATCCAGCGATAGGCTTTGCTGAGCTCGGCGGGGTCGTCCTTGACCCGCGCGAGCGTCTGTACCGCGACCTGCGTAAAGGGCTGGATCGCGCCGCGGCCGATCAGCTCGACGGTGCGCCAGGCGGTGCGATAGACACCCACCGCGGCGAGCCCGATCCCGGCGCCGATTGCCATCTCCTGCACGCGCACCGTCGCGAGGAAGGCGAGCTGGACGTAGATCAGGCTGGCATTGAGCATCAGATTGCCGCGCAATATGACCCAGTCGAATTGCCAGCCCGGCTTCCAGTCATAGGAGGCGCGCGAGAGTATGACCCCGACGATCTCGGTCACGAGGCGCTGGATGACAAGGCTCCAGAGGCCGAGTCCGGCAAAGGCGGCGGCGACCGCGCAGGTGCCGCCGATCAGCCCGCCGACGACCGAGCGGAGCGCAGTGGTGCGATGCCCGAACTCGCGCAGGCGCAGCGCCATATGCGTGGCGCCGAACGAGGAGATCGGCAGCGCGAGGCTCATCACCGCGAGCGGCAGCGCGATGTCGGGCGCGCCCATCCAGTTCGCGATCGGCTGCGCCAGCGCCATGATCAATATGGCGGAGAGGAAGGAGAAGCCCTGCTGCGAGCGATAGATGGTGTCGAGGAAGGCCGGGGTGATGTCGCGCTTGCGGGCTATCGTCTGCACGAGCCCGGCGGTGGCGATGATGCGGAAGGCTTCGGCGGTCACCGCCATAACGGCGAATGCGCCGATATCCGCGCGCGTGAGCAGCCGCGCGAGGATCACGAAGACGACGAACGAGAAGATCTGGTCCGACAGGAAACGCGTGATCGTCCAGCCGATCGAGCTGCGACTGCGCGCGCGTAACCCGTCGTCGAAGCGGGCGGGAAGGTCAGCGCTCAAGCAGGCGTCTCGCTTTCAGCATCCGCATGCGTGCGCGTTCGACCTGCCGCCACATTCTTTGCCGCATCGAATGATAGAGCGGATCGGCCTTGGGCCCGAAGCGCGAATTGCCGATGTCCGAGACGATCGCGGCTTCGAGGATCGGCGCGGGATAGAGCGCAAGATTGGGCAGGCCGTGCGCCCACGACCGGTCCATCTCGTCATCGATCGGGCGGCGGACGGTGCGGCAATGCTCGGCGAGCCGCCGCGCGCCTTCGAGCGTGATCGCATAGCCCTGCGTGCCATAGGCAAGCCCGACCAGCTCGACGATCGCGCGCGAATGCTGGAGGAAGTCGCGCCGCACCACGCGCTGCCAGGTCGGGCGCTTGGCGTAAAGCCGAAGATAGTCGATCCCCTCGGCGCGAAGATCGGTACGCGCGAGCGGTTCGAGATAGGCCCAGTCGACCACCGTATCATCCTCGAGGACGATCGCCTGCCGCACGCCGCGCGCGACCATGTCCTGCCAGATCGAGAAATGGCTGGCATAGCAGCCGATCTCGCCCTTGCTCATTGGCCGGCCCTTGTTGCTGCGGATCGCGGGCTCGTCGATCGTCATCCCCGGCGCCGGGCCGGTGCAGGCATCGAAGAAACGCCATGCAAGCGACGTGTCCGCCGCGCGCGCGGCGAAGGCCGCCCGGCGCGCCGCGGCTGATTCGAGGGACACCACCAGGACTTCGGTGGTTTTGCCCGATTCGGGTAGGGAATCACCCACTTGGATCGCCTTTTTGCTTGCGGTTGCGCATGGCTGCGCGGTTCAGAACCAACGACGGGCCGACGCGATCCTTGGTAGCGGGCAATTATTTGAGAGCGAAGGCACCGGCGCTCCGGTCGTCCGGTCAACGGGGCAACTCGTCTTCGCAGGTGCAGCATATTGTTGACCGGCATGCCGTCGACAGCCGATTGGAACGGTGCGGGGGCACTGGACAGGCGTATCTATGTTTCAAGTCGCAGTCGTCATACCCGTGTGGAACGGCGAAAAGGTGCTCGGCCGTTGCCTCGACGCGCTCGCGCGCCAGACGCTTCCACGCGCGGCCTATCAGATCATCGTCGTCGACAATGGATCGAGCGACGCAACGCGTGATATTGCGCGCAGCTATCTGGGTGTCGAGCTCCTCGAAGAGCGCCGCCCTGGCTCTTATGCCGCGCGCAACCTCGCGATCGGGCGCGTCCGCGCGCCGATCATCGCGTTTACCGACGCCGATTGCGAACCCGCGCCCGACTGGCTCGAGCAAGTGCTGCGCGCGGCGGCGGCGAATCCGGGGTTCGGCGTGCTTGCGGGCAAGATAGAGCTGTTCGACGAGATCGCGCAGGAGCGCGAGGTGTTCGGCGATTACGAGCGGCTGTTCAGCTTTCCGCAGGCGCACGCCGCGCGCGGCAATTGCGCGACGGCCAATTGGGCGAGCGAGACGGCGTTGCTGAAGGCGCTGGGCGGGTTCGATGCGGCGCTCAAATCGGGCGGCGACCGGCAGATGGCGCTGCGCATCCGCGACAGCGGTCACCCGCTGATCTATGTGCCGGCGATGATGGTGCGCCATCCGGTTCGCGCGAGCCGCGCCGAGCTGGTACGCAAGCGGCAGCGGCTGAGCGGCGGGCGCTGGGATCGCACGCGGCGGCGCCCGCGCCTTGTCCATGTGCTCGGGATTACCGCGGTCGATACGATCCGGCGGCTGCGCCGCGCGGCGATCTCGCGCGAATTGTCGCTTCGGCGGCGGCTGGCCGTAATGTGGCTGACATTGGAGCTCGCCGGGGTGGCGGTGAGCGAATATCTCAATCTGGCGGGGGGACGAAAGGCAGCACGCGACTGATGACTCCTCCCCATGACGCTCCACGATTTTCCGTGGTGATGCCGCTCTATAATAAGGCCGCGCATGTGCGCGCCGCGATCGAGAGCGTATTTGCCCAAACGTTTCCGCCACACGAAATACTGGTGGTCGACAATCGTTCGACCGATGGCGGGCGTGAGATCGTTGCCGCGATCGGTGACGCGCGGATCCAGCTGCTCGACCTTTCGACGCCGGGGCCGGGTGGCTATGCCGGGCGCAATATCGGCATCCGTGCGGCGCGCGGCGACTGGATCGCCTTTCTCGACGCCGACGACTTGTGGCAGCCCGATCATCTCGCGGTGCTCGCCGAAGGCATAAGCGCGGACCCGGGCGTACGTGCGGCGGCGACGCGGTTCGACCATGTGTTCGAGGATCGTTCGCAGCCGCAGCGGATCGCGCCCGAGCTGGAGCAGCCGCAAAGCCTCGATCTCGCCGGCTTTCTTGCGGCCTGGCTGGCGGTGCGCGAATGTCCGATGTGGACCGGCGCGATCGCGATCCGGCGCGATACTTTGTTCGAGGCGGGGCTGTTCCCCGAAGGGCGCGCGGTGCGCGGCGGCGACAAGGATCTGTGGCTGCGCGTGCTCGCCAAGGGCGCGCTGCGGTACGATCCGCGCGTCACCGCGGTCTTTCACCGCGACAGCGACAACAAGGTCAGCAAGTCGACGACGACGCTCGACGTGCCCTGCCTCGTTGCGACCGCGCGCGGGATGCTCGCTGGTGCGACGGCGCGCGAGACGGCGTTGCTGCGGCGGCTCGTGAACCAGGAAATCGCGCATTATGCGCGCTATGCGATGAAATATCCGGGCCGCACGGCGATCCGGGTGGGCGATCTTTATCTGCCCGAGGGGGCCGGCACCGCGGCGCTGCTGCTCGCCGCGAAGCTGATCCCCGCATCGGTCCGGCAATCGAGCTATGCCCTGCGCAACCGGATTCGCGCGCGGGCGTGAAGCTGGCCCGAACCTTTGGCATCCTGCTCACCGGCGGGGCGTGTCTTGCTGCATGGCTGTCGCTTGCCGACGCGCTCGTGCCGATGCTCGATGTGCTGGCGTCGTTCCTGCCGATATTTGGCGTGGCGGTGCTGGTCGGATTGCTGCTCGCCCGGCCGCAGCTGCGCTGGGCTGTCGTGGCAGCCGTGGTTGGCCTCACGCCGGTCGCGATTGGCGTGATGCCCGAGCTGACGCGCGCGATTCCGACCGCGCAAAAGAGCACGACCCGGATCCGGCTGCTCACCCACAATGTCTGGCGGAGCAATCGCGACCCCGCCGATACGGCGCAGGCGATCATCGACGCCAAGCTCGATGTCGTGATGCTGCAGGAGGTGGATGGCAGTTTCCGCCCGATGCTAGCGGCGCTGGACCAGCATTTCGCTTTTTCCACCAAATGCCCGCCGGGCTGCGACCTCGCGATCTTCTCGCGCTGGCCGATCGTGGACAGCGGCTATTTCCTGAAGGATCCGGGCGGCCGCAAATTCGGTCCCGCGATGCTCTGGGCGCGGGTTGCGGAGCCCGGCGGCGATCCGTTTACCGTGGTGACGCTCCACTATCCGCGCCCGACATCGCGCGATCAGGCGGTGCGCAGACACGATGTAGCGCGCGCGCTGGCACGGATCGAACGCGGCTCCTTGATCGTTGGAGGCGACATGAACCTGACCCCTTGGGCCGCGGCGATGCGTGAGCAGGACCGTGCCTTCGCACCGCTCACCCGCATGACGCGCGCGCTGCCTAGCTGGCCGCGTGCCTTTCCCGTGCTGCCGATCGACCAGCTTTATGCCGGGCCCGACTGGGGACTGGTGTCGGCGCGGCGGTTTCCCGCCACCGGATCGGACCATCTGCCGCTGCTCGTGACGCTGGCCCGCCGATGAAGCGCGTTGTCACCCTTGCGCTGCTCGGCAGCTGCGGTTTCGCGATGCCCGCGCTCGCCCAACAATCGGATGCGACCGACGGGCTTGGATCGGTTTCGAGCGAGAATAGTTTCGGGCGCGACCGCAATATCGGCGTGCTCGAACGCCGCCGGCCCGATTATACGCCCGAACCGATCCAGCTCGGCGTCCTCGAACTGATGCCGCGCATGGCGATCGGCGCCGGCTATGACGACAATCTCTATGCGCAGGAGAATGACCGGATCGGCGACGCCTATCTGCGCATTCGCCCGCGCGTCTCGCTGGTCCGACCTTCGCCGACGCTCAAGCTGTCGCTCGACGGCGAGCTCGACCTCTTGCGCTACGCCAGCCGTGCGAGCGAGAACGCCACCCAATATTCGGTCAATGCCGGCGCGCTTTACACGATCAGCAAGTCGGACACGCTGAACCTGACGCTGCGCAACGGGCGCTACAGCCAGGAACGCGTCTCGCCCGATAGTCCGACGCAGGCATCGCGGCCGGTCCGCTTCACGCTGAGCGGAGGGACGGCGACCTACACGCATGTCTTCAACCGGCTGCGCGTGCGCGGCGTGGTCGATGTCGAGAACCGCAACTACAGCGACAGCGTCACCCCCGGCGGCGATCCGATCGATCAGGATTTCCGCGATCATACGACCTACACCGGCACGGCGGTCGGCGAATATGCGCTGAGCCCGAGCATCGCGCTGTTCGTCGCGGGCTCGCTTAACAAGCGCGACTATCGCGAGCGCATCGGGCCGGTGCCGGCGCGCGATTCCAAAGGCTTCGAGCTTGCCGGCGGCGCGAGTTTCGAACTGGGCCGCAAGGCGCGCGGGGCGCTGCGGCTCGGCTATTTCCAGCAGGATTACCGGCCGGTCGAATTCGAGGACGTCTCGGGCCTCCTCGTGCGCGGCGAGCTGGCCTATTTCCTCACCCCGTTGGTGACGATTACCGGCACGGTCGATCGCGGCATCAAGGAAACGGGCGTCAATGGCGCGACCGGCTATCTCGCGACCAATATGACGCTGCGCGCCGATTATGAGTTGCTGCGTAATCTGATCATCAGCGCCGGCGGCGAGCTGGAAAAGCGCGATTTCAACAACATAGACCGACGCGACGACCGCTGGACCTGGCGTGGCAGCGCGTCGTACCTCGTGAGCAAGCGGATGGCGCTGCGGTTCGACCTGCAGCGGCGCACCCAGTCGAGCTGGGGTGCGACCGCGGGCCGCGAATTTACGGACAATCGCGTTTCGGTGGGGCTGACCTTCTCGGGCCTTTAGGCCCGATCAGCCGGGCTTTGTGCGCGATCCGTAGAGCGCGCCCTCGCACGCCGCGAGCAGTTCGGGCGGCGCAAGGCGGTTGATATAGCCGTCGGATCCCTGATCGGAGAGCAGCTTCGCAGGGATGCCGCCGACGACGCCGCGCTCGGGCACATCCTTCGTTACCACCGCATTGGCGCCGATCGCCGCCTCGGCGCCGACATGAATGCCGCCGATCACCTTGGCGCCCGACCCCAGGAAGGTGCGATCGCCGATCATCGGTGCGCCGCGCCGGCTGCCGCGATTCATATAGCCGAGCACGACGCCGTGCGTGATGTTGACGTTGCTGCCCAGCACCGTGTCGCCGTGAAAATAGAAGCCACCGAAGCGGTTGAGGAACAGGCCGGGCCCGATCTCCATATATTCGGGGATCGCGAAGCCATATTTGTAGCGCGCGCGCAGCAGCAGCCATTTGGCGAAAGGGTAGAGGCCGAAAGCCTTGGCAGGCTTGAGCTTGAGCCAGCCCGCCGTGCGCATCAGCACCGTATACTTATAGCCGGGGGTGAAGGCATAATGTTTGGCGAACGCGCCGAAGCTGACACGCCCGGCATAGCGATAGAGATCGGCGGCGAGCAACGCCTTCAATTTAGCGAAGCTCACCGGGCAGCCGCGCCGGTGCGGCTTGCCCGCCTCGTCGGACGCGGGCTCTTCGAACGCCGGCACGGGCGTCAGCGATGCAGTGGCCATATTCATCAGAAATAGCGCTCGCCGAAGCGGATCGTGTCGCCGGGGAGCACGGCGAAATCGGCGCTCATCGGATATTCCTGCTCGCCGGCCTCGCCCGCGCGCTTCAGGAAGACGCGTTTCTCGTTGGCGCGATAGGTGAAGCCGTCGGCTTTCGCGACAGCACCGCGGATGGTGAGGCCCTGCGTATAGGGATATTCGCCGGGCTTGTTCACTTCGCCGAGTATGTAGACGGGGCGGAAATTGGCGACCTGTACCGAAACCTGTGGTTCGAGCAGATAGCCGTCGCCGAGCTTTGCCTCGATCGCCTTGGATAATTCTTCGGTCTGGAGCCCCGCCGCCTTGACCTCGCCGATCAGCGGGAAGGCGATCGTGCCGGCGGGCGAAACCTCGAAATCGCCAGTGAGTTTTTCTTCGCCATAGGTCGCGACCTTGATCTTGTCGCCGGGCGAAAGGACGAAAGCCGTGGCGGGAGGCGGCGCGGCGCCGCTGCCCGCGAGCGGGGTTTGCCCGGCGCACCCGCTGAGCGCCATCAGCGCCCCCGCCAGTGCGATTTGCCTATGCCATTTCATGAACTTACTCCCGGACGATATGCTGATATGTCTTCGATTTGGGACGCGGCGGACGGCGCGCGCAGCACCGCCTCGATCTGTGTCCAGTAATTTGCGGCCGCCTGTTCGACGCCGTACGCCAGCGAGCGGTCGCGCGCCCGCGCGCCGCAAGCGCTGCGGCGCGGCTCGGCGAGCACGTCGACGAGTGCTGCGGCAAAGGCTTCGACGTCATCGGTCGGCACCAACGCACCGGAATCGACATCGATCCTGCCGCTGATCGTATCGCGCGACCGGCCGGCCAGAATTTCGGATGGGCCCGACGCGCAATTGGTCGCGACGACAGGGACCCCGCACGCCATCGCCTCGACGAGGCCGTTGGGGAAACCCTCGGCATTGGAGGGCATCGCGTAAGCTTGCGCGCGCGCGACCACCGCGAAGGGGTTGGCGACGAAGCCGGGCATGTCGACCCGGTCGGCAATCCCGAGCGAGGCGGCGAGCGCTTCGAGCGCTCCGCGCTCCGGGCCTTCGCCCAGGATGACGAGGCGTTCGCGCGGCGAGGCCTGCGCATAGGCGCGCAGAAGGAGCGGAAAATTCTTGTTCGGCATGAGCCGTCCGGCCGAGACGATATAGCGATCGGCAGGCACGAAGGCAGGCGGCTCGGCCGCAAGCTCGGCGATGCGCCGATGGTCGACCGGATTGGCGATCGCCGACATGCGCGCGCGCGCGACGCCGAAATTGGCGGCAAGATCGTCGACCACGCCTTCGGACACCGCGATGACATGCGCGGCGCGCGGATAGACGATGCGGACCATCGCCTTGGCGGCGCGCGCACTGCCCAGATGGGCGCTGGTGTTGACCCGCTCGCTGATCAGCCAGGGCCGGCCGCGCCCCGCCATCGCCCAGGCATTGGCGATATTGGCGCGGGTCAGGAAACTGAGCGTCGCATCGGGCGACACGCGTCCGACGAGCGCGCGCAGCTGGATCAGGCTCGACAGCAATTTGTGCCGGGCATCGAGCTGATGAACCTCGACCCATTCGGGTACGTCATAGGCGCGCGGCTCGTCGTCGAGCAGCGCGAGATGGATGTCGTAGCGCGCGCGCCAGGGCTCGGAACCGCCGAGCAGCGTGGCGAGGACGCGCTCGGCGCCGCCCCCCGCGAGCGAGTTGATCGCGAATAAAATCCGCTTTCGGTGCAGCATGGTTCCTCGCTGGAGTTTCGGGCGGAATTCGCCTCTGGAGAACTCCTACCACGGGCATTTGTTGCGGTGCACACAGGCTTGCCCGCTTCATCGTCCCGCAGGGGCAACTGGCCGATTTAAAGGGGTTTCGCGCCGCGAGGCGTCTATCAGGGCGAACATCGACGGACGATTTTGCGGAGGTATTTAATGGACATTCGGCGAGTCGAGTGTCTGGATGGCCTGCGCGGCGTCGCGGCCCTCTGGGTGCTCATCGGGCATATGATGATCCTGACCGGTTTCCGCTTGCCGCTGATCGGCAAGCCCGACCTCGGCGTCGACCTGTTCATCCTGCTCTCGGGCTTCCTGATGATGTATCAGTACCGGCTGCGCGCGGGCAGTGAGGACTGGGATGCGCCCGGCACCTGGGCGGCTTTCTGGACGCGCCGCTTTTTCCGGCTGGCACCGCTTTTTTATGTGACGCTCGCGGCGGCGCTGATCGCGGGGCCGTCGATTTATGCAGACCGCGTCGCGATCGACAGCTTCCTCGGGCAAGCGCTTCAGCCCGCCGAGCGCTATACCGACGGGGGCCTCACCAATATCGTGATGCATCTGACCTTCCTGTTCGGAGCGCTGCCCGAATACGCTTTTCGCACCCCGCTGCCCGACTGGAGCCTCGGGCTCGAAATGCAATTCTACCTGCTCTTTCCCTTCCTCATCCTGCTCGGACGGCGGATCGGCTGGATCCCCGCGGCACTGGTCGCGGCGGGGGGCGGTGTGGCCATCGCGTTGATCGCCGGGGCGGCGGGGCTCGACTATCCGATGCCGTCCTTCCTGCCGTTGAAGCTCCAGCTTTTCCTCGCCGGCATGCTGATCGCCGCCGATCCGGGGGAGAGCCTTGCGCGGCTATGGATGCGCCTTGGCGCCGCGATGCTGCTCGCCGCGATCCCGATCGGGGGCGATCAGGACCTGCTCCATTTCGCGGTGCGCGAGCTGCTCGTGTTCGGCTTTTTCGCGCTGGTTCATTGGCGTTCGCTCGGTGTGATCGGCTGGGTTTCGCGCCTGTTCGGCAGCCGCCCCTTCTATTGGCTGGGCGAGCTGTCCTATGGCACCTATCTGATCCACCTGCTGATCCTGCAGCCAGTCGCGGCGGCGGTCATCGGACAATTCGGCACCGGGCTCGGCGCCGCCGGGCGGTTCGCCTTGACCGGAGCGATCGTGGTTCCGGTGACCTATGCCCTTGCTTTTGTGACCTACAGGTTGGTCGAGCTGCCCGGGCAGCGGCTGGGCAAGGCGATGATCAAGCGCGTGGCCGGGGGCAGCACGCCGCGCGCGCTTCAGACAGTGCCCGAAAAGATCGCCGCGCCCTAGCTATAGGATATGGCAATGGATCGACGAACACTTCTGACTTCGATGGCCGCCGCGGCCGCGGGCAGTGCATGTAACGTAAAAGATGCCGGCTCCGGGTCCGAAAAGACGGGACGGCCGACGCTGGCGATCGATTCCGACGGGCCGGGGCGCTGGCGAATTCGCAGCTGGGAGTGGCGCAAGAACGCGTGGCACCCGCGGATCGCGCGCGCGACGCGGACCGGCGCGGGTATTGAAGTGAGCGGGCCGATCGATACGGCGGACCGGGCGAAAGTCCTCGCCCGGCTCGGCGCCTAAGCTTCCACCGCGTCGGAATAATTGGGCGCGCGCGGCGCCGTCCGGCCCGGCGCAAGCGTGGCGCGATAGACGTCGAGCGTGTCCTCCGCCGCCTTGTCCCAGCTGAAGCGCGCGCGCACGGCGTCGCGATCGATCTGAAATTCCGCGCAATCGGCGTTCAGCCGTTCGGTGAGCGCCGCGACATCGCCAACCGGGAAATAGTTCGGCGCGTCGAGCCCAATGTCGAGATTGGCGGAGATGTCGCTCAGCAGCATCCGCGCGCCGCAGCTCGCCGCCTCGAGCGCCGCGATCGGCAGGCCCTCGTGATAGGAGGGCATCACGAACAGCGCGCAATGCTCGTAGAGGCACTTCAGCGTCGCGCGTGACTGGACGCCGGCAAAGATCACGCGGTCGCTGGCGCGCGCGAGCAGGTCGCGCGCATATTCGCTTTCGTGATCGGCCGAACCCGCGATGACGAGCTTCGCCGTACAGTTCGACCGCTCATGCGCGTCGATCAGGTCGTGCAGGCCCTTTTCGGGAACGAGCCGCGCGACCGCGAGGAGGAAATCGCCGTCCTCGAGCCCCAGCCGTTCGAGCACGAGCGCCGGATCGGCGTCGCCGGGCAGGTCGGACGTGCCGTTGGGAATGTAGGAGATCGCGTGCGCGCGTTTCGGGAAGCTCTGCCGCAGCTGCGCGGCGAGCGAGGGCGAGACGGCGATCACCCGGTTGGCGAAACTCAGCGCTAGCCACTCGCCGGCGCGCAGCGCGGTGCGCGCGGCGAGGCCCCATTTGGCGCGGTGATAATCGGTGCCGTGGTGCGTCACCACCACCTTCAGACCGAGCAGCCGGGCCAGCGGCGCGAGCAAACCGGGGCCGATCGCATGGATATGGATCAGCCCGGCGCCGCGCTTGCGGGCGGAAAGGACCGCGAGCAACGTCGACACCACCGCCTCGAGATTTTGCGAGCGCGGGCAGGGGATACCGACGATCTCGACACCGCGATGCTCGCCCACCGGCTCGGGCAGATAGGGCGCGCGGCCGAGCACGACCGACCGATGATCGGGCCAGATCGCCTTGATCCGCGGGAGAAGCTCCTCGCAATGGCTTTCGATCCCGCCCATCACATGCGGAAAGCCGCGAAGGCCGGTCACGCAGATGATAGGCGCGCCCGCGGGGGCGCTGGAAGACAGACTTGTCCGTTGCAGCATATTCAACTCCATTAGCGCCCGGCCGGATTTTCCGGTTCAGGCCACCGCTGCCATCGGCCCTCTTCCACCATTTTCTATTTCGCCCAGATACCAGTCGACGAACCGCTCGATCCCGCGGGCAAGCGGGACCTTGGGGCTGTATCCGGTGAGCGCGTTGATCGCCGAGATGTCGGCGTAGGTCGCGGTCACGTCGCCCGGCTGCATCGGCCGCATCAGCTTGATCGCGGGCCGGCCGAGCGCGCGTTCGAGTACCGCGATCATGTCCATCAGCCCGACGGGATTGCAGTCGCCGATGTTGAGCAGCCGGTTCTCGCCGCCCGCCGGCGGCCGGTCTAGCACACCGACGACGCCGTCGACGATATCGTCGATATAGGTGAAATCGCGCGCCATCCGGCCTTCGCCGAACACCTCGATCGGCTGGCCGAGCAGGATCTTCTGCGCGAAACCATAATAGGCCATGTCGGGCCGGCCCCAGGGTCCATAGACGGTGAAGAAGCGCAGGCCGCTGAGCGGCAGGTGATAGAGCTTGGCATAGCTTTCGCTCATCAGCTCGCAGCTGCGCTTGGTCGCCGCATAGAGCGAGACCGGCGCGGTGCAGGGCTCGTCCTCGCGAAAGCCCGTGCCGCCGAGCGGGCGGTCGCCATAGACCGAACTCGACGAGGCGTAGACGAGATGCTCAATGTTGCCTGCGTGGCGCGCGGCCTCGAGCACCGCGAGATGCCCTTTGAGGTTGCTATGCTCATAGGCGAAGGGGTTTTCGAGGCTGTAGCGCACCCCCGCCTGCGCGGCGAGGTGGACGATGCGGCGGATGCCGTTCGCCTCGACCAGCTCGCTGATCAACCCGGGGCTGGCGATGTCGCCATCGATCAGCCGGAAACTGAAATTATCGACCAGCCGCGCGGTGCGCGCCTTCTTGAGCGCGACGTCGTAGTAGTCGGTGAAATTGTCGAGCCCGAGTACGCGTTCGCCGCGCGCGAGGAGCCGTTCGGACACCGCATGGCCGATGAAGCCGGCGGCGCCGGTTACCAGGATGGGGCTGTCGTCGGTCATGCGGCGTGCCTCTCGTCTGCGGCTTCGGCTTCGCCCGCGGGCTGGCCCGGCCGGCCGATGCCGACATAGCGCAGGCCCGCTTCCTCGGCCCGCGCGGGCGGATAGATGTTGCGGAGGTCAACAAGCACCGGTTCGGCCATCGCGGCCTTCAGGCGCTTAAGGTCGAGCGCGCGGAACGCGTCCCATTCGGTGACGATCACTGTCGCCGCCGCGCCTTCGGCGGCGGCATAGGCGGAGGATGCATATTCGACGTCGGTCAGCACCGCTTTCGCCGCGTCCATGCCTTCGGGATCGTAGGCGCGGACCTTGGCGCCGGCATCCTGCAGCGTCTGGATGATCGCGATCGACGGCGCGTCGCGCATATCGTCGGTGTTGGGTTTGAAGGTCAGGCCGAGCACCGCGACGGTGCGGCCGCGCACCTGCCCGTTCATCGCGGCGATGACCTTGCGGCCCATCGCGCGCTTGCGCTGTTCGTTCACCGCGACGGTCGCCTCGATCAGCCGCAGCGGCGCGTCGTGATCCTGCGCGGTCTTCATCAGCGCGAGCGTGTCCTTTGGGAAGCAGGAGCCGCCATAGCCGGGGCCGGCATTCAGGAACTTCGCGCCGATCCGGTTGTCGAGCCCGATGCCGCTGGCGACCTCCTGGACGTCCGCGCCGACCTGTTCGCACAGGTCCGCCATCTCGTTGATGTAGGTGATCTTCATCGCGAGGAAGGCGTTGGCGGCATATTTGATCAGCTCGCTGGTGCGGCGGCTGGTGAATACGATCGGCGCCTTGTTGAGCGAAAGCGGGCGATAGACTTCTTCCATCGGCGCGCGCGCGCGTTCGTCCTCGATACCGATCACGACGCGGTCGGGGCGCTTGAAATCCTCGATCGCGGCACCTTCGCGCAGGAATTCGGGGTTGGAGGCGACGGCGAATTCGGCCGCCGGGTTGCACTCGCGGATGATGCGCTCGACCTCGTCGCCGGTGCCGACGGGCACGGTCGATTTGGTGACGATCACGGTGAAGCCGGAGAGCGCGCCGGCGATCTCGCGCGCCGCGTCGTGGACATAGGACAGGTCGGCGTGGCCGTCGCCGCGGCGGCTGGGGGTGCCGACCGCGATGAACACGACATCGGCGGCGCCAACGGCCTCGGACAGTTCGGTGGTGAAGGCGAGATTGCCCGCCGCGACGTTGCGCGCGACCAGATCGTCGAGACCGGGCTCATAGATGGGGATGCCGCCGGCCTGCAGGCGGGCGATCTTGTTCGCGTCCTTGTCGACGCAGGTCACATGATGGCCGAAATCGGCAAAACACGCGCCCGAAACGAGCCCGACATAGCCGGACCCGATCATTACGATACGCATTACGCGTTGCTCCCTTTTTATATGAAGTCGGCTTTTTGCTGCACGTGCGAACAATCGCGTCGCAACGGTTAACGGTCAACTTGCCAGCTTTGAGCGGAGGCAATTGAAAGGCGAAATGATCGTTCCCAAAATCCCGACCCAGAACGGGACAGGGAGAAAAAATGCGATAGTTTAGAAGCGGATAATTCGAGGCTTTGCCTAAACGACGGCCAGCCGAATTGGCTGCAATGCGACGAAACGCTTCGACTTGAACTTGCCACGGGTCAGCGTCGGAGTAGAAGCTGGACGGGATAAAATGCGGGAAGGGTGAGATGCTGGAAGCGCAACGTGGGGCATTTTTCGCCGACTTGCCGGTGTCGTTGGCCCTTCGCCGCGACCGGCTGCGGCGTGCGATGCTGATGATCGAAAAAAACGCCGACGCGCTGTGCGACGCCCTCGCCGCCGACCAGCCGAATCAGGATTCGGACTCCGCCAGGCTTATCGAAGTGGCGCCGGCGCTGGCGGCGCTGCGGACAGCGATCGACGGAGTGGGCCGCTGGATGCGCCCCAAAGGCGGGCGCAGCCTGCTCGCGCGGCTGCGCGGGGCCGGCGACTATGTGGAATATCTGCCGGTCGGGGTGATCGGCATCGCGGCGCCGGCGTCGCTGCCGCTGCTCCGGACGGCGGGCATCCTCGCGGGGGCGCTCGCCGCAGGCAACCGGGTGACGTTGAAATTCGACGCGGCCTCGGAGCAGTTGAGCCGGCTGATCGGCGAACTCGCGCCCGATTTCTTCGATCCGCTCGAACTGGCGGTCGCGTCCGATGGCGACTTTGCACAGCAGCCGTTCGACCTGCTGGTGACAAGCGAACCGCAGGAAGGTGATGGGGTTATGATTGCGCGCTCGGGCCCGTCGCCGGTCATCCTCGGACGCTCGGCCGATTTTGCCAAGGCGGCCGACAATGTGATCGCACGCAAGCGCCTCAAGGGCGGAAGCGCACCGCTCGCGCCCGACTATCTTCTCGTGCCCGAAGAGCAGGAAGAGGCGATTGCGTCCTGGCTGTGGCGCGCCGCGATGCAGCCCGGGGCGAACGAAGCGGCGCTGCCGGGCGCCGAACAGCAACGGCTGGCGCGGCTATTGGATAACGCGCGCGCGCGCGGAGGCGAGGTGATGACGGCGGAGCCGCGCGGGGCGGGAATGCCGCTCCACATCATTCGCCACGCCAGCGAAGACATGCTGGTGATGCAGGAGGAGTTTCGGGGGCCGATCCTGCCGCTGCGCAATTATGCGCGGATCGAGGATGCGATCGCCACGATCCATCGGCGACCGCCGCCGCTCGCCATCACGTATTTCGGCCGCGATGCTGCGGAGCGCCGCCATGTGCTCGAACATACGCTGTCTGCGGCGATCGCGATCGACGGGCGAATTCCGTCCGCGGCGAAGGCCGATGCGGGCATGACGCTCAACATCGATCACGGCGAAGCTGGTTTCCGGCGATTCAGCCGGACGCGGCACGTTTGTCGCCAGCCTTTGGCCGGTTTTGCGCGTGCGTCCGCGCGCGACGGCGGCGACGATTTGGGTGGAGCGGCGCCCGCGCTGCACTGACCCCGGACGCGCCACGCCGCGCCGCATCGCGCTGGCCTTGATCGGTGCGCTCCGATTAGCGCGGCGGCATGGACGACCCATCCTCTCGTTTCGCCGCCAAGCCGGTTCAGATCAATGCAGGGGGCGAACCGGTCTATTTCGTGGAGTCGGGCGCCGTCTATCGCGGCGTGCGCGCGCGCGACGTCGGCAACGGCCTGTTCGTGATCCGCGAACCGGTGCGAAATGTGCAGATCGCCGATATCCGGGTGGAGGGCGGCTACCGGGTGATCGAGAACAAGGCGGCACCCGAACGGGCGGGGGCGGGCAGCGTCGGGCTTCGCGTCCGGGGGGCGAAGGCGAGCAATCTCGAACGCAGCTTCGCGCGAATCCGGTATGACAGCCATGACGGGGTGATCGAGGATGTCAGCGCGAGCGGCATGCGGACGACGGGCGCGACCGACCTGCCCGTGGGCATCGCCTTCGACGGCACGGCGCACGACTTCCGGGTCGAGCGCTGCTCCATGCGCGGCTTTCAATGGCAGCGCAAGGCCAGGCAATATTGGAACGGCGACGGTTTCTCGACCGAACGCGGCAATGCGCGGATCCTGTTCCGCCAATGCGCCGCATGGGATAATAGCGACGGCGGGTTCGACCTGAAGTCGACCGAGACTTTGCTCGACGATTGCATCAGCGGCCGCAACGCGCGCAACTTCCGGCTCTGGTCGAGCATCCGCGCGACGCGGCTCACCAGCGTCGATCCCGTCAAGGTCGGGGGGATCGGCGACACCAACCATTTCACGATCATGGCGGCGAAAGGCGCAAGCGAGCCGCTGATCATCCATATCGAGCATCTGGTGGTGAAGAGCGCCCGGGGCTGGCCGATCTTTGACGTGCATCATGGGCCGGCGAAAATCATCATCGGCTCGCACGATATCCAGGTTCCGCCGGGCACACCGCTGGTCCGCTCGCGCGGCGGCGGTTCGGTGCCGGGCGGAGTGTCCTTTGCCGGAACACCTCCAAAGCTCTGAATGGCCTGGCGCACTTTGCACACGCTTCGACGCCGGGCTCTTGCTGCAATGCAGCGTAAAGGCGCAGGTCGCTCCCCGGCAGTACGCGGCGATCGTGCCTGCCGATCCAATGCTGGTTAATTGGGGGGGAACCCAGCGACCAGAAAAGGGTGAAAAAATGCGAAAAATACGCAAGGCCGTGTTCCCCATCGGCGGCCTTGGAACCCGGTTCCTTCCGGCGACCAAGTCGATGCCTAAGGAAATGCTGCCGGTCGTCGATCGGCCGCTCATCCAATATGCGGTCGATGAGGCCCGCGAGGCGGGCATCGAGCAGTTCATTTTCGTGACCAGCCGCGGCAAGAGCCTGATCGAGGATCATTTCGACCATGCCTTCGAGCTTGAGGAAGCGATGGCCCGGCGCGGCAAGTCGCTTTCCGCGCTCGACGGCACCCGTCCCCCGCCGGGCGACATCAACATCGTGCGGCAGCAGGAGCCGCTCGGGCTGGGCCATGCCGTGTGGTGCGCCCGCCGCCTCGTCGGCGACGAACCCTTCGCGGTGCTGCTGCCCGACGATCTGATGGTCGGCGAACCCGGCTGCCTCAAGCAGATGGTCGAGGCCTATGCCGATCTTGGCGGCAATCTGATCTGCACCGAGGAAGTCGCCGCTGCGGACACGCAAAAATATGGCATCGTCACGCCGGGTGCGAGCGCCGGGGCGATTACCGAGGTCCGGGGACTGGTCGAGAAGCCGGCGCCGGACGTCGCGCCGTCGCGGCTGGCCGTCATCGGCCGCTACATTCTCCAACCCGAGGTGATGAACGTCCTCGGCAGCCAGGAGGAAGGTGCGGGCGGCGAGATCCAGCTCACCGACGCACTGGCGCGGATGATCGGCCAGCAGCCGTTCCACGGCGTCACCTTTCAAGGTCAGCGTTATGATTGCGGCGACAAGAGCGGCTTTGTGACCGCGACGCTCGCGCTCGCGCTCGCCCGTCCTGACATCGCGCCCGCGGTGCGTGCCTTTCTGGCTGCCGCATAATATGGACGCAGTAACACGGCATATTCCGCGCGGCCGGGAAGCGGACCCTGAGGTCGATCGCGGCGCGCTGATCGACCTGCGCCGGGTCGGCGGTGTGCTGCGCCGGCGATGGATGATCTTATGTGCGGCGATGGCCGCGGCGATCGTGATCGCCGCGGCCGCCTATCTCGCCGCCGAACCGCGCTACCTCGCCACCGCGCAGGTCGCGCTGGAACGGACGGCGGAGCAGGTCATCAAGGTCGATTCGGTGATCCCCACGACCGATCCCGATTCGGCAGCGGTCGATACCGAGGTGCAGGTCTTGCGCTCGCCCGAGCTCATCGGGCGCGTGGTCGATCGGCTGAAGCTCGAACGCGACCCGGCGTTCAACGAGGCCGCCGGACAGGGCCAGCCGACCGCGCAGCCCGACCTGATCGGGCGCCAGCGCGCGATCGGTACGCTGCTGGGCGGGCTGACGGTGAAGCGCGACGGGCTATCCTATGCGATCAGCGTCTCGTTCGAGGGCGCCACGCCGGTGCAGTCGGCGCAGATCGCCAATGCGCTAGTCGACGATTATGTATCGGGGCAGGTCGGATCGAAGACCGAGGCGACGCATCGCGCGCGCGGATTCCTCGAAGAGCGCCTTCAGGATCTTCGCGCGCAAGTGGTCGGCGCCGAGCGCGCGGTCGCCGATTATCGCGCCGCGCACAATCTTTTCGCGGTCTCCGAAGCGAGCAGTGTGACGCAGCAGGAGCTGTCGGGGCTGTCGACCCAGCTTGCCCAAGCCAAGGCCGAAAATGCCGCGGCGCAGGCGCGCCTTTCGGCCGCGCGCGCGCAACTGAGCGGCGGGCGGACTGGCGAGGAGCTTGGCGATTCGCTCGATTCCCCCGTGGTCAGCCAGCTGCGCGCCCAGCGCGCCGAGGTGGCGCGCGAGGTCGGGGCGCTCGAAAAACGCTATGGCCCCCGGCATCCCGATCTCGTTCGCGCGCAGAGCCAGCTCCGCGTCGCCGATCAGCAGATCGCGGCCGAGGTGCAGCGCATCGTCTCCAACGTCGCGATCCAGGCGAGTATCGCCAACCAGCGCGCGGGTTCGCTCGCGGGGTCGGTGGCGCAGTCCGAGGGTAAGCTCGCCAGCGACAATGCGGCATCGGTGCGGCTGAACGAGCTGGAGCGCAACGCCGAATCGGCGCGGACGCTCTATCAGGCGTTCCTCGATCGCTATCGCCAGACGGTCGCGCAATCGGGGCTGGAGCGCAGCGATGCCTATGTCGTCAGCCGCGCGCGCGTTCCCGGCGCGCCGAGTTCGCCGAACATGCTGATCTATGCGGCGATGGCCGTGGTCGGCGGGCTCGGCATCGGCGTGCTGCTCGTTGTCCTGCTCCAGCTGCTCGAACGCGGCATCGAAACGAGCGATGCGATCGAGGAAATGCTGGGGCTGTCGACGCTCGCTTCGATCCCCGACGCCAACACGCTGCCCGGCTATCGCAAGCTGGGTCCGCCGGCGCCCCCGGCGGAGCTGCTGCTCAAGCGGCCCCAATCGACCTATGCCGAAGCCTTCCGCACGCTCCGTACGTCGATCCAGTTCGCCGAGGCGGCGGGCCCGATCCGCGTCGTCGCGATCACCTCGGCGGTGCCGGGCGAAGGCAAGACCACCACCGCGATGGGGCTGGCCCGCGCGGTGGCGGCGGCGGGCGGCAAGGTGCTGCTGATCGACGCCGACGCACGGCGGCGTGCGTCCAGCCGGCAGTTCGCCGACGGCGTGAAGCTGGGGCTGGACGAAGTGCTGGCGGGGCAGGCGACGCTGGAACAGGCGATTGTCAAGGACAGCATGTCGGGCGCTTTCCTGCTGCCGCAGCGGCTCGATTCCAAAGGCGTCGGGTTGACCGAAAGCCCGCGGCTGGCCGAGCTGATCGAGGAAGTGCGCGGGCGGTACGACCTCGTGATCCTCGACACGCCGCCGGTGCTGCCGGTCGACGAGGCGCGCGTGATCGCGAGCATGGCCGACGGGGTGGTGTTCCTCGTGCGCTGGCGTAAGACGCCGGCCAAGGCGGCCTCGGTGGCGCTGCGGCGATTGTACGATGTCCATGCCGAGATGCTGGGCGCGGTGCTGACGCTGGTCGACGTGCGCGAGCAGGAGCGGGCGGGCTATGAGGATGGCGGCACCTTCCTGAAGGCGTACCGTCCTTATTATGCCGACTGATCCGGCGGCGCCGTGACCGCGCAGGCGCTACCTTATGGCCCGGCGTTCGGGCTTGGCATCCTGCTGCCGGTCACGGCGGTGCTGCTCGTCGCGCTCGTTATCGCGGCGCGGCGGGCGGGCAGCGTCGCGGGCGCATTCGTCGTGGTGGCGCTGTGGATGCGCTACACGGCGGGCGCCTATCATCTCTATATGTTCCAGCCGCTCGCGGGCGGGCTTTCGGGCAATGCCCTGCTTTCGATCGGGGTCACCGCGTTCGGGCTGCTCTTTGTGGTGCGGCCGGCCAATCTGGCGCTCAAATGGCTGCTGCCCGTCTACGCGCTGGTCGGGCTCGCGCTGTTCAGCGCCGCGCTCAACGGCGATGCGACCGGCGGGATCAACGTGGCGGTCAAATATGCCTATATGATCGTCATCATGCTCGCGGTGTTCCAGGCGCTGCGCAGCGATCCCGACGCGCGGTTCCTGAGCTGGGCGATGGTTTCGTTTCTGCCGCTGCTCGTCTTTCAGGCGCTGTCGCTGGCGCTCAACCTGCCCAAGGGGTCCGAGGATGGCGACGGGCTGGTCTGGATCGGCGGCTATAATCACGAAGCGGCCTTCTCGGTCGCGATGATGACGGGGTTTCTGGTCGGCTGTTTCGCCCGGTCGGCGCCGCGCGCGGTGCGCATCGCCTTCCTGCTCGCGACATTGATCGGCATCCTGCTCGCGGGTTATCGCACGACGATCCTCGCGTTCGCGCCGCTCGCGCTGGCGGCCTTCCTAAGCGGGCTGACGCTGAGCGTGCGGCGCGACCAGCGCGCGCCGATGGCGGTGACGGCCATGGTCGCGGGGGTGCTGCTCGTCTCGGTCGCCGCCCTGTCGTACAGCGCGAGTTTCGCGGACCTTTCCGCCTTCCTCGCGGACCCCGCCGGGCTGATCAAACCGCCGCGCGACTTCGACCTGCTCGAACGGCAGGTGATGTCCGGGCGGCCGCTGATCTGGAGCAGCTATATCTATGCCTGGGCCGCGGGCACGCCGCTCCAGCATCTGTTCGGCCTGGGGCCGGAGAGCTGGGAGGGCGTGTTCAAGGTCTATCCGCACAACACACTGATCGCGACGCTCTACGAACTCGGCTGGTTCGGCGTGGCGGCGATGATCGCGCTGTGGACGGTCATGTTCACCGCGGCCGCCTCAGCGCACGGCGAGCGCTTCAAGCTGCTCGCGGCGCATTTCGCCTTCTTCCTGCTCAACATGGCGACGATGCCGTTCTGGCAGGTCGAGGGGCTGGCGCTCTACGGCCTGCTCTGCGGCTACACCATCCATGCCGCGCGGGCGGCGCCGCGTCCGCAGAAGCGTTCGCGGCGCCCGATCCCGGGCGCGAAGGTGCGGCCGTCACTGTAGGGGCCGTCAGTGTCGTCCCAGTTCCTCGCGGCCGACCACCATATAATGGACCTCGTCGGGACCATCGGCGAAACGCAGGTGGCGCACATCGGCATAAAGGTCGGCAAGCGGCGTCCATTGCGAGATGCCGGTCGCGCCGTGGATCTGGATCGCCTGGTCGATGATCTGGCAGGTGCGTTCGGGAACCATCGCCTTCGCCATGCTGACCCAGACGCGCGCTTCGCGGTTGCCGAGCAGGTCCATCGCCTTCGCGGCCTTGAGCACGATCAGGCGCATCGCCTCGATCTCGATCCGGGCGCGTGCGATCACTTCCAGATTCTTGCCGAGCTGCGAGATCTGGCGGCCAAAGGCGGTACGCGAATTGCCGCGCTTGACCATCAGGTCGAGCGCGCGTTCGGCCTTGCCGATCGTGCGCATGCAGTGATGTATACGCCCCGGCCCGAGGCGCATCTGCGAAATCTCGAACCCGCGGCCCTCGCCGAGCAGGATATTGTCCTTCGGCACGCGGACATTGTCGAAGCGCATGTGCATATGCCCCTGCGGCGCATGGTCGGCGCCAAAGACGTGCATCGGGCCGAGGACCTGCACGCCGGGCGTGTCCATCGGCACGAGGATCTGTGAATGCTGCGCCTTCCGCGCCGCCTCGGGGTTGGTGTTG